>DATEML010000275.1:0-2855 GCA_035275585.1 Steroidobacteraceae bacterium | reverse complement strand
TTCCATGAGGGGCTCCGGCTTGATGCGGTACAGGCGCCGCTGTGCATCGACGCGCGACTCCACGAAGCCCGCCTCGCGCAACACGCGCAGGTGCTTGGATACCGAAGGCTGCGGCATGCGCAGCTGCTCTTCGATATCGCCTACGGATTGTTCCGCGGACGCGAGCAGACTGAGGATCGCGCGGCGGCTCGGCTCGGCAATGATGGAGAATGTGGATTCCATGGAACGTATATACTGCGTTAGGCATATACGTGTCAAGGCACATGACGAAGCCGGCGTAGCGGGCCGCGATGTTATGTGACATGCGAAGCGTGATCGCACTCGCAATTTCCGCTCGCATCCGCGAAATCGCGCGATGGGCGCCATGAGCGCGGCGGATCATCGGGTACGCTGCGCAGTCGGAGGTGCCCGATGGCTGAAAAGGAAATGAGCGGCAAAGACCTCCTCGAGCAGCTGTACCGCGGCCTGGATGTGGTGCCCGCTGTCGAGGCCGAAATGGACGCTCAGGAATTGCGCGAGTTGGCGCCGCTGCAGGCGGCAGAGCCGCCGCATGCGCCAACGGAGCTATCCGCGAAAGTTGCGCCGGATGCGCCCGCCGCGCGCGCGAAGCTCGTGCGCTCGCCGCTGATGATTCTGTGTGGAATGGCCGTCGCCGGCACGATTGCAGCTGCGGCCGCGCTCCATCAATCCGAATTGCGTACCCCGCCGAGCGCACCGGTCGTCATCGCGCCGCCAAGCCCGCCGCCGCCCGCACCAATCGCGAGCGTCGCCGCACCCGAAGAAATGCGCTACGTCGAGCTGAAGAATCCCTTCGACGAGACCGAAGTCTTCAAGTTTCCGCCTGGCACGAGCGAAAGGGATGCTCGCGATGAAATGGCCACGCTGCTGCTCCAGCGCGCCATAGAGCGCAAGGCACATCTCCCGCGAACTCGTAAATTGGCGGCGGAACAGCGCAAGACCAATAGCGGTCGCGGCTCCTGAAAACCAAGTAGCGGCCGCGTCACCACTTCTCGCCGAACGGCCGGACCTCGATCTCGAACGTCCACGCAGAGCGCGGCTGCTGCGCGAGCCACACAGCGCTCGCGGCCATCTCGTCGGGCTGAAGGAAGAAGCTCTCGGACTTGTCAGCCATGGCCCGGCGCGTCCTGGGAAGATCCACAACCGCGTCAACCACGATCAGGGCAACATGGATGCCAGCTGGCCCAAGGCTGCGCGCCATCGATTCGGCGAGACTGCGCTGCGCCGCTTTGGCCGGAGCGAATGCCGCCGTCTTCACTCCGCCGCGTCGCGAGGCGGTCGCGCCGATGAAGATGATGTTGCCGGATCCCGCCGCCTTCATGGCCGGGATGACCTCGCGGCTCACCGCGAGCGCGCCGTAAGCGTTCACGCGCCATGCGGCCTCGAATGCTTCGAGGCTGATGCTCTCGACGTCGCCCCACACGCCGGAGCCGGCGTTGTAGACGACTGTCGTTGGATCGCCGAGCTCGGCCCTGATTCGAGCGAAGGCCTCCGCCACCGACGCGGCATCAGACACGTCGCACGCATAGGCGCGCGCCTTCGGCAGCGACGCTGCAAGCTCTGTCGTGAATTGCGTCTGCCGTGCCAGCAGCGCCAGGGTCATGCCCGTCTTCGCGAATGCTCGCGCCAGCGCCGCACCATTGCCCTCGCCGACTCCCACGATCACGCCGACAGAAGTGTTCATATCGATCTCCGTCCCAGCAAGGGTGAGTAGCAGCCTCCGAGCTTCATCTTCCTCCTGCGGTTGCAGCTCCTCAACTGCCGAGCGCTACGCAAGTCGCAGTCTGCCCGTGATGCGTCCGCCACACTTGCATCGGGGGCGTCGCTTCATACGCGGCGATGGTCATCGTGCTCTACTGGCGGCTTCAAGAGAACCTTTTCCCGGACATCGTCGTGGCGACCGGTGCCGCGCGCCTGGCCGTCATTCCATTCATGATGGCGCTGCGATGACCTGAACATGCTGATAGATTCTGCGTCCAGGGGAGCCGCAGATGACACGCATCTTCTGGCCTTGTCTGGTCGCGACAGTCGCACTGGTCGCCGGGTGCATGCATCCGCGAGCGATCGAAGCGCCGGCGGAAGTGCAGCTCACGCCGCTGAAAACCATCTCGACGCTGCAGGCGCGCTTGCTGCTGACTCTTGCCGGAGTCGACGGGATCTCCGTGAGCCACTCCGTCGATTGTTATCGCATGCAATACACGTTGGGCACAGGCAGCGAAGCCGTTCAACTGAGTGGTCTGCTGGCGCTGCCTCGCGACGTCGTGCCGCGGCGCCTGGTGAGCTTCCAGCATGGGACGAGCACGACGCGGACCGCGGTTCCCTCACAGCTCGACGGAACAGGTATTGCTGCCGCCATCGTATTCGCGGGCAACGGCTATGCACTCATCGCACCGGACTATCCGGGGCTTGGCGCGGCCCAGGGACGACACCCTTACTACGTTGCTGACGCGATCGGGCCAGCCGTCGCCGGCATGATCGAGGTCAGTCAGCGGGTGAAAGGCGTGCCCGGCGGTCCAGTGTTCCTGTCTGGATTCTCGGAGGGCGGCTGGGCAAGTCTCGCGGCGCTGCGCGTGCTCGAGAGCCAGGGGAAGCTCGTGCTCGGCTCCGCGCAAGTCGCCGGCGCTTACGATCTGCGGCGTGTGTCGCTGCCGGCAGCGCTGAAAGGCGGCGCACCTTCTCACTCGCTCTACCTTGCATATGCGGCGTGGGGACAAGCCGCCTACTATGGGCATCCGCTCGAGAGCGTGCTCACGTCCGAGTACGCGGCGATCGTCGAGCGGCTGTTTGCCGGCGCGAAACCGCAGGAAATCCTCAGTACGCTGCCGCAAGATCCACGC
>DATEML010000274.1:0-10774 GCA_035275585.1 Steroidobacteraceae bacterium | reverse complement strand
TTCCTCGTCCAGAATGTTCTTGCCTTCCAGAGCGAAGCGCCAGTTCTGGCTCGCCGTCGTGTACGAGACCCCGAGATCGAGTATGTCGTACGCGTCCTGGTCGGTGATGCTCAGGGTCGTGTTCGCCACCTTGGTCTTGCTACGGTACTGGTAACCGAGGTGCGCAGCCAGGTCGCCGACGCCGAGCTCCCAGCGGTAGGTTGCGCCGAGGAAGGTCGTCCAATCCGGCGAATTGATCGGCTCGTTCAGCGAGCTGATGTCGCGGTGACAGTCCGGCGCGGCTGGCACGCAACCGACGAGGAACTCCTCGAACTGCGCATCCAGGTAGCCGACGTTGAGCACCATCGTCAGCGCCGGCAGCGGCTGCCAGATCGATTCGAGCTCCGCGCCCTGATTGAGCTGCTTGCCGGCATTGAGCACTGCGGTGGCGTTGGTCGGATTGCCGTTGAGATTGACGAACTGCTGGCTCCCGATCTGTACGTCGTGGTACGGCGTGTAGAACACGGTGAGGTTCAGCTGCAGCGTGTCGGCCAGCCAGTTCGACTTCATGCCGATCTCGAAATTGTCCGCCGTTTCCGAGTCGTAGCCCGCGGTCGTGTTCGGGTTCGCGGCCTGGTTGCCGCGCATGTCGAAGCCGCCGCTCTTGAAGCCGGCGCTGTAGCCCGCGTAGGTCAGAATGTTGTCATTCAAGCGATAGTCCACGCCAAGTCGCGGCGAGACGTCGGAGAACGTGCGCTTGGCGGTGTAGTCGCTCTGCACTGCGAGAAGCGTGAAGCCGGCAGGCACGTTGTTCTGGTCGAACAGCGTCTGATCGGCCGGCAACCGGCCCAGGTACTGCGCGACGAACACCGTCGCTTCCTTCTCGTCTTCGTTCCAGCGCGCGCCCACGTTCAGATTCAAGCGATCGGTCAGCGTCCAGGTCGTGTCGGCGTAGACGGCGATGCTTTGCGTGTCGACGCTGCCTTTCGTCAGCGAGGTGAGATTGTTCGCGCCGAGCGATGCATCGAAGGCGCCGCGCGCCGTGCCGTCGAAGTAGTACACGCCAGCCACACCTTTGACTTTGTCGCTGGTGTACGTGACCTGCACTTCGCCGCTGGTCTGGTCGTCGCCGTATTCGGCCGGCACCTGGAAGAGATTGGCGTTCAGCTCCTCGAAATCGATGAACTGGCGGCCGTCGCCTTCACGGTACGCGCCGACCAGCTTGAGGTCGAGCGCGTCCGTGAGCCCTTGCGTATAAGTCGCAGCGACGCCCTTGCTGATGAAGCGGTCCCTGTCGACCGGCATGTCCGTGCGCTGGTCGAAGCGGTCGTCGAGCGCCGGCGCTCCGATGTTGTTCAGGCGCTTGCCGCCGGCGGCGTTCGAGTTGTCCTGGATCGTGTCGGCGAGCACGCGCAGCTTCGAGCTCTCGCCCCACAGGAACGTGGCATTGGCGCGCGCCGCCAGCACGTCCTTGTCCGATACGTCCTGACCGACGCTGTTGAATGCCCGCGGGACACCGTCGTCCACGAGCTTGCCGTAGCCGTCGCGCTGCAGATAGGCGACTGCCGCGCCAAGGTAGACGTGGTCCGCCACGACCGGCGCGGAGCCGCCGATCTTGATGTCGCGCTGGTCGTAGCTGCCGCCCGTCGCAGTAACGTTGAAGGCGGGATCTTCCGTGGCGATGTCGCGGGTCACGTACTTGATTGCGCCGGCGATCGTGTTCTTGCCATACAGCGTGCCCTGCGGCCCACGCAGGACTTCGATGCGTTCCACGTCGTAAACGTCGAGCAGCGCGCCTTGCGGGCGCGCGATGTACACGTCGTCGAGATAGATGCCGACGCCCGGCTCGAAGCCCCACAGCGGGTCGTTCTGGCCGACCCCGCGGATATAGGCGTTGATCGTGCTGGTCGTGGCGCGGCCGGCGTTCACCTTGATGTTCGGCGCGTAGGCGGTCATGTCCTCGAGGGTGCGCACGTTCTGCTCCAGCAGCTGCTCGGACGTGAGCGCCGTGATCGCGACCGGGACGTCCTGCAGACTCTCTTCGCGGCGGCGGGCGGTAACGGTGACCTGTTCGATGGTGCCCGCCTGGGCGCCCGGTTCGGCAGCCACGACCGGCCCGGACACTGGTAGGCTGCACGCCGCAGCGGCGGCGAGGGCGAAGCGGATGGCAGCGCGGCAAGCATGACTGGACATGACGAGACCCCCTGGATGGCGCCGGCGAACGTGGCCGGGGCATTTATTCATCGGTTGATGATTAATCCGAGCTTGCCTGCGGCGCGCGCGGCTGTCAAATATTCACCAAGCAATGAAATTGACCCCGGCGAATCGTGCTGGCTGTTGCGTCGCGACAGCCCGTCGACGAGGATCCGACCATGGCAGTGAAACGCCCCAAGACCGTCAAGCGCAGAGCGCGCCGCGGCCGGCCGTTGAAGAACGACGCCACGCCCGACATGCGCGAGCGCATTCTCGATGCCGCCGAAGATCACTTCTCGCGTCACGGCTTCTGGGGCGTGACGATCCGCGAGGTGGCGCAGGACGCGAAGGTCGACACGGCGCTGCTGCACTATTACTTCGACACCAAGCGCGGCCTGTTCGATGCCGTGTTCGCGCGTCGCGCCGAGATCATCAACCGCGAGCGCATCGATTCGATCGACGTGTACGAGCGTGACGCCGGCAGCGCGATCACCGCCGAAGGCGTGATCAACGCGTTCCTGCAGCCGATCCTCGAGCGGGCGGCGGAGGGCGATCCGCGCTGGCACAACTACTTCGCGCTGATCGCGCAGGTGAACAACACGCCGGCATGGGGCGGCGAGACCATGGCGCGCACCTTCGACCCGGTGATTCACCGCCTGATTCGCGCGCTGCGCAAAGCGCTGCCGGATGCCACGGAAGAGGACTTGTACTGGAGCTACCACTTCCTGTCGGGCGCGCTCACGTTGTCGCTGTCGCAGACCGGCCGCATCGACCGGCTGTCGAACGGCCTGTGCAGGTCGAGCGACTTCGAGTCGATCGGCCAGCGCATGGCGCCGTTCATCGCGAGCGGCTTCGAGCGCCTGTGCAAACCGGCTGCGCTGTCCGCAGGTCGGGCTTCAGCCCGGCGCTCAACCCAGGATTCACGCGCATGAGCTGGTTCGTCGAAGGACTGACCTATGTGCTCAGCACGGTCGGTGCGCTGATCCCGATCGTGAATCCGCTTTCGGCAGTGGGCCTCGTGATGAGCATCACGGCCGACCTGAGCGAGCAGGAGCGCAACGAGCAGATCCGCCGCGCCTGTATCTACATGTTCTGCATCCTCACCGCGTTCCTGGTCGCGGGCGGCCTGATCATGAACTTCTTCGGCATCTCGATCCCGGGGCTGCGCATCGCCGGCGGCATGATCGTCACCTATCTCGGCTTCCGCATGCTGTTTCCGGAGACCGCGGCGATTTCCGGCCAGGAGCGCGCAGAGGCGCGCGCCAAGGCCGACATTTCCTTCACGCCGCTCGCCATGCCGAGCCTGTCGGGGCCGGGCTCGATCGCCGTCGTGATCGGCATGTCGACGACCGTGCAGATGAGCGAGCACATCGTGGTGGGCTACGCGCTGGTCGCGATCGGCATCGCGATCACAGCGCTGATTTCCTACGTCGTGCTGCTGGCGTCGACGCGGCTCGACAAGTTGCTCGGCGCAACGGGCATGAACGCGATGGTACGCATCATGGGCTTCCTGCTGATCTGCATCGGCATCCAGTTCGTCATCAATGGCGTGACGGGTGTCGTGACTCAGATGAACGCTTCAGCCTGACTCCGGTCCGCTACCGGGCTGGGACTCGGACCCTGTTCAGCAATCTCGCAACGAGCCTCGCTGCATCGCCGTCGCAAGAGGCAGGATCAACCGCCGACACGACGAACCTCTTGCCGCTCGACACTGCGTCGATCGTTACCCACTCACCGTCCTGTATTTCGCAATCAATCGAAAAATCTGCGATGCGCGTGAGCGAGAGCACCTGCAGACAGGAGCACGAGGCTGACGATCAGTGGAGCCTTCATGAGGCGGAGCCCCACTACTTCAACACTGGCTTGTTGACGACCGTGACCGCGCGGTCGCGGAATTCCACACTGCCGCCGAGGAAGCTCGAGGCGCCGATCTCCATCGCATAGAGCATCACGTGCGCGCCGTTCTCCTCGCGCATCGACGACGGCGGGCCGAGCACGTCGATCACCTCGAGCTCGCTCATTCCCTTGCGCACGCGATCCCAGCGCTTCGCTTCGAGCCACGCGGTCGAGCTCGCGCCGGCCGGCGCGCTGGACGAGCGCGCGGCGGATGGGCCGCGATCGCCTGCGCGAGACTGCTGCTGCTTCAGCTCGTCGAGCTGGCGGTTGAGTGTCTGGACCTGCCGCTCCAGGTTGCGGACATCCTGTTCGAGCTTCATCAGCCGGTACGTGTCGTCGTCGGCCGCGACGGCGCTGAAGGACAGCAACACCCCGAGCAGTGCGAGCAGCGGGTAACGCATGGCGCTCTCCGGATCGTTGTCGGGCCAAAGCCCGACCTACGTCCAGCATACCTCGCTACAATCGCTCGATGTCCACGCCGAGCAACACGAGCTACGAAATCGTCCGCGGCATCGGCCGCTGGGATCTGGTCGCGTTGATGGTGAACATCACCATCGGCTCCGGCATTCTGGGCCTGCCCGCCAAGCTGTTCGCCCTCACGGGGGTCTACAGCGTGCTCGCGCTGGTGCTGTGCGCGGTGCTGCTGGCGATCGTTGCCATTTGCTTCGCCGAAGTCGGCAGCCGCTTCACCCACACCGGCGGCCCTTACCTCTATACGCGCACGGCGTTCGGACCGACCGCCGGCTTCATCGTCGGCTGGCTCTATTGGGTCTCGCGCGTGCTCACGTTCGCGACGATTTGCAACCTGCTCGTGGTGTACGTCGCGCGCGTGGTGCCTGCGCTGCAGGGGCCGGGCGTGCGCGTGGCGATCATCTCACTCGTCGTGCTCGGCATCGGCGTCGTGAACCTGGTCGGGATTCGCCAGGCGACGATCGTCAGCAATGGGCTGACCGTGCTGAAAGTCTCGCTGCTGCTGGGGTTCGGCGCGGTTGGCATTCTGGCGGCCAATGCCTGGCCGACCGCGCCGGCAGTCGTGCCGCCGCCGGGAGATTTCAGCGACGCGATGCTGCTCGGCATCTTCGCGTTCGTCGGCTTCGAGGCAGCCCTGGTCAGCGCGGGCGAAACCCGTAACCCGCGCCGCGACGTTCCGTTTTCGATCGGCATGTCGCTGCTGATCGTGCTCGTGCTGTACGCCGGCGTGCAGATCGTCTGCATCGCCGCGGTGCCAGCGTTGGCAGCGAGCACGGCGCCGTTAGCGGATGCAGCCGTGTTGCTGTGGGGACCGGTCGGCGAGCAGGTGATCGCCCTCGGTGCGGTCGTGATCATGCTGGGCTCGCTCAACAGCGGATTTCTCGCGACTTCGCGTCTGCCGTTCGCATTCGCCGAACAGGGCGACGTACCCGCCGTGCTCGCGCGCGTGCATCCCCGATTCAGAACGCCACACGTCGCGATCGTCGCGAGCGCAGCGCTCGTGTGGCTTGCAACGGTTGCCAGCTCGTTCCTTTCGGCGATAACGCTCGCGACCAGCACACGCATGGTCATGTACATCGCGGGATGCCTTGCGCTGATCGCGCTGCGCCGGCGCTCCGACGTGTCGCCGGCGGGATTCGTCGCGCCGCTTGGGCCCCATGTCGCCGTGATTGCGAGCGTCCTGTGCCTGGCGCTGCTCGCGAATGCTTCCGGCCGTGAGCTGCTGCAACTCGGGATCGCAGCGGCGATCGGCGTAGTCGTTCTTGCCGGAGCGCGCGCGCTGTCAAAGCGGAAGTAGCACTTCGGTCTGCAGCGCCTCGGGCCGCACGTTCGCGGGATCGTTGACGTAGATCTCGCGGATCAGGCCACGCGGTTCGTGGCCGTGCTCCTGCGCCCATGCGTAGAGCGCGTGGTACGCGAGCCCCAGCTCCTCGTACGGTCCTACATGCATGACAGTCGCGAATTCGCCGCCAGGCATCTCCACGACGCGCGCCTGCGGCAGCTCGGGCACGGGCAGCATGACTCGCACGCATGCGTGCACGACGATGTGCTCCTCCGAGGCGGAGTCGTCATTCATGCAGAACACCGGCGACACGACATCGCGACCAGCGGTGCGCAACTCGTCGAACAGCGAGTAGATCAAGGCTGTCGTATCGACGATCATGTCTTCTGCATTCGTGACGACGCACCGTTCAGCGACCTGCAGCGGCTCCATACGGCGAATCGCAACTTCGTACGGCGCGAGTGTGCCGGTCGATCCGCAGCGCGCAATCGCGTCGAGCGCGAAGCGACGCTGCGCCATTTCCCGCTCGATGCGCTGCCCCTCCGTCTGCAGAATCGCGGCGCGCTCGGCCGCGCTACCGGCGAGGAATCGGCGGATGATCGGGATGCCGATGCCCAGTCCGCGCAGCATGCCAATAGTCACGGCGTCGCGGACTTGCTCGCGGGTGTAGTAACGATAGCCCGTGCGTTCGTCGACGTGCGCGGGACGCAGCAGCCGCTCCTCGTCGTAGTGGCGCAGCGCCTTGACCGACAAGCGACAGGCGCGGGCGAATTTTCCGATCGGCATCAAGACGGCGGAAACTCAGCGTAGCGCGGCAGCTCGTCCGCGAGATGCAGCCAGGGTAGTCGCTTCGATTCCCAGTAGTGCAACGTTGGCGGTAGCGTCTCCGGCGCATCGAAGCTGCCGATCGTCAGATCGATCAGGCCTGGCAGGAAAGTCGCGGTGAAGCAGACGTGCGTACCGCAGCGAGCGCAAAAACCGCGGCGCGCCTCGGCCGAGGAGGCATAGGTCGCCGGTTGTTCGTTGAGGAAAGTGACGTGGGACTGCTGATACATCGCCCACGCCACTGCGGGCGCGGCATTGGCGCGGCGGCACATTGCACAGTGACAGAGCGCAGTCAGCAGCGGCTCGCCTTCCGCGCGGTAACGGATGGCGCCGCACTGGCAGCCGCCTTCGCGAACGTTCGTCATGCTCGGACCTTCACGGCGTGGACCCGCATGCTGCCACTTCCGGTTACAGGAGAGTCAACCGAAAACTGCGAACACCTGGCGTGACAGCGCGACCGGCCGCCCCCGCGGATCCTGCAACAGGCCCGTCTGGTTGACGTAGCCTTCGGTCGCCGCGTCGACGTCGGTGTCGATGCGCCACCATTCGTTCGAGCCGAACGCGAACTCGTGCTCGAAAAATTCCAGGTTCCACACCAGCGAGCTGGCCGGCGCGGGCGCGGTCAGCATGGACAACGCCGGTGTCGGGATGCAGTCCACGAGCGCGACGACGTGCGACTCCGTCAGCGGCGACGGATCGCGGTGACGGATGAAGCAGATCGAATTCGAGCGCACGCCCGAGAACGGCTTCGCGCCGAGCGCCCAGCGATGCGCGAAATGTTGCAGGAACGGCGGCGAGCGCTCCGGCTGGAAGCGCATCTCGTTGATCTCGTCGACCTTGCGCGGCGCCTCGGCCACCGGCGGCCGCACCGTGACGCCCGAGGCACGCGCCAGGCCATAGACGCCGACCTGGATCGCCGCGACTCGATCGCCATCGAGAATGTCGCAATGCGCGAGGGTCACCGCTCGGCCCACGCGCAGTACTCGCGCATGCATCGACCAGGTGCCGGCGCTGGCTGGACCGACAAACGTCGTTTGCAACGAACGCAGCGGACGGTCGCTCGCCACGAGGCGGCGCATCGCTTCATTGCCCGCGGCCGCGATCAGGCCGCCGAACGTCGCGCGGCCCTGACCCCAATCGTCGGTGACCTTGATGCGGAACTGCGAATCGCCGGCGGAAGCGACGGAGCTCAGGATCTCGGAAAACTGCATCCGTCGAGTATAGCTACAGCAGCTTCGCGCCGTTCGGCACCGGCCGCTCGGGCCGCGCCAGCACGACTCGGCCCTCTGCGTCGTGAAAGCCGGTGACCAGCACTTCGGACTGGAACGGGCCGATGCGCTTCGGCGGAAAGTTGACGACGCCGATCACCTGGCGGCCGACCAGCTCGTCCTTGCCGTAGAGCGCGACGATCTGCGCGCTCGACTGGCGGATGCCGATCTCGGGCCCGAAATCGATGCGCAGCTTCCAGGCCGGCTTGCGCGCCTCGGGAAAGTCGAGCACTTCGAGGATCGTTCCGACGCGCAGCTCGACGCGCTCGAAATCAGCCCACTGAATCGTCTCCATGCCACCTATGCTAGGGCACCCCACGAAATCGCGCACGCGTCCACTGGGTTCTGAGCTCAGTGGGGCGATTCCGCGGGGGACCCCGCGAGCTGCGGCTTCGGACCGACGTACAGCGCGGTGGGCCGGATCAGGCGATTGTCCTGCCGCTGCTCGACGACGTGCGCGACCCAGCCGAAGACGCGCGCGGCCGCGAAGCAGGCCGTGAACAATTCCTTCGGGATGTCGAGCGCGAGATAGACGACCCCCTTGTAGAACTCCAGGTTGGCGCGCAGCGAGCGCTTGCGGTTGCGCGTCTGCTCGACGAACGCCTCGTCGATTGCCGCCAGGACCTCGAACAGCTGCTTCGGCTGCCCGGATGTCGCGATCTGCTGCGCCGTCGTGCGGATGATGCGCGCGCGCGGATCGACGACCCGATATTCGCGATGGCCCATGCCCATCACGAGCCGGCCGGTCGCGAGGCAATTCGCGACGAACGCGCTTGCCTGGTGCAGATCGCCCACTTCCAACGCCATCTCCAGCGCGTGCTGATCGGCGCCGCCGTGTAGCGGTCCGTACAGCGCCCCGATTGCGGCCGACAATGCGGCGGACGGCGGCGCCAGGGTCGATGAGACGACGCGGGCGGCAAACGTCCCGGCGTTGAAACTGTGGTCGAGCTGGAGGATCTGCGTCACCTCGAATGCCGTCACCTGCCCGGGCGTCGGATTGACGTCATGCAGCAGTTGCAGAAAGCGCTCGCCGTAACGACGCGAGCTCGGATAAGGACGCTCCAGGTGGTCTTCGAGTGCGGCATGAATCAGGCCGATTGCGGCCGGCAGACGCGCCGCGACGAGCAGGCCTTCTTCTTCGAGCGCCGAGCGGCCGAGGCTGACGGCGGGCGGCTCCAGCGCGAGGAGCGGCGCTATGGATTGCAGCGTCGCCATGGGATGCTCGCCGTGACGCGCCAACTCGCGCAGCGACGTGGCCAGCTCGGGCGGCAAACGACCGGCGGTCCACAGGTATTCCTCGACTTCCTGTAAACGTTGGGAGTCGGGCAGCGCGCCGAACACCACCAGGTGCAGGACCTCGGCAAAGCTGTATTGAATGAGGGATTCGATCGGCTGGCCGCGGTAGTAGAGGCGGCCGGCCTCGCCGTCGACCAGCGACACCGCCGTCGTGTCGGCGACGACCCCTTCGAGACCCTTGTGAACCTGCACCGAATCGCTCATGACCTGACTCCGGCTGTAGACCTTTTCGCTACGCTACGACTCGCCGCGCGCGCATGCGATACCGTGGCCAAGATGCACCTATCGGCAGCCGCGATCCTATTAGTCGCCGCGATGCAGCTATCAGCGGCTGTGAACTACAATCCGCCCATGCAGATCGAGCGTAACGAGATCCGCTGTTTTCACGCCGTGGTCGAAGCTGGCGGCTTCAGCCGGGCCGCCGAGCGGCTGGATCTGTCGCAATCGGCGGTCAGCCAGGCAATCGCCAATCTCGAGCACCGGCTGGGCGCCGTGCTGTTGCGGCGGGGCAATCCGCCGCAGCTGACCGAGGCCGGCATTCGCCTGCTGCGTTTCGCCGAAACGGTGATGAACGAGGAGCGCGAGACCCTCGCCGACATCGCGCAGATCAGGTCGGGCGCGCTCTCGACCCTGTCGCTGGCGCTGTCGCCGGCCGCGAATGCACGCTTCGGTATCGCGCTGCTGCGGGAATTCTCCGAGCGCAATCCACTCACGCGCTTCAAGGTCGTGGTCGCGCCGAGCCGCGAGATCGTCTATGGCGTCGGCGACGGTCGCTGGGAGCTGGGCTTCGGACCGCTGTTGCACACGATGCCGGAATATTTCGCGTTCCACTCCTGCTTTTCCGAGACGCGCCGGCTGATGGTGGCCCGCAACCATCCCGCGCGCGACGCGCTGCTGCGTGATCCGCAGGCGACGTTGCGTACGCTGCCGCTGATCACTTCGTATCTCGACGAACCTGCGCGGCGACCGAGCGGCGACCGCTTGCGCAACGCCTTCGCGACGGTCTGGGAAGTGAGCCACATGGAGCTGCGGCTCGCGCTCGTCGTCGAGGGCAAGGGCGTGACATACGTGTCCGACCTGGTCACCGACCTGCCCGAAGAGCTGGTGCCGATCGAGGGCTTGCCGTTCTCCAGCATCGAACGCCAGGTCGGTGTCTACTACCGCAGGCACCAGCCGCTGTCGCAGGCCGGCGCGCGGTTCCTTGCGCTGTGCAGAGAACGGTGGAGCATGTCGGGCTAAGGCTCGACGTACAGCGGAATCAGGCTGTAGGTTGGGCTTCAGCCCAACTCTCCGAGATCACATAGCGATTGCGGCCCGCGCCCTTGGCCTTGTAGAGCGCCTGGTCGGCACGTCGGTACATCGCCTCGAACGCGGCCTCGCTGAGCGGCGCGATGTCGATGCCGATGGACACACCGGACTGCACTTTGGTGAGGATGCGCCGTGCGATCTCCGTCGCGGCGTCGAGATCGCAGCCCGCCGCGAAGATCAGGAACTCGTCACCGCCGAAGCGCGCGCAGATGTCGCTCGCGCGCACGCTCTCGCGAATCGCCTCGGCGACGCTCAC
>DATEML010000273.1:0-22007 GCA_035275585.1 Steroidobacteraceae bacterium | reverse complement strand
CGGCTTCTTCATGAAGCGGGCGCGCGCGGCGGGCGAGACTTTCGGCGACTATTACTATCACGCCGACCGCTACGCGCAGCTCTCGGGCTACTGACCCTGAATTTCCTGGAATTTCCTGCCTGGAGCTTTCGTCGCGGCGTCGGCCTGTATATAAATACAAGGCTGCACATGAAGCCAGGGACCCAAGATGTATCTCACCGGCGCCGACCTGATCGACATGGCGATCAAGCAACTCGAGATGCTCGACGACATTCTGAGCGCGGATGCGCGCTCGTTCGCGGCAGAGCGTGATGCTGCGGGATGTGACGCACGTCGCTGTCGCGAGGCCACCGACGCGATCCGCACGCTGATTCCGAAGCTGGTTGCTGCGCGCGCAACTCAGCAACCGAAAGACCAGATGCAGCTGCCGGGTTGCGCGAATGAGGACGAGTTGTAGCGCGGCTGCCTCGCGGAACTTCGCTGCACGACAAGGCGTTGGGCACCGAAGCGTGTCGGACTCCACAGCTTGCGACGGCAGCGCGCCGGCTTGTGACCTACGTCCTCTCCGGACCCGGCGACCCGCAGGTAGTTTGACGCACACATTGAGGTGGGGTGGGAAGAGGCGATGGAGTTATGACAACAGAGCGTGATCCGGACACCGAACCGACGGTCGAGATTCAGCGGCCCGTGCAGCCGAAGCCTGAGAGCGACGCCGACGAGAACTTCGATCCGGAGAAGACCCTGGTGCGCGAGGATTGGGAAAGCGTCGTGATCCGGCGCGTCGCACCGCACGTCGAGGCTGTGCAGGACGCAGTCGGCGACGATGACGAGGGCGAAGAGGGCTTCGGCTGGGAAAGCGAAGCGCTGCGGCGCCTGTCGCGCGAAGTGCAGAATCGCAGCGACGTCTAGACGCCCGTCGCCTGCAGCTCCTGTCCGACGCGCAGCCGCGCGCCGACCCCGTCGATCAGAATCATGTTCTGACCGAACAGCACTCCCTTCAGTTCACGATCGAAGCGAAACTTCGCCAGCGTGCGCAGCGGCTCGTCGCTGTCGCGCGTGCCGGTCGCCTGATCGGTCGTCGTCACGATACAGCGTGCGCAGGGCTTGGCGCGGCGCAGGCGCACGCCGTCCGCTACCAGCTCGTGGACGCGATCCTCGCCGAAGGGCGGCAAGCCATTCACGACGATGTTCGGACGGAAGCGGTTCATCGGCAGCTTGCGCGACAGGCGGCTGTTGAGATCCTCCAGCGACGCTTCCGAGATCAGCAGCCACGGGAAGCCGTCGCTGAACTGGTTCAGAGCCTCCACTCCAGGCGTCCATTGCGCGTTGCTCAGCCGCTTGCGGCGCGCGTCGAAACGCACGAGCCGATAGGGCGCACCCAGGAAGCGTGTCAGAAAGGCCGCAGCTTCATCGCCCGCGTCGAACGCCGCACACCGGTCCTTCCAGCAGGTCACCTCGACTTCCTTTTCCTGCGCGTCGAACGGCACGCGCAATTCCGCGCCGCCGGGCACGCGCAACTGCAGGGCGTCGTCGGCCAGCGCGGGCTCGATCAGCGCCAGGCGTGGATCTTCGCGCTGAGTCATGAAGCGACCATCGGGTCGCACGATCAGCCATTCGCGGTCGTGCTCGAAGCCGGTGGCAGCGACGCGCGCGTTGTCGAGCGCGATGCCGCGACATCCCTTGACCGGGTAGACGTTGAGGGCGGTGATGATGATCATTGGAGATGCTAGTCTGCCAGCCACCACTGCCCAGTCACCAGTCACTTCAACAAAAAGAATGACCGCCGACGCTTCCGCGCCCCACGTCGGGCCGCTCGATTCGCGGGCCGCGCGCCTGTTCGTGGTGCTCGCGGCGTTCCTGGCCTGCAACGCGATGATCGCCGAGTTCGTCGGCGTGAAGATCTTCGCGCTCGAGCCCACGCTCGGCCTGCAGCCTTTCGACTGGAACCTGTTCGGGCAGAGCGGCTCGCTGTCGTTCACCAGCGGCGTGCTGCTGTGGCCGTTCGTATTCCTGATGACGGATGTCATCAACGAGTACTTCGGTCGCCGCGGCGTACGCTTCATCTCGTGGCTGACAGTCGTGCTGATCAGCTACGGCTTTCTCGCGGCGTACCTGTCGATCGCGCTGGTCCCGGCGCAATTCTGGGTCGCGGTGAACCAGGAGCACGGCGTGCCGAACATGCAGGCGGCGTTTGCCAGCATCTTCGGACAAGGCATGTGGACGATCGCCGGCTCGATCACCGCGTTCCTGATCGGTCAGCTGATCGACATCGCGGTGTTCCACCGTATCCGCAGGATGACTGGAGAGAAGTGGGTGTGGTTGCGTGCGACCGGCTCGACGGCAATCTCGCAGCTCATCGACAGTTTCGTCGTGCTCTACATCGCGTTCGTAATCGGCCCGCAGCACTGGTCGATACCGCTGTTCCTCGCGGTCGGCACCGTCAACTACGGTTACAAGCTGCTGATGGCGTTCCTGCTGATCCCGCTGATCTATCTCGTGCGCCGCATGATCCGCGGGTATCTCGGCACGCCCGCGGCCACGGCGCTGGAAGAAGCGGCGAGTAGAGTCTAGAAGAGCATCCTGCTCATCGCGCGGCGGGTCTGGCCGACGATCGGATCGGCTTCGCCGATCAATTCAAAGGCCAGCACCAGGCTGCGACGCGCCAGGTCATCCTTGTGGCCGCGGTGATCGCGCAGCATTTCGAGCCACGCGAGCAGTGCCGGCTCGACGTCGCCGCCGAGCAGCTGATGCACCGCCAGCGCGTGCTTGAGATCGAGGTCCGTCGGGTTCGCAGCAGCACGCTCGCGTAGCGAGCGGATGTCCGGGTACGTCGCCACCACGTCGCTGAACGCCAGCAGCGCGGCGAGCCGCTTCACCGCCGCATGCGACGGATTCGAGCCCTGCAGACGCTCCAGCTCCTTGTGTGCGCCGTCGAGGTCGCCGTCGAGGGCCTGCAGCTCGGCGAGACCCGTTTGCAGGTCGACGTTGTCGCGATCGCGCGCCAGCTCGTTCTGGAGAATCGAGCGCGCGCCGGCGAAGTCTCCCGCCGCCTTGAGCTGCTGCGCCTGTTGCACCGGACTGTCGACCGTCTTCGGCAGATGCTTGTCCAGCATGTCCCGGATCTGCGACTCCGGCACGACGCCGATGAAATGATCGACGACGTTGCGATCCTTGAAAAGCACCACGGTGGGCAGGCTGCGGACGCCGATCTGCTGCGCCAGCTCCTGCTGCTCTTCGGTGTTCACCTTGGCGAGCTTGAAGCGCCCGGCGTACTGCGCGGCCAGCCGGTCCAGGATCGGCATGAGCTGCTTGCACGGGCCGCACCAGGGCGCCCAGAAATCGACGAGCACCGGCATCTGGCCGGACGCCTCGACGACGTCGGTCATGAAGGTGGCGCCGGTCACGGTCAGCGCAGCAGCGGCTTCGGTCACGAGCGGGCCTCCGGAGGGCACTGTATGGGCTTGAGAAGCCCCAACGATGGAGATTTCGGCGGAGAAATCAAGAGAGCCGGCGGCGGCGTAGAATCGGCGCCCCGACCTGTGTAGGCTTCCGCGCCCGCCGCCCCAAGAATTTGCTATCCGAACAACTATGAACGAGCCCGCAGCCGCGCGAGCGGCGTCCGCAACTTCAATCGCTACCGCCATCAATCGCAACTATCTGGGTGACGAAGAACAGATCGTGCGCGAGCTGGCCGACGCTGCGCGACTGCCGGCGGCGACGAGTGAGCGCGTCGCAGCGCGTGCCGCACAGCTCGTCGAGGGCGTGCGCACGACCCGCGTGAAGCGTACCGGCCTGGATGCGTTCCTGCGTCAGTACGACTTGTCGTCGCAGGAAGGTGTGATCCTGATGTGCCTCGCCGAAGCGCTGCTGCGCATCCCCGACGACGCGACCGCCGACAAGTTGATCGCGGACAAGATCTCCACCGGCGACTGGGCTTCGCACCTCGGCGACGCGGAGTCGCTGTTCGTCAATGCCTCGACCTGGGGTTTGATGCTCACTGGACAGATCGTGCGGCCCAGCGACGCCGACATGCACGATCCGCGCGGCCTCATCGCTCGCATTGCGGGCCGGCTCGGCGAGCCGGTGCTGCGCACCGCGTTCCGGCAAGCGATGCGCATCATGGGTCACCAGTTCGTCATGGGCCGCACGATCGAGGAAGCGCTGCAGCGCTCGGTCTCGGCCGAGAATCGCGCGTACCGATACTCGTTCGACATGCTCGGCGAGGCAGCGCTCACCGACGCCGACGCCAGGCGCTATCTCGAGTCCTACCACCAGGCGATCGGCGCGGTGGCGCGCTCGATCAAGCCGGGCACTGCGATCGAGGCCGCGCCGAGCGTTTCCGTCAAGCTGTCCGCGCTGTTCGCGCGCTACGAATTCACTCAGCGCCGCCGCGTGCTCGCCGAGCTCGCGCCGCGTCTGCACGAGCTGGCGATTGCGGCCCGCGACGGCGGTATCGCACTCACGGTCGACGCAGAGGAAGCGGAGCGGCTCGAACTGTCGCTGGAGCTGATCGAGCATGTGGTGCGCTCGCCGAAGCTCAAGGGCTGGAATGGCTTCGGCCTCGCGGTACAGGCGTATCAGAAGCGCACGCGTGAGGTCATCCGCTGGCTGCGCGATCTGGCGGGCTCCGCGAGCACGCGGCTCAATGTGCGGCTCGTGAAGGGCGCCTATTGGGACAGCGAGATCAAGCGCGCGCAGGAGCGGGGGCACGCCGGCTATCCGGTGTTCACTCGCAAGGTCAACACAGACGTGTCGTACATCGCTTGCGCGCGCGAGTTGATCGGCGCGGGCGCAACGATCTATCCGCAGTTTGCGACTCACAACGCGCAGACAGTCGCGACGATCATGGAGCTGGCGACGGAGGCGGGGCGCGCGTTCGAGTTCCAGCGCCTGCACGGAATGGGCGAAGAGCTGTACGCGCAGATCGTCGGTCCGGGCAAGGTCGGGCTGCCGTGCCGCGTGTACGCGCCGGTGGGCTCGCATGAAGACCTGCTGCCGTACCTCGTGCGTCGCCTGCTGGAGAACGGCGCGAACACGTCGTTCGTCAATCGCATCGTCGATGAGCAGACTGCGATCGCCGACATCGTGCGTGATCCGGTCGCGGAAGTGGACGCGTTGCCGCAGAAAGCTCATTCACGCATCCCGGCGCCGCGCCTGCTGTACGGCTCGTCGCGACTGAACTCGCGCGGCGTGAATCTCGCCGATCCGTTCGAGTATCAGCCGCTGGCCGCCGGCATTGCGAGCGCGGTGCGCGAGCGCTGGGTCGGCGGGGCGATCGTCTCCGGCAAGCTGCGCCAGGGGCGCGCAGCCGAGGTGCGCAATCCCGCGAATCGCAGTGAAGTCATCGGCGTCGTGAGCGATGCGGATGACGCCGCAATCGAAGCGGCGTTCGCGGCCGCAGTGCGCGCTCAGCCGGGCTGGGACCTGACGCCGGCGGCCGAGCGCGCCGAAATCCTCGAACGCGCGGCCGATCTGTTCGAGTCGCGCATGGCGGAGCTGATTGCGTTCTGCGGGCGCGAAGGCGGCAGGACGATCCCAGACAGCCTGTCCGAGGTGCGCGAAGCGGTCGACTTCCTGCGCTACTACGCCGATCGGGCCCGCGCCGAGTTCGGCGCCGGCGTGCGTTTGCCCGGGCCGACCGGTGAGAGCAACGAGCTCAAGCTGCGCGGTCGCGGCGTGTTCGTATGCATCAGCCCGTGGAACTTCCCGCTCGCGATCTTCACGGGGCAGATCGCGGCGGCGCTCGCTGCCGGCAACGCGGTGCTCGCGAAACCGGCTGAGCAGACGCCGCTCATTGCGACGCGCGCGGTTCAGTACCTGCTGGAAGCGGGTGTACCGCCGGACGTGTTGCACCTATTGCCCGGCGATGGCGCCAGCGTCGGCGCGCGCATCGTCGCGGATCCACGCGTGGCCGGCGTCGCATTCACCGGCTCGACCGAAACCGCGAAGACGATCAATCGTTCGCTGGCGAATCGCGAAGGACCCATCCCGGTCCTGATCGCCGAGACCGGCGGTCAGAACGCGATGATCGTGGACAGCTCGGCGCTGCCGGAGCAGGTAGTCCTCGATGCCGTGCAATCGGGCTTCAACAGCGCAGGTCAGCGTTGCTCGGCGCTACGTGTGTTGTTCGTGCAGGACGACATTGCCCCACGCATCTGCGCGCTGCTGGCGGGATACATGGACGAGCTGGTCATCGGCGATCCGCTGCAGCTGTCGACGGACGTCGGTCCGGTGATCGACGAAGCTTCGCGCGACATGCTGCGCACGCACGCCGCGCGCATCGTCAAGTCTTCGCGCTGGCACCACGCCTGCAAGCTCGGGCCGGAGCACGAGCGCGGGCTGTTCTTTGCGCCGGTCGCAGTGGAAATCGACTCGCTGGCGCAGCTGACGCGCGAGGTCTTCGGACCGGCGGTACACATCGTGCGCTACGAAGCGCACAAGCTGGACGACGTAATCGATGCGGTGAACGCGACCGGGTATGGCCTGACGCTCGGCGTGCACACTCGCGTCGATGCGACAGCGCGCTACATCGGCTCGCGCGTGCGCGCCGGCAACGTCTACGTCAATCGCAACATGATCGGCGCGGTCGTCGGCGTACAGCCGTTTGGCGGTCGCGGTCTGTCCGGCACGGGTCCGAAGGCGGGCGGTCCGTACTACCTGCACCGTTTCGCTACGGAGCAGACGGTGACGATCAATACGGCGGCGGTAGGCGGCAACGCGAGCTTGTTGACGATCGGAGACTAGCAGCGGCTTCGCTAACCGCTTCGCTTCGGATAATCCATCTCCGCCTCGACGCCGCTATCCCACGCGAGCTCGCTCCAGTCCTTGATTGCGAACTGCAGCGTGTAGACGGCGCAGGTCGGCAGGTTGTCGACCGAGCGCTCGGCGGAAATGCGATCCGCGAACTCCGTGATGCCCGGGTTGTGGCCGACGACCATCAGGTGTCGCGAGCGGCCGCCGAGCTCCTGGATCACTGCGAGCATGTCTTTCGGTGACGCCAGGTACAGGCGCTCATCCTGTTGCACCTTCTGCGCGGACACCCCGAGCTCGCGCACCATGATGGTCGCGGTCGTGATCGCGCGCACCGCCGGGCTCGACAGGACACGATCCGGTTTCGGCTCGAGCTGCTTCAAGCGTCGCGCCATCTCCGGCGCATCGCGCTGGCCGCGCGGCTCGAGCACGCGGTCCCAGTCCTCCTGGCCCGGCCGGCCGGGTTCGGTCTTCGCATGACGGACGAGCGTGAGTCGCAGTGTGCGCGCGGGCATTGGGGACTGCTCAGTCAGGGGCCTGGATTTCCACTTTGCCGTCGACGACACGCGTTGGGTAGGTGCGCACCGGCTCGTATGCCGGCGGCGTCAGCGCCGCACCCGTGCGCAAGCAGAAGCGCGCGCCGTGCCGGGGGCAGATGACGACGTCGCCGTCGACCGCGCCGCCGGCCAGCTCGCCGCCGTCATGCGTGCAGAGGTCATCGATCGCGTAGAAATTGCCGCCGATGTTGAACACGGCGACGAGCACGCCATCCACTTCGATCTGCGCGTAGTCGCCGGGCGGTATGGCGGCCGCGGCCGTAACAGTGTGCCAGGTCATCTCGAACCTACATCATCCCGGTCTGCAGACGTGCAGCGTCCGACATCATGCTCTGGTTCCACGGCGGGTCGAACACCAGCTCGACGTCCGCGCGCTTGATCGTCGGTATGACCTCGACCTTGTCCTTGACGTCCTGCACCAGCACCTCGCCCATGCCGCAGCCGGGCGCGGTCAGCGTCATCTTGATCTCGACGATGCGCTCGCCGGCTTCGTCGCGCTTCACTTCGCACGAGTACACGAGCCCGAGATCGACGATGTTGATCGGGATCTCCGGGTCGTAGCAGGCACGCATCTGGTCCCACACCAGCTGCTTGACGTCGTCGTCGGTCGCATCCGGCGGCAGCTCCGGCCCGAGCAGCGCTTCCTTGCCCAGCGCATCTGCGTCCTTGCCGGGGATGCGAAACAGATTGCCCTCGACGTAGACGGTGAAGCTGCCGCCGAGCGCCTGGGTGATGAAGCCGGTCTTGCCTTCGCGCAGCGTGACCGGGATGCCGGCCGGAACCATGATGGCTTCGACGTCGCGATGCAGGGTGACGGGTTCGTGCTCGTGGCGGTACACGGTAGTCTTCGCAGCTATTCAGTTGAAACGGGGGTGGCGGGCGCCGTGGCGCGGTCGAGCGCAGCGTTCAGCGTGTGCCAGCACAGGCTGGCGCACTTCACGCGCGCCGGGAACTCGCGAACGCCGCCCAGCGCCGCGAGCTTGCCGAGACGGGACGGGTCGACGCTCGCATCGTGCTGCGTGAGCAGCGTGTGCACTTCGTCGAACAGCTCACGCACCTCTGCGCGCGACTTGCCCTTGACTGCTTCGGTGAGCAGCGACGCCGACGCGACCGAGATCGCGCAGCCGCTGCCCTCGAACTTCGCCTCGCTGATGCGCTCGCCGTCGAGCTTGACGTAGAGCGTCAGACGGTCGCCGCACAACGGGTTGAACCCGTCGGCGTGCGCATCGGCCGGATCGAGCCGGCCGAAGTTACGCGGGTGGCGGTTGTGGTCGACGATGACGTCGCGGTAGAGGTCTTTCAGGTCCATGCAATCGGTCGATCGACTCAGGTGAGGAGCTGGCGCGCGTGCTCGAGCGCGGCGACCAGCCGGTCGATCTCCTCGAACGTGTTGTAGAAGGACAGCGAAGCGCGCGCGGTCGCCGGCACTTCGAAGAAATCCATCACCGGCATCGCGCAGTGGTGACCGGTGCGCACAGCGACGCCTTCGGTGTCGAGAATCGTGCCGATGTCGTGCGGATGAATGCCCGCCATCGTGAACGATACGACCGACGCCTTGTGCGGCGACGTGCCGATGATGCGCAGGCCGGGAACGCCTGCCAGGCGCGTGGTCGCGTAGTCGAGCAACTCGTGCTCGTACGCGGCGATGCGCTGCATGCCGACGCCTTGCAGATAGCGGACCGCGGCGGCCATGCCGATGGCGCCGGCGATGTGCGGCGTTCCTGCTTCGAATTTCCACGGCAGCTGGTTGTAGGTCGTCTTCTCGAACGTCACCGACAGGATCATGTCGCCGCCGCCCTGCCAAGGGGGCATCGATTCGAGCAGCGACTCGCGGCCGTACAGGATGCCGATGCCGGTCGGCCCGAGCATCTTGTGCGCGGAGAAGCAGTAGAAATCGCAATCGAGCGACTGTACGTCGACGACGCTGTGCGGCACGGCCTGCGCGCCGTCGAGCAGCACGGGAACCGCGAACTCCTTCGCGCGCGCGATGAACTTCTCGACCGGCACGATCGTGCCGAGCGCGTTCGAGATGTGCGCGAGCGCGAGCAACCGCGTGCGCGGCCCGATCAGCCGCTCGAATGCCGCGAAGTCGACTTCGCCGCTCTGCGAGATCGGAATCACCTTGAGCTGCGCGCCGCTCTGCTCGCAGACGAGCTGCCACGGCACGATGTTGGCGTGATGCTCCAGTGCGGAGATCAGAATTTCGTCGCCGGGCCGTAGCCGTGGCCGCGCGTAGCTTTGCGCGACCAGGTTGATCGCTTCGGTCGTACCGCGCACGTAAATGATCTCACGCGTGCTGCGCGCGTTGATGAAGCCGCGCAGCGTCTCGCGAGCACCTTCGTACGCGTCAGTGGCGCGCTGGCTCAGCGTGTGCACGCCGCGATGCACGTTCGCGTGATCGTGCGCGTAGTAGTAGTCGATAGCCTCGATCACGGCGCGCGGGCGCTGGCTCGAAGCGGCGTTGTCGAGATACACCAGCGGCTTGCCGTTCACCTGCTGATGCAGGATCGGGAAGTCGCGGCGGATGCGCTCGACGTCGAAGTCGATGCGGCGCGAGTCGATGGCGGCACTCATGAGGATATCCGGTAGCGCTCGTCCAGGAGCTTTTCGAGGTGACTGCGGACGGGCGGAGGACCGACCGACGACAAGATCGACTCGGCGAATGCGCGAATCAGCAGCGCGCGCGCGGCGACCGCGTCGAGCCCGCGCGAGCGCAGGTAGAAGAGGGCGGCAGCATCGAGCTGGCCGATCGTCGCGCCGTGGCTGCACTTCACGTCGTTCGCGTAGATCTCGAGCTCCGGCTTCGTGTCGATCTCGGCGCCGGCGGCGAGCAACAGGTTGCGGCTCGATTGGCGCGCGTCGGTCTTCTGCGCGTCGGGGCGGACGATGACCTTGCCGTTGAACACGCCGCGGCCGCGCTCGCCCGCGATGCCGCGATAGTTCTCGTCGCTGGTGGTATGCGGGGCGGCGTGATCGATGGTCGTATGAGAATCCAGGTGCTGGTTTGCGAGCGGTGCGAGCAGTCCGTGGAGAGCGACGTGCGCGCCGGTGCCCTGCAGGATCGTCCCGAGATTCAACCGCGCGAGGCTCGCTCCCAGCGCGATGTCGTGCGACGCATAGCGACCGTCCTGTTGCACACGGACGTTGACGTGGCCGATGTGAAACGCGCGCGTCGATTCCTGCTGGATGCGGTAGTGCTCGACGCTGGCGCCCGCAGCGACCTCGATTTCCGTAACCGCGTTGGTGAAGCATTCGCCGGCAGTGCCGCCGACGAAGTGCTCGATCACGGTGCAGCGGCTGTTGGCAGCGGCGCGGACCAGGACGCGAGGATTGCTCATGAGCTGCGCGGCGCCATCGCTCCACTGATGCACGATGTAGATCGGCTGATCGGCAGATGCGCCCGCGGCGAGATCGAGCACCACGCCGTCCTCGCAAAACGCCAGATTGAGATCTTCCAGTGCGCCCGGCTGGGCGCGCGAAGTCTGCGCGATGAATGCGGCCACGGCGGCGGGATCGTGCTCGGACCATTGCTTCAGTGTGAGCACCGTCATGCCAGGGAACTGCGCGCCTACCGACGACAGCGCCGGCATCCAGTGCCCGTTGATGAGCACGAGGCGAAGGCCTGCATTCGCGATCCAGTGCTGCTCGTGTGCACCGAGCGCCACAGCCGTGCTCGTCGCCGGCGCGAATGTGCGAGCTTCCAGCCGGCGCAGGTTCGTGTACTTCCATTCTTCCTGGCGCTGCGTCGGGAATCCCGCGGCGACGAACCGCTCCAGCGCCGCGCGTCGCAGCTCGATCAATGGATCGGTGGCCGCGTCGTTCGCGGACCAGCGGGCGTCGAACGCGGCGCGATAGCGTTCGCCGGCCGGGTGCGATTCCTGCAGCGTGACGACGCTCATGCCGCCGCCGCCTCCTGCTTCACCCAGTCGTAGCCGCGCTTCTCCAGCTCCAGCGCGAGCGACTTGTCGCCGCTCTTGAGGATGCGGCCGCCCGAGAGCACGTGCACGCGGTCGGGCTCGATGTACTCGAGCAGCCGCTGATAGTGCGTGACCATCACGATTGCGCGGTCCGGCCGGCGCAGGCTGTTGACGCCGTTCGCGACGACGCGCAGCGCGTCGATGTCGAGTCCGGAATCGGTTTCGTCGAGCAGCGCGAGCGTCGGCTCCAGCACGGCCATCTGCAGGATCTCGTTGCGCTTCTTCTCGCCGCCGGAGAAGCCCTCGTTCACGGCGCGGTTCAGGAAGCTCTCGTCCATCTGCATCAGCTTCATCTTCTCGCGCACGATCGACAGAAACTCGAACGCGTCGAGCTCCGGCAGGCCGCGATGCTTGCGCACGGCGTTCAGTCCCGCCTTGAGCAGGTAGACGTTGTTGACGCCCGGGATTTCGACCGGGTACTGGAACGCGAGGAACACGCCTTCGCGCGCGCGCTCTTCCGGCGGCAGCGCCAGCAGATCGCGCCCCTGGTAATTCACCGAGCCGGCCGTGACTTCGTAGCCTTCGCGTCCGGCCAGCACCTGGACCAGCGTGCTCTTGCCGGAGCCGTTCGGACCCATGATGGCGTGCACTTCGCCGGCGCCGACTTCGAGGCTCAGGCCGGTCAGCACCTGCTTGTCGCCGGCGCGTACGTGCAGGTTTTCAATCTTCAGCATGCTCATCCGACTGATCCTTCCAGGCTCACCGCCAGCAGGTTCTGCGCTTCCACCGCGAACTCCATCGGCAGCTCTTTGAATACCGCTTTGCAGAAGCCGTTGACGATCATGTTGACCGCGTCCTCCTCGGAGACGCCGCGGCTCAGGCAATAGAACAGCTGGTCGTCGCCGATCTTCGAGGTAGTCGCCTCGTGCTCGACGCTCGCAGTCGGCGTGCGCACCTCCATGTACGGAAACGTGTGCGCGCCGCACTTGTCGCCCATCAGCAGCGAGTCGCACTGCGTGTGGTTGCGGGCGTTCAGCGCGCTCGGCAGCACTTTGACGAGACCGCGGTAGCTGTTCTGGCCGTGGCCGGCGGAGATGCCTTTCGAGACGATCGTGCTGCGCGTGTTGCGACCGATATGGATCATCTTCGTGCCGGTGTCGGCCTGCTGGTAATTGTTCGCGACCGCGACCGAGTAGAACTCGCCGACCGAGTTGTCGCCGGTCAGGATGCAGCTCGGGTACTTCCAGGTGATGGCCGAGCCCGTCTCCACCTGCGTCCAGCTGATGCGCGAGTTCGCGCCGCGGCACTCGCCGCGCTTGGTCACGAAGTTGTAGATGCCGCCGCGGCCGTGCTCGTCGCCGGGATACCAGTTCTGCACGGTCGAGTACTTGATCTGCGCGTTCTCCAGCGCGACCAGCTCGACGACTGCTGCGTGCAGCTGGTTCTCGTCGCGCATCGGCGCCGTGCAGCCTTCGAGGTAACTGACGTATGCGCCTTCCTCGGCGACGATCAGCGTGCGCTCGAACTGGCCGGTCTTGGCCGCGTTGATGCGGAAGTACGTCGACAGTTCCATCGGGCAGCGCACGCCTTTCGGCACGAACACGAACGAGCCGTCGGTGAACACGGCGGAATTGAGCGTCGCGAAGTAGTTGTCGGTGTACGGCACGACCGTGCCGAGGTACTTCTCGACCAGTGCCGGATGCTTCTGCACCGCTTCGGAGAACGAGCAGAAGATGACGCCAGCCTTCGCCAGGCGCTCCTTGAACGTGGTAGCGACCGAGACGCTGTCGAACACCGCATCGACGGCGACACCCGCGAGGCGCGCGCGCTCGTGCAGTGGGATGCCGAGCTTGTCGTACGTCGCGAGCAGTTTGGGGTCGACTTCCGCGAGGCTCTTCGGCGCGTCCGCCGGAGACTTCGGCGCGGAGTAGTAGGAAATCGCCTGATAATCGATCGGCGCGATGCGCAGGTGCGCCCAGTGTGGCTCCCGCATCGTCAGCCAGTGACGGTAGGCCCTCAGTCGCCAGTCGAGCATGAACCGCGGCTCGCCCTTCTTGCGCGAGATGAGCGTGATCACGTCCTCGTCCAGGCCGGGCGGCACGGTGTCCGCTTCGATGTCCGTGACGAAGCCGTGCTGGTACTTCTGCGCGATCAGCGCTTCGAGCGATTCGTCGTGTGGATTGCTGGACATGGCGTTGAGATGTCGACGTTCGCTGGCTATTCGTGCGGAGCGCGCACCAGCCGGGTGAGCGGCACACTGGTGGAGCTGCCGCGCTCGAGGCCTGCGAGCTGCGCGAGCGTGATGTCGGTGAGGGCACGGCGGATTGCGCCGTTCACCCGCTGCCAGACGTGCCCGACGCGGCAGTTGGATTCGATGCCGCAGTTGCTGTGCTGGCCGCTGCATTCGGTGATCGCAAACGGACCTTCCAGTGCATCGAGAATGCGCGCCGCGCTGATCTCGCCCGGCGGGCACGCGAGCTGGTAGCCGCCGTGGCTGCCGCGCGTCGAGATCACCAGGCCCGTACGCTGCAGCTTCTTCAGCAGCTTGCTGACGGTGGGCAGGCCGACGCGAGTGCGTTCGGCCACCTCGGCGGCGGTCCACAGCCGGTCGCTTTGCGACGCGAGGCAGGCCAGGATCACGGTGCCGTAGTCGGTCAGTTTGCTGATGCGGAGCATGGGTGCTTCCTCATATGGGACCATTCTAGTCCTAATACAACCGGAACGAAATCGCCGCGGCGCGGGTCTTATGGCGTCCATGCCCTGTGTCGTGCGGCAACAACAATGAGGACCGGCTGTAGGGAAATGATTTTGCTATCCTACGCGCCCCCAAACGTGAGGCTCGATTGCGTCCGTGCGCTTCACGCACGCCGCGAGCCCGTTCCCAATAGTTCGGAGGCAGCAGGTCATGAATCGCAGTGAACTGGAATCGATCGCGCGGGCGATGGTCGCGAAGGGCAAGGGCATCCTGGCGGCGGACGAGTCCAGCGGCACGATCAAGAAGCGCTTCGACACCATCAAGCTGGAGTCGACCGAAGAGGCGCGGCGCACCTACCGCGAGATGCTGTTCACGACGCCGGGTGCGGCCGACCACATCAGTGGCGTGATCATGTACGACGAGACGATCCGCCAGAAGACCAAGGACGGCACGCCGTTTCCGCAGTATCTGGCGAAGATCGGCGTGGTACCGGGCATCAAGGTCGACACCGGCGCGAAGCCGCTCGCCGGCTTCCCGAACGAGACGATCACCGAGGGCCTCGACGGTCTGCGCGAGCGGCTCGCCGAGTACCACAAGCTCGGCGCGCGCTTTGCGAAGTGGCGCGCCGTCATCGACATCGGCGCGGGCTTTCCGACGCAGTTCGGCATCGATGCGAACGCGCATGCGCTCGCGCGCTACGCGGCGCTGTGTCAGGAAGCGGGTATCGTGCCGATCGTGGAGCCTGAAGTGCTGATGGACGGCGATCACTCGATCGAGCGCTGCGAGGATGTGACGAGCCGCACGCTTGCCGCCACGTTCCAGCAGTTGCATTCACACCGCATTCATCTCGAAGGCATGATCCTGAAGCCGAATATGGTGATCTCCGGCAAGAAGGCCGCGAATCGCGCCAGCCCGCAGCAGGTCGCAGCAGCGACCGTGAGCACGCTGAAGCGCTACGTGCCGAGCGCAGTGCCGGGCATCGCGTTCCTGTCGGGCGGACAGAGCTCGGCCGAGGCGACCGAGCACCTGAGCCTGATGAACAAGCTCGGCCCGCTGCCGTGGGAGCTGAGCTTCTCGTACGGGCGCGCCCTGCAGGACGAGGCGCTGAAAGCCTGGGGCGGCAAGCCGGAGGCGTTCGCGGCGGGCCAGAAGGCATTCTTCCGCCGCGCGAAGTTCAACGGCCTGGCGCGTAGCGGCAGCTACAGCGCGAAGCTCGAACAGGAAGCGGCCTGACGCCGCGCCCGCTCTGACCAGAGCGATCGGAAACACTGAATGTCGTCGAGCGCAGCGAGCAGCAACCAGCCTGATGCCCAGACAGCGCACGACGCGATCGTCGAGGTCCGCGACGTTCACTATTCGATCGGCGGGCGCACGATCTTCTCCGGGCTGAGCCTGCAGATCCCGCGCGGCCGCATTACGGCCATCATGGGGCCGAGCGGCACCGGCAAGACGACGCTGCTGCGGCTGATCACCGGGCAGATCCGGCCCGACCAGGGCCAGGTGCTGTTCGACGGCATCGACGTGTGCAGCCTGAGCCGCGCCGAGTTGTACGCACTGCGCCGGCGCATGGGCATGCTGTTCCAGAACGGCGCGCTGCTCACCGACGAGGACGTGTTCGAGAACGTGGCGTTTCCGCTGCGCGAGCACACCGACCTGCCCGATGCGCTGATCCGCAATATCGTGCTGACGAAGCTGCAGGCCGTCGGGCTGCGCGGCGCCGCGCGGCTGATGCCGGCTGAGTTGTCCGGCGGCATGGCGCGCCGGGTCGCGCTGGCGCGTGCCATGGCGACGGATCCCGAGGTGCTGATCTACGACGAGCCGTTCACCGGCCTCGATCCGATCTCGATGGGCATGATCGTGCGCCTGGTGCGCCAGATGAACTACGCGCTCGGCATCACGAGCATCGTGGTGTCGCACGACGTCGAAGAGCTGTCGATCCTCGCGGACGCGAGCTACATCATCGCCGGCGGCAAGGTGGCGGCGTCCGGTACCTTCGTCGAGCTGAAGGATCACGAGTCCGAGATCGTGCACCAGTTCATCAACGGCCTGGCCGATGGACCGGTGGCGTTCCATTACCCGGCTCCCGACTACTACACAGAGCTGCTCGCGGGCTGAAGCGCATGAACTTCCTCCGCGAGCTGTGGGACAACCTGCGGGAATTCGTGACGACAGTCGGCGCCGTGGCGCTGTTCCTCGGCCGCGTCCTCGCACAGTTGCCGCGCGCGGTGCTGCGGCCGAGTCTCATCGTCGAACAGGTGCACAACACCGGTGCGTTGTCGCTCGTCATCATCATTACGTGCGGCCTGTTCGTGGGCATGGTGCTCGGCCTGACAGGCTATGACCTGCTGCAGCGGTTCGGCTCCGAGGAAGCGCTGGGCACGGCGGGCGCGCTCGCGATCGTCAAGGAGCTCGGGCCGGTGGTCAGCGCGCTGCTGTTCGCCGGCCGCGCCGGCACCGCGCTCGCTTCCGAAATCGGTCTGATGCGCGCGACCGATCAGCTGACCGCGATGGAAATGATGGCCGTCGATCCGATGCGACGCGTGATTGCGCCGCGCTTCGTCGGCGGCGTCATTGCCATGCCGCTGCTCACGGTGATCTTCATCGCGATCGGCATCTTCGGCGTCCAGCTGGTGGGCGTGCAGATGTTCAAGGTCGACGCAGCCTCGTTCTGGTCGCAGATGCGCTCGAGCGTCGGCCTGGATGACGTCATGGAAGGTATCGTCAAGGGCTGCGTGTTCGGCGTCGCCTGCACGCTGATCGCCGTATACGAAGGCTTTACCGCCGTCCCGACCGCCGAAGGCGTCGGGCGGGCGACGACGCGCACCGTAGTCATCTCCGCGGTGCTGACGCTGATTCTGGACTACATCCTGACCGCGATCATGCTTTGAGGCTCGTCCCATGCAACCGACACGCACTGTAGAATTTTCGACTGGCCTGTTCGTGCTGCTCGGCTTCGCGGCGCTGTTCTTTCTCGTGACCCAGATCACGAACCGCGAACTTTCCTCGGGCGGCAAAAGTTATGGAGTGATGGCGCTGTTCGAGAACATCGGGAGCCTCAAGCCCGGCGCGGCCGTGTCGATGGCCGGCGTCACGGTCGGCCGCGTCGAGTCGATCGGCTACGACCAGCAGCAGTACAAGGCGGTCGTGCGCATGCGCATCAACTCGCAGTTCGACCGCATCCCGAAGGACAGCGACGCGAGCATCATGACGTCGGGCCTGCTCGGCGGGCAGTACGTCGGCATCACGCCGGGCGGCGCCGAGGAATTCCTGAAGCAGGGCGACCGCATCGAGTTCGTGCAGGATGCGTTCGTGCTGGAGAATCTGATCAACCAGCTGGCGGCCACTTTTCTGCGCCGCGACCCGGGCTCCGCCCCAGACAGCAGTCAGGGCGGCAACCAGGGAAGCCAGCAACCGCCGGCGGAGGAGCCCAAGAAATGAAGCGGACAGTAAAGATGTTGCGCGGCTGGATGGCCGCACCGGTGTTGTTGTTGGCGGCATCGCTGACGCTGGTCGCGTCGGGCGCGCGCGCCGCGGAGGCGACGGCACAGCTCGGGCCGCAGGAGCTCGTGACCAAAGTCGCGCAGGACACGCTGAAGGATCTCGACGCGCATCGCGGCGAGTACAAGCAGAATCCGAAGCGCGTACGCGAGCTGGTCGACAAGAACATGCTGCCGCACTTCGACACGACCTACGCGGCGCAACTCGTGCTTGCCAAGTACTGGCGCACCGCGACGCCAGACCAGCGCAAGCGCTTCGTCGAGGCCTTCTACCAGTCGCTGCTGCAGAACTACGGCGACGCGCTGCTCGAGTTCACGCCCGATCGTCTGAAGATCCTGCCGTTCCAGGGCAAGCCGGACGACGCAGTTGCAACGGTGCGCAGCGAGGTGCGTCGCGACAACGGTCAGCGCGTGCCCGTCAACTATTCGCTCCGCAAGACAGCGGACGGCTGGAAGGCCTACGACGTGCAGATCGAGGGCGTCTCGTACGTGAAGTCGTTCCGCACCGACTTCGGCTCGGAGATCCAGCAGAAGGGACTGGAGCCCGTGATTCAGCGGCTCGAGCAGCAGGTCGCGAGCGGTACGGTGCAGAAGCCGACGGCGCCAGCCGGCTCGCAGCAGCAGGCCGAGAAGAAGTCGTGAGCCACGCGCGGCTCGAGTCGGTCGGCGAAGGACGCTTTCGCGTCAGCGGCGTGCTCAACGCGAGCACCGCCACGGATGTGCTGGAACAGAGCGAAGCGCACTTCGCGCAAGCGCCGCAGATCGAAGTGGATCTCGGCGGCGTCGATGAGAGCGACAGCGCCGGCCTCGCGCTGCTGATCGAGTGGCTGCGCCTGGCGCGGCAGTCCGGCAGGCAGATTCATTTCGCCAACGTGCCGGCGCAGATCGAAGCGCTGGCGCGCATCAGCGAGGTCGAGGATCTGATCGGCGGCGGCGCGGGACCTGTGGCTGCGGCTCCCGCCGCACCGGAGCGTCAGGACAAAGCCTGACGCACTGCGTTACTTCGGCTCGGCCGGGTCGGGCTCGGTTTCGGGCTGCGCCTGTTCGGACTGCTCTTGTTCGGGCTGCTCTTGCTCCGGTTGCGCTGCCTCGTCGCCGGGCTCGTCCTGGAAGTCTTCGAGCGTTTCGGGCGGCGGATTGCCGTCGAAGATCACGAACTCGCGGTGTTGCACCCAGGAGTCGCGGATGAAGACGTACGGGTCGTAGGTTCGCTGCAACGTCGCGTCGAGCGGCAGCAACTCGGAGCGCGAATGCACCGCGTCGAGCACGCGCTCGCCCCAGATCGCCTCCCACGGTGGGTCGACGTACGTCAGCGGGTCGAAAAAGAAGTCGACTATGCGCGTCGGTGCGTCGCGCACCGTCGAGGGGCCGAAGAACGGCAGGTTCAGGTACGGCCCCGAGCCGACGCCCCAGACCGCGAGCGTCTGGCCGAGATCCTCGTCGTTCGCTTCGAGTCCGACCGGCGTCGCGACGTCGAACAAACCGCCGATCCCGAGCGTGCTGTTGAGCAGGAAGCGGCCGGTGTCGCGCAATCCCATCTTGGCCTTGCCCTGCAGGAACTGGTTGACGACCGTGGCCGGGTACTCGAGGTTGCCGAGGAAATTGCCGATGCCCACGCGCAGCCAATGCGGCGTGATCTTGCGATAGCCAGTGGCGACAGGCTTGAGCGCCGCGCGGTCGACGGCGTCGTTGAACTTGTACACGCCGCGGTTCAGTCCCTCCCAGCGATCGTCGGGAGTGGTGCGGCCCGGAGTGGCCGCGCATCCCGCGGCGAGCAACGCGATCAATACGGCGGCGGCGGCGCGCAATGGACTGAGCATGCGTCGAGGATCTCCGAACCGGTGGACTGCGGCGGGGTGGCCGCGGTGCGATTGTATCAATACCCGCGGCGGCGATTGTCACCGTCCGCCTGCGGTAGCCGGCGCGCGCGTTTTGGCAACGCTTGCTGCACTTCCTCGAGGCGGGCCTCGAAGCGCGCGCGCTGCACGTCCGTGATCTTCGGCACGGCCAGCGCGAGCTGCAGCTGGTTGATGGCGAGCGGCAGGTCGCCGCTCATCAGGTGGTACTCCGACATGTAGTAGTACGAGTCCGCTACGTCGCCGGCGGCGTTCGCGGCCTGCGCCGTCAGTTTCGCCTGCTCCGGCGTCGGCGGCACGACGTTGAACAGATCGAGCAGGACTTCGTGCGCGCGCTTCGAATCGCCCAGCTGCATCAGCGACTCGGCATAGCGCACCGTCACCGCGATGTTGCGCGGGAAGAGCTCGCGGGCCCGCTGCAGCGTGGCGAGCGAGTTCTGGCCCTTGCCCGCGAGCAGCTGCGCCTGGCCGAGTGCGGTGTGATATTGCACGACCGTCGGATCCGCGTTGCGCAGTCGCTCGAAGATCGGCACGGCTTTCGCCGCCTGACCGGACAGCATCAACGCGAGCCCGCGGCCGTAGACCTGCGCGGGCGTCGCATCCGGCTCATTGCCGATGATCGCCGCATAGTATTGGCGCGGATCCTCGCCGGCCGGCGTCGCGAGCACGCGCAGGCGCTCGCGCGTGAGTGCATAGCTCACGCTGTCCGGCTCGGGCGTCACATGCAGCTGCGCCGCGCGTTCCTTGGTTTCGGCGATACGCGTGCTGGTCACCGGATGGGTGCGCAGCATCTCGGGAATGTTGATCTCGCTGCTGCCGGCGTACCGGCTCATCGTTTCGAAGAACGTCGGCATGCCCTGCGGGTCGAAGCCGGAGCGCGCGAGAATGCCGAGACCGACGCGATCCGCTTCGGTTTCGTTGTCGCGCGTGAAGCTGATCTGTTGCTGAATCGCGAGGCTCTGCGCTGCGGCCACGCCGGCCATTGCCGCGTCACCGCCGCCGCCCGCTGCCGCACCCACGAGGATTGCCGCGAGCATCGCCGCTGTCGACACCAGGCTCGAACGGCTCTGCGCAGCGATGCTGCGCGCGATGTGCCGCTGGGTGACGTGCGCAACCTCGTGGGCGATCACGCCAGCGAGCTCGCTCTCGTTCTCGGTGTCCAGCAACAGTCCGCTGTTGACGCCGATGAAGCCGCCCGGCAGCGCGAATGCGTTGATCGTGTTGTCCTTGACGACGAAGAAGTTGAAGCGCTGCGACCCGTCGTTCGCCTGGCTCGACAGGCGCCCGCCGATCGAGCGGATGTACTCCGAAACTTCGGGGTCTTCGAGGATCCGGTCCTGGTCGCGCAGGCCACGGACGATCATGCGGCCGATCTGGTACTCGTCCTGCTGGCTGAGCGTCGCCTGCGCCGGACTGCCGATGTCCGGCAGGTCCTCGGGCTCGGCGAGCGCGCGCGAACCGGCACCCAGGGTCAGGGCGGCGCTCAGAAACAACGTGGCGAGGACTTTCACGAGTGGCAGTGTGGTGCGCCCGCAGGGCGGTGTAAAGGCGTTGGACCGGGGCCGCCGTCATCGGTTCGATGACGTGCAGGTGCTGCCCGTTTCGTTCAGGTTCGCGCCACTTGTGGGTAAAACCTTTATGCTCGCGGCGGGGATGGGGAGGACTGCATGCTCGCAGGGAATTTTCCGCATCGGGGCGCGGCGCTCGCCCTCATCGCGCTCATCCTGACCACCGCAGCGCACGCTCAGCAAACACAGGTCGTGCTGCTCGGCACCGGCAGTCCACCGGCCGATCCGGACCGCTCCGGTCCGGCAACCGCCATCGTCGTCAACGATACGCCTTACCTCGTCGACTTCGGCGCAGGCGTCGTGCGGCGCGCGAAATCGGCGGTCGTCGATCGCGGTATCGCCGGGCTCGATCCCGTCAAGCTGCGGGTCGTGTTCGTGACGCACCTGCATTCCGATCACACCGTCGGCTATCCGGACCTGATCCTGACGCCGTGGGTGCTCGGCCGCCGTGTGCCGCTCGAAGTCTACGGACCGAGCGGGATCGGCCACATGACCGAGCACGTGCTCGAGGCGTACAGCGCGGACTTCGCGACGCGCACCAGGGATCGTGCCCTGTACACGGTCGGTGCGTTTCCCGAAGGCCACGCTGTCAACGCGCACGAGATCAAGCCCGGCGTCGTCTACAAGGACGCGAACGTGACGGTCACGGCGTTCGCCACCAAACACGCGATGGAGAGCTACGGCTATCGCTTCGATACGCCGGACCGCAGCATCGTCATCTCGGGCGATACGAATCCAACGCAAGCGACGATCGATGCGTGTCGCGGCTGCGACGTGCTGATCCACGAAGTGCTGACGCACGACTGGCTGTCGCGGCGTCCGGATTTTCACGCATACGCCGCGCAGCATCACACGACGACGACGCAGCTCACGGAGCTGGCGACCAAGGCGAAGCCGGGCCTGCTGATTCTCTATCACGCGTCGCTGTCGCTGCGTCCGGCCGTGGACTCGCAGCGCTCGACGCCGGCGACGCTGCTCAACGAGATGTCACGCTACCCCGGACGCGTGGTCGTGGGCCGCGATCTGGACGTCTACTGAAGGAAAAGAGACGGAATCCGGAAAACGGTCGCGGTGAGGAGTGAGACCCGGGTGGGATATGCGCCTTTGCCATCCATGGCCGGCGCGCTCTGCGCCGGCTGACGCCGTCCAAAAATCGCTCCCGGCGATTTTTGTCGAACCCACTTCGCG
>DATEML010000272.1:0-21834 GCA_035275585.1 Steroidobacteraceae bacterium | reverse complement strand
CCGGCTGCGCATCGATCTCGAACGGCACGTGGCTCGCGTCGGGGCCGTCGGGTGTCGCCACGACCAGCGTGCCGAGCGGATAGCGGCGAATCAGGTCGTGCAGAACCTCGACCTGGGTCTCCGCGAAATGCCGGGGAACGTACATGAGAAATCGCCGCGCGCTCGATCAGCGGATCAGCGTGTACTCGGCGCTGCAGTACGGGCACTTCGCCCAGCCGGTCTTCTCGATCGGCAGGTACACGCGCGGATGCGAGTTCCACAGGTACATGCCCGGCATCGGGCACGACAGCGGCAGGTCGCTCGCCGTGACCATGTACTGGTTCTTGGCGTTCGGTTGGATGAGCTTGGCGGCGCCGGGTTCGGTACTCATGGCGCGCATTATCGCAGATCACCTTGTTTATCGGTGGCCTCGCGCATGACCTCCTCCCAGACCTCCACCACGCCGCGGCGCTCGGCGAGGAACTCCTGGTCGTCCACCACGTTTTTCGTGCCGTCCAGCGACAGCCGGTGCAGGCGCTGCCGGTAGCTACGGTAAGTCGCGACCAGGAAGTCGACGCGCTGCTGCGGCACGATGGCGCCCGAAGCGAGGCTCTCCAGCTGGCGGATGTTGTCCGAGAACGTGACGATTTCGGGGTAGCGGTCCGCCCACTTCAGCATCCAGAACTGCACCAGGAACTCGAGGTCGGCGATGCCGCCGGGATCCTGCTTGAGATCGACCTGCCCGGGCCGCGCCTTCGAAAGGTTCTCGCGCATGCGCTCGCGCATGCGCCGCACCTCATCGCGCAAGCCGTCGCGCTTCACAGCCTTGCGCAGCACTTCGATGCGGGCAGCTTCGAACTGCTCACACAGCTCGCGCGCGCCGGCGATCGCCCGCGCGCGCAGCAGCGACTGGTGCTCCCAGGTCCAGGCATCCTGAAACTCGTAGTCGCGAAACGCAGCAAGCGACTGCACCAGCAGCCCGCGATTGCCCGCAGGCCGCAGACGCGTGTCCACTTCGTAGAGGCGGCCCGACGCGCTGTGAACGGTCAGCAGGTGCACCAGGCGCTGCCCGAGCCGCTGGAAGAACAGCGTGTTGTCGATCGGCTGCGGCCCGTCGGTGCGCTGTGCCTCGCCGCTGGAGTCGTGCAGGAACACCAGGTCCAGGTCCGAGCCGTAACCCAGCTCCAAGCCGCCAAGCTTGCCGTAAGCGATGACGATCATGCTCGCGACGCGACCGGCTCCGCTCGCGTCGACATAGCGCGGCACGCCGTGCCGCTCCTCGATCTGCGAGCGCGCCAGCACCAGCGTTTCCTGCACGATCAGCTCGGCGATGTCGGTGAGCCGGTCGCTGACTTTCATCAGCGGCAAGCCACCGATCAGATCCGCGACCGCGACCCGGAACAACGCCGCGCTCTGAAACTCGCGCAGCAACTCCACCTGCCGCTCCGGCTCCTCGCCCTGCATGTTCCGCCGCCGCAGCGCCAGCTCGTCGGCGAACTGTGCGCGGGTCGGAGCTTCCTCGATCAGGCGCTCGTCGATCAGCTCATCGAGCAGCAGCGGCTGCGCGGCAATCTGGTCCGCGAGAAACTGGCTTTGCTCGCACAGCGAGACGAGCCGGCGCAGGGCCGCGGCGTTCTCGTTCAGCAGCGCGAGATAGACTGTACGTCCACCGATGCGCTCGACGATCTTGAGCACACGCGCCAGCGTGGCCGCCGGCGATCTGGACTGGCCGATCGGCGGCAGCAGTCGCGCCAGCAGCTCGTGCAATCTGCGCCGGCCGGTTTCGTCGAGCCGGCGGTAGTAGGAAGTGTCCCGCAGCTGTTCGAGCGGCTCGACGATGGCGGCGGCGTCAGCGAACCCCAGCGCCTGCAGTGCGGCGATACGCGCTTCAATCGGCGCGTCGAGATCGACGAGCGGTGCGCGTTTCTCCTGCTCAGCCTGCGACGCGGCGCCAGGACCGAAAACTGTCTGCGCAAAGTGCTGCGCGACATGCTGGCGGTGCGCGACGAGCTCTGCGTGCGCCGCGTCCCAGTCGCTCGCACCCAACGCGAGCGCCAAGCGCGCGCGACCGGTTTCGTCCTCCGGCAGCTGATGGGTCTGTTCGTCGTTCCATTGCTGCAGCCGGTTCTCGACCAGGCGCAGGTAGCGATACGCTGCTTCGAGCTCGGCCACCGCCTCGCGCCGCAGGAAGCGCTGTCCGACGAGCAGCGGCAACACGCTGCGCAGCTCGCGACTTTGCAATCGCCGGTCGCTGCCGCCGCGGATCAGCTGGAAAGCCTGCACGATGAATTCGATCTCGCGAATGCCGCCCGGGCCGAGCTTGACGTTGTCCTGCAGCTCGCGCCGCTCGACCTCGCGCGCGATCATCCCCTTCATCTCGCGCAGCGATTCGAACACGCTGTAATCGAGGTAGCGCCGGTACACGAAGGGCCGCAGCACATCCTCGTACAGCGCCGCGTAGTGCTCGAGCGCGGTCAGCGGCCGCGCTTTGACGTACGCGTATCGTTCCCAGTCGCGGCCGTGCTCCTGCAGGTAGTGCTCGAATGCGCCGAAGCTGAGCGCGACGCGACCGCTGTCGCCGAACGGGCGCAGGCGCAGATCCACGCGATAGACGAAGCCCTCGACCGTCGGCGTCGCCAGCAGCTGCACGATCTTCTGACCGAGCCGCAGGAAGAACTCGGCGTTGTCGATCGCCCGCGCGCCGTCGGTTTCGCCGTCCTCGGGATACAGAAGAATGAGATCGATGTCGGAGCTGAAGTTCAGCTCGCCGCCGCCGAGCTTGCCCATCGCCAGGATCATCAGCGGCTGCGGTTGCTTGCTGTCGACGCCACGCGGAATGCCGTAGCGGGCGACCAGCGCCTCATACATATATGTGCAGGCGAAGCCGATGCACGCATCGGCGAGCGCGGAAAGATCGCGCAAGGTCTCGTCGAGGTCGGCCCAGCCGGCGATGTCGCGCCACGCGATACGCACCATTTGGCGCTTGCGGAGGCGGCGCAGAGACTCCATCACTTCGGCTTCGTTTGTACCGTTGACGCGTTCGCGAACGTCAGTTGCGAACCAATCGTCCGCTGCTCGTGCAAACAGCTCGCCGCCGCGGATCAGTTCACTCAGCAGCCGCGGCGCGCGCAAGCAGGCTGTCGCGACGAATTCGCTGCATGCCCACACGCGCTGCAACGATGCACCGATGCGCTCGTCAGCAAGAATTTCCTGCCACGCCTGCGCATCCTGCTCGCGCGCTGACAGCAATCGCGCCTCAATGTCAGTCAACAGCCGGCGCTGTAGTTCTGGGAGATTTGCGCCCATGGCGGCAGTTTACGGGAACTTTTTCGCAGATGAGGGTGTCCCGCCGCAGCCGCGGCGTCGAACCTTTTGCGGTGCATATCCGTTTTGATGAGGCAGGAGCACCCCTGTCACCAAAGAATCCGGAGGTTCCGGCTATGGCCGCGCATACCATTCGACCCACCACGAGTTCGACACCCCGTCGTACGGGATTGCTGATTGTCGTGGCCGCTCTACACGTGGCGATCATCTACGGTCTGATGCTGGCGACCGGCGTGGTGAAGCAGCCCGCGTTCGTAGCGCCGATCGAAGCAGTATTCATCCCCGAAGCGACGCAGCCCGAGCCGCAGCCCGAGGTGAAGATCAAGCCCGAAATCGAGCAGCCGGTCGCAGTCGACCAGCCGCCTCCGGAAGTTCAGTTCGAAGAGGCGGTGACGCCGCCGGCTGAGGTGCCGGTGCCGGCTTCCGCGAACGCGATCAGCGGCTCGCAGCAGCAGGGTGCGCCGGCGCAGGATCTCAAGACCGCGAACCGCGTCGACCCGACATATCCGCCGGCTTCGCGCCGCGCGGGTGAGCAGGGCACCGTGCGCCTGAAGGTGCTGGTCGATACCAGCGGCCGCGCTTCGAACGTCGCAGTGACCCAGAGCAGCGGCTTCCCGCGCCTGGACCAGGCGGCGATGGACGCAGTCCGCAAGTGGCGCTTCGTCGCGGCCACCGACGGCACCAACAAGATCCAGGCGTACACGCAGGTCGCCGTGACCTTCAAGCTGACCGAGGCCGAGAAGGCAGCAGCCGCGAAATCCTGATGTAGCGGTTTGACAGGCAGCGCTCCTGCCTGTTGGAGCCCCCTGTTCGCCACTGGCGGCAGGGGGCTCTTCTTTTGTGAGCACCATCACCGTTGGCACACTCCAACCGACATAGTCTGACCCTCGTGCACGCGAGCATTCGCGTGTAACAGATCGGCGGACAGGTCGGGGCGAATGAATGCTTCAGGCTTTTCCCTAGAGCTAAAGTCGCGCTGACTTGCGAACTTTGTCGGGTCGACTGGGGTCGATTGCATTCGACGGGCGGCGGTGCATGCACACGGATTTCAGAATACTTCCTCTCCTCGCGGGTCTTTTCGTCCTGGCCGGCTTCGCCGTCGCGCCTCGCGCCGACGCGACTGCGGGCCCGTGCTCGATCGGCGAGCGCTGCGAAGCCGATCCTTTGCAGCCGTACGAAGACCGGCTCACGGACCGCTACGAAGCAGCTTTGCAGCGCGCCGCCACTCCCGACAATTCGCTGCGGCGTCCGGTCGAGCTCAGCGGGCAGGATCTCTCGGCGTTCAGCGGCGTCGGCCTCGTCGCGTGCACCGTCGACTCGGGCATCCAGAGCTCGACGGCATTCCTGGTCGGTGCCTTCGACATCGGCGTCACCGTCGCGCACACGTTCGAGAACAAAGGGCACGACATCGCACCGACCGATTGCGTCTACACCAGCATCGACTCGCAGGGAGAGATCCGCGAGCGCATCCCCGTCGCCTACGTCCGCTCGCAGTGGCAAGCCGAAGCCGGCGCGTTCGGCCAGCCGGCGAAGGACATCGCGGTGTTCCGCCTCAGCCAGCCGTCGCGTTACGCACAGAAGACCATGCCGCTCGGCCGATTCACCGGTGACGCGGCGCCGGTGATCATGGTCGGCTACAAAGCGGACATCGGCTGGGCAACGATCAAGCGCAAGGCGCGCGGCCTGGCGTACGAGCGCGTTGGCGAAGGCAAGTCCGTGGCGAGCGTCGCCCGCTTCACTCACGACATGGATTCGCGCGGCATCGCGCCCGGCGCGCCGGTCATCGACGAGCGCACCGGCGTGATCATCGGCATCCACACGCGGCTGCCAGCCCAGAGCAATGGCACGGGCAACGGCATGATCACCATGAACGACTGGCTCGAAACGACGCTGCGCAGCGAGATCCAGCTCAAGGCCAAGAACGAATCGGACACCGGCTGAGACGGCAGCGGTTGGCGGATAGTAGGATGCGGCCAACATGGCCGCTCCTGATGAAACCGAGATCTCGGCGCTGCGCGAGTTGCTCCAAGACAGCCGCCGCGCGCTCTTCTTCACCGGCGCCGGCATCAGCACCGAGTCGGGCATTCCGGACTTCCGCAGCCCCGGCGGCATCTGGTCGCGGATGCAGCCGATCTACTTCCAGGACTTCGTCGCATCCGCAGAAAAACGGCGCGAGGCCTGGCGCCGCCGCTTCGACAATCGCGACGGCTGGGTCGGTGCGCAACCGAACAGCGGCCACTACGCGGTCGCGCAATTGATCGCCGCGGGCAAGGCGAGCGCGGTCATCACGCAGAACGTCGACAACCTGCACCAGACCTCCGGCGTGCCCGAGAACAAGGTGATCGAGCTGCACGGTAACGCGACGTATGCGCGCTGCCTCAGCTGCTCTGTACGCATCGAGCTGGCGGACATCGAGCGCGAGTTCCAGGCGAGCGGCACGGTCGGGCCGTGCCGGGCGTGCGGCGGGATCGTGAAATCCGCGACGATCTCCTTCGGTCAGCCGATGCCGCCGCTGCCGATGCAGCGCGCCCACGAGGAAACGATGGCGTGCGACCTGTTCATCGTGCTCGGCTCGTCGCTCTCGGTGTTTCCGGCTGCCGACTTTCCACTGCGCGCGAAGCAGAAGGGCGCGACGCTGGTCATCGTCAACCGCGACCCGACCGAGATGGACGAGCTCGCCGACCTGGTGATCCACGCGGGGATTGGCGCGACGCTCGGCGCCGCGACCAGCGCCTAGTCACTGCGATAGCGCGCGAACTCCGGCGTCGCCTGCGACCGCCATTCGCGCCCTGCACGCTCGATGAACAGCACCGGCAGATGTCGTTGTGTGGCAAGCGCCAGTCCCTCGCGCGGACCGAGGACATTCATCGCCGTCGCCCAACCATCGGCCTGAGCGGTCGAAGGCGCGACGACGACGACCGACCCGGGCGCGCGATCGAGCGTCCGTCCGGTGCGCGGATCGATGGTGTGCGAGTAGCGCCGGCCGTCGCGCTCGTAGTAGTCCCGGTACTCGCCGGAAGTAGAGACCGCTGCGCCGTCGAGCCACACGCTCGCATACGGCGTGCGCTGCGTATCGACCGGATGCTCGATGGCGATGTGCCAGGGTTCCCCGCGCGCGTTGCGCCCGTGCGCGCGAATTTCGCCGCCGACGTCGATCATGAAGTTTTCGATCCGCAGCGCTCGCAGTCGGTCGGCCAGCCGATCGACGGCGAACCCGGGCGCGATCCCGTTGAGATCGATCGACAGTCCGGCGACGTCTTTGCGCAACGCCGGCGGATCGAGACGCACGTGCAGCTTGCGATAGCCGACCGTCGCTTCGAGCTGCGCGATCTGCTCGACGCTCGGCAACTCCTTCGGCTCGCCCACCGGACCAAAGCCCCACGCCGCGACGAGCGGTGCGACGGTGATGTCGAAAGCACCGTCGGAAGCTTCGCTTATGTCGAGTGACGCACGAACGACCGCGGCGAGTTCGGCGGAGACGTTGCGCCACTGCGTAGAGGAGCTCGCGTTGAAGCGCGTGATCTCCGAATCGGCGCGGTAACCGGACATCGATTGATCGATCTGCGCCAGCACGTCGTCGATCGTTGCCTGCACGAGCTTGGCGTCGACCGAGGCCGGTGGAGCCACGACCTTGACGGTATACGTCGTGCCCATCGTCGGGCCCGACAGGACGAGTTCCGCGGGGGAACGGCCGCATGCCGCTGCAAGCAGCGCGCAACAAGGTGCGAGTGACCTGATGATGACGGACGGCATGGAAGGCTCGTCCGCGATGATATTACGTCACCGCTGCGCGGATTCGGCGGGCGACTGCCTGCACTTCTCCGGGTCGCCTTTGCGGACAGGCGCTGTGCGGGGCAGGCGTTGCTCGGAGTCTTCGCAGACCTGCACGGGCGGCTGCCGCACGGCCTCGGAGGGGGCAATCTCCTTGTGCGCCGAACGGTTGAGCACGACCGCAACGAGAAAACTCGCTGCCATCAGGCCGCCGCCCACGATAACGCCTCGCTCCATTTCCGCCCTTCATCCGCAGCGCCAAAGCTGACTGTTTGCGCCGGCGCCTGAGCGGCCCGGAGAAGGCGTCAGAATAGAGAAGGCCGGCCGGGTCGTGACGTGTCCTTTGGTGCAGGGTGCGGTCCTTTTGCGACAGCTATCCGCAACCACGGCCCGGTGGTCGCCCTGCCGTCGACCTGCGCCCGCCCCGGGGCTAAGCTTGTGTCATGGATCGATCCCCCAACCACGGCTGGCGACGGCCGCTGACCCTGCTCGGCATCCTGGTGATCTGCGCCGGCTCTACCACATCGAACCGGTCGTGCAGCCTGGGCAGCTCGGACAACAGCGGCGACGGCGGCAACGACCCGACCTTCGTCGCGACCCTGCAGTTGCAGAACTCCGCGGGCGAAGTCACCGACAGCTTCGAGCGCAACGGCACGATCACGATGATCCTGACGGTGCGCAATCGCCACGACACGACCGAGACGATCGACTTCACCGATTCGCGCACCCGCGACTTCGTGGTCGTACGCGCCAACACCGGCAACGTCGTGTGGCAGCTGTCGCAGGAGGAAGCCGCGCCCTCGCAGACGCCCGCGACGCTCACGTTCGCGCCGAACGAAACGCAGACGTTCACAGCCACCTGGAACCAGACGGAGTCGGGCAGCGGCGACCAGGTCCGTGTGGGGAGCTACGAAGCCCGCGGTGTGCTGGTGTTCGACGGCTTCGACGATCATCCGCTGCGCGCCAGTCAGCTGGGCTCCCAGCTCGAGTCGTTCACGATCAACTGATCGCGCGATGGCGCAGCCGCTGCATCACGAGCACATCGTCAGGATCAACGATCCCGCCAACATCGCCGGGGCCTGGCTCACACGCGAGCAGCTGTGGGCAGGCTTGCAGTACACGGTGCTCGCGCCCGAGCTGCTCGACGAGTCGATCGACTCCGCATCCATCGAAGAGATCGGACCCAGCCGGCTGCGCCGCCGGATTCGCCGCGGGCGCTGCGCGACCAGCGACGAAGTGGAGCTGGTGCCGAACGAATCGCTGCAAATCCGCGCGGACGCGACCGGAGCCTTTGCCGGCAGCACGCTGACGATCCGCATCGAGGAGCCGGCGCCGGAGATGCTGTTCGTGCGCTTCACGTACGATGTTTGCGGTCTCGAAGAAGCTCGCGACGAGCAGGAAGACACCGCGCGCTGCTGCGCATATCGCAGCCTGGACATCGAGCGCATCCGCCAGGCGCGCCGCTTCGCCGCGCACGAGAGCCCCGGCGTTCAGTAGCTAGTCGCGGTTAGCACTGCGACCGGAAACTCCGCAAACGCCGACGCTGCGCTCAGCGAGCGCTCGTCGTCGATTGCGACTTCACGACCTCTAAACACGTCCGTCATGCGCATGGCGACGGCGCTGTCGCTGACGACGACTCGCGTGTCGGCCCACACGCGTTCGCGAAGCGGCAACTCGCTCACGGCATCCATCAGCTTCGCGGTCCAGCGCGGCACGAGCACGATGCAGCTGCGGCCTTCGTGCGTGCGCGCGAACGCGAACACGTGATCCTTGCGGGCGCCCTCGACTTGCAGCGCCTGGTAGTCGCCTTGCGCGAACAGCTCCGGGTCGTCGCGTCGCAGCTGCAGGAGCTTCTGCATCACGAAGAGCTTGCTCGTGACGCGCTCGTGTTGCGGGAGGCTGTCGAGTGCATCCAGTCGCTGCGCTGCCGCCGTAAAATCCACGCGGCGCCTGTTGTCCGGATCGACGAGCGTGAGCGCGGGCAGCTCCGTGCCCTGGTAGAAGTCCGGAATGCCGGGCGCGGCGATCTTGAGCACTGTCTGGACGAGCGAGTTGATGCTCCCGAAGAACGCCACGGTCTGCGCCAGCACGCGGAAATCCTTGAGGAACGCGCTGCGCTCGGGATCGGCGAGCAGCTCGCCGATGAAATCGCTGAGCGCCTTCTCGTACTCGGCGTTGGGCATGATCCAGGACGTCGAGCGCTTGGCCTCGCGGGCGGCCTTGACGGCGTAGGCCTGCACCCGCTCGATGAGCGTCGCCGGTGCTTCCTCCGGCGACCAGATCCCTATCAGCGTCTGGTACAGCAGGTACTCGTCCTGGCGGTCCGGCACCGGGTCCTCGCCGAGGTGACGGCGCTTGCTCCGATTCAGCCGCGTCCAGCGGGCAAGATGACGCTTCCACAGCTCGGGAATCTCGCTGAGCACAGCGATGCGCGCACGCACGTCCTCGCTGCGCTTCGTGTCGTGCGTCGACGTGGCAAGCATCGTGTGCGGCCACAGCCGGGCACGCTCGGCATTGGCCTGGTGCAGCGCCGCCGATGAAACGCCATATCGACCGGGATCGTTGCCGACCTCATTCAGACAGACGAGCCGGTTGTAGCGATACATCGCCGTGTCCTCGACTCCCTTGGCGGCGACCGGCGAGGTCACCTGCTGAAATTTCATCGCGAATTCCAGCATCGCGCGCCGCACGGACTCCGATCGGCCCTCGCTGCGCTCGCCCAGCAGCACGTCGCGCAGGAAATCGAACACGCTGAGATCGGCGCCGACGCTGCGCTTGCGCGCCACGTTGACCGCCCAGTTCACGATGCGCCGGTCCTCGTCGCTGACTCCCCGATGCGAAACGTAGGTGCGATAGACCGGAAAACACGCGATCACTTCGCGAATGGCCTCGCGAATCGCCGCTCGCGTGAAGTCCGCCGTATGACGATCCAGCTGCGCAATGCGATCCAGCTGCGTGGCGAGCACTTCGATCTCCGCGGCGAGCGACGAGCGCATCACCAGGCGCTTGCTGTCGTACGCGATCTGCTCGAACGACGCATCGGACTCGGTGAACTGCCGATAGCGGCGCGTCATCCGTACTTCGTAGTCGTTGCAGACCAGCCAGCTCGTGGTCAGCGCCGCGAACTCGTACCCGGTCGTGCCATGCACCGGCCACGTCTCCGGCAGGCGCTCGTGCGGCGCGAGGATCTTCTCGACGACGACGTAGAGCGCCGGCGACTGCAGGCGCTCCAGATACGCCTGCGGATCGTAGAGTCCGTCGACATGGTCGATGCGCACCCCGTCGATCATCCCCTGCCCGATCAGCTCGAAGGTCAGGCGGTGCGTGCTGTCGAACACGCCGGCCTCATCCATGCGCAGCGCCGCGAGGTCATTGACGTCGAAGAACCGGCGGTAGTTGATCTCGTCGACCGCGACGCGCCAGTACGACAGCCGGTAGGCCTGGGCGTCGAGCAGCGCATCGAGCGCGTCGAAGCTGTGCGGATCGCCGGGTGTGCCGTTGAGCCGCGCGAGCGTCGCAGCGATGTGCTGCGCGATTTCGGGGCTGCGCTCCAGCAGCCGCACCAGCCGGCGCTTGTGCGCTTCCTTGTCCTGGTAGCGGATGGCGATGGCGTCTTCGGATGTATCGCTGCGCGGCGGCAGATTGCCGAACGCGTTCAGCAGGCTTTCGAAGTCGGCGCGATGCTCGTCGGGCGCCTGCACCGGCGTCGCGACCGCACCCTGCGCGAAGATGCGCGGGTATTCGCGCGGATCGATCGGAAACAGATGCTCGTGATAACGAATCGCGAAGCTGCCGGCCACGGGATCGAGCTGCAGCTTCAGCTCGCCGTTTTCCAGCACCGCGCCGTAGACGTCGCCGAGCGTCGGCACGAGTACGCGATCGCGCATCGAGCCGCGGTTCGGGCGCCAGTCGATGTCGAAATGATGCGCGGCGCGCGCCGCCGGGCCGTTCTCCAGCACGTCCAGCCACCAGGCATTGTCGTCGCCCATGACGCCGAGGTGATTCGGCACGATGTCGACGATCAGGCCCATCGCGTGCTCGTGCAACGCTGCGACCAGCGCTGCGAAGTCCTCGGACGTGCCGAGCTCCGGGTTGAGGCGCGTGTGATCGGTCACGTCGTAGCCGTGCATGCTGCCGGGCCGCGCCTTGAGGATCGGCGAGGCATAGACGTGGCTGATGCCGAGCCGTGCCAGATACGGCACGATGCGCGTGGCGTCAGCGAAGGTGAATTCGCGATTGAACTGCAGGCGATAGGTGGCGCGAGGAAATGGGGACATTCCTCATTTCCTCTTCACTGCCGGAAATGAGGAATGTCCCCATTTCTCGCCGGCTGCGGAAACTCGAACAACGCCAGCGCGCGCCCTTGCAGCGCGTAGGTGTCGCCCGGCGCGAAGGCGCGCTCCTGCGTCTCGAACGCGGGGTTCATCGTATCGACGCGCAACACCCAGCGTGCGTCTTCGGGCTGCGCCGGCAGCTTGAATTCCACCGTCTCGTGGTGCGCGTTGACCAGTACGATGAAGTCGTTGTCGACGATCGTGCGGCCGCGCTCGTCGCGCTCATCGAGGCCGCGGCCGGAGAGAAACACGCCGAGGCTGCGCGCGAACCCGTCGCGCCACTGCTCTTCGGACATGGGCGTGCCGGCGGGATCGAGCCAGAGGATGTCGCGCACGTTCTCGCCGCGTATCGCGCGGTTCTGGAAGAACTTGCGCCGCCGGAACACGCGATGCTCGCGCCGCAGCCGGATCAGGCTGCGAGCGAATTCGAGCAGCGGGCGGTTCTCCTCGCTGATCTCCCACGACAGCCAGGTCAGCTCGTTGTCCTGGCAGTAGGCATTGTTGTTGCCCTGCTGGCTGTGACCGAACTCATCGCCGGCGAGCAGCATCGGCACACCCTGCGACAACAGCATCGAGGTCAGGAGATTGCGGCTCTGGCGCAGACGCAGCGCACGAATCTCCGGATCGTCGGTCGGTCCCTCGGCGCCGCAGTTCCAGCTGCGGTTGTGATTCTCGCCGTCGCGGTTGTCGTCCTTGTTCGCTTCGTTGTGTTTCTCGTTGTAGCTGACGAGGTCGCGCAGCGTGAAGCCATCGTGCGCGGTGACGAAGTTGACGCTCGCGTACGGCCGGCGGCCGCTGTGCTCGTACAGGTCGCTCGAGCCGGCGACGCGATAGGCGAGATCGCCGATCAGGCCGCCCTCGCCCTTCCAGTAGTCGCGGATCACGTCGCGGTACTTGCCGTTCCACTCGGTCCAGCCGACCGGGAAGCGCCCGACCTGGTAGCCGCCCTCGCCGAGATCCCACGGCTCGGCGATCAGCTTCACCTGCGAGATCACCGGGTCCTGGTGAATGATGTCGAAGAACGCGCCGAGGCGGTCGACCTCGTGCAGCTCGCGCGCCAGCGCCGCGGCGAGGTCGAAGCGGAAGCCGTCGACGTGCATCTCGGTGATCCAATAGCGCAGGCTGTCCATGATCATCTGCAGCACGCGTGGATGCAGCATGTTCAGCGTGTTGCCGCAGCCCGTGTAGTCCATGTAGTAGCGCGGATCGTCGTGCAGCAGGCGGTAATAGGACGCGTTGTCGATGCCGCGGAAGCACAGCGTCGGCCCGAAGTGGTTGCCCTCGGCAGTGTGGTTGTAGACGACGTCGAGGATCACCTCGATGCCGGCCGAGTGCAGCGCCTTCACCATCGTCTTGAACTCGCGGTCCGCCTGCAGCGAGAAGGCGTAGTCCTGGTGCGGCGCGAAGTAGCCGATCGAGTTGTAGCCCCAGTAGTTCCTGAGCCCCTTCTCGACGAGATGACGGTCGTTGAGGAACCAGTGCACCGGCATCAACTCGACGGCGGTGACGCCGAGGCGCTCCAGGTACTCGATGACCGGCGTGGTTCCGAGCCCGGCGTACGTGCCGCGATACTGCTGCGGCACATGCGGATGCAGCTTGGTGAAGCCGCGCACGTGCGTTTCGTAGATGACGGTGTCATGCCACGGCGTGCGCGGATTGCGGTCGTCGCCCCACGAGAACGCCGGATCGATGACCTGGCATTTGGGCATGCCGCTCGCGTTGTTGCGCCGGTCCTGCGACAGGTCCGCGCGCTGGCTGCCGATGCGATAGCCGAAATGCGCATCGCTCCAGGCGAGCGAGCCGACGATCGCCTTCGCGTAGGGATCGAGCAGCAGCTTGTTCGGGTTGAAGCGGTGACCGTGCTGCGGCTGGTAAGGGCCGTACACGCGATAGCCGTACAGCTGGCCGGGGCGCGCTTCGGGCAGGTAGCAATGCCAGACCTGGTCGGTCTGCTCGCGCAACGGGATGCGCTGCAATTCGCGGCGCCCGCGGTCGTCGAAGAGGCACAGCTCGACGCCTTCCGCGTGCTCCGAGAACAACGCGAAGTTGACGCCCTGGCCGTCCCAGGTGGCGCCTTGCGGAAACGGTCTACCGGGCCAGACGGCGCTGATCGGACTGGGCATTCGTGCTCAAGTGAGCGAGCTGAGCCGCGAGGTTGATGTGCGCGGAAGCGCGATGCCGATCTGCGAGGTCCCGATGCGCGGCCTCATCTCCTGCGAACCGCTGCACGATCTCGCCCACGCGGCGCGGCGTGCCCAGGTCGCTCCAGCCGCACGGCGGTACGCGCATCACGCACAGGTCGTCGGCGCGGCCTTCGAGCAGATCGCGCGAGAAATCGAGCTCGGGCAGGCGATCGTAGAGACTCAGGAGCGCCGGCCAGCTGCCGGTGGGCGAGCCCGCGGTCTGGCCCTTCGCGAGGGCGACCTGCATCTCCATCACCATCGGCGCGTAGCGCGGCATGAACAGGTCGAGCAGCGTGCGCGCGGCGGCGACGATGATGAAGGTGTTCCACAGACCGCCCGCGTCGATGATCTCGCGCGCGACGGAATAGCCGGGCTTTTCGATGAAGCGCGCCACGGCGTAGCCGCCGACCGGATCCGGATCGCCCGGCAGAACGTAGCCGAGGTCGGTATCGGGCTCGTCGGGCTGCAGGCCGAGCAGCACGGGACGGTCGGCATTGCGGTCGAGGCGCTCCAGCGCCTGCAGCAATGCGCTATTCAAGGTCGTTTCGTCGCGCACGTAGTGATCCGCGGGCAACAGGACCACCTGCGCCTGCGAGTCCTTTGCGAGAATGTGCAGCAGCGAGTACAGGACGCCGATGCCGGTGCCGAGATTGCGGGGCTGGACGATCAGGTTGCCGCTCTCGAGTGCCTCGAGCAGGGGCTGGGACTCGGTCCACCACTCCCGGTGCTGCTGGGCGACGATGGTGCAGACGCGGTCCGGCGCGACCACCCGCTGGGCGCGCGCGATAGCATCTTCCAGCAGGGAATGTCCACCGTGCAGCGAGCAATATTGCTTCGGAACCGAGGTGCCGCAGGGCTTGGTAGTCAGTGCACGCAGCCGGTTACCGTCACCGCCCGCGAGAACGAGGGCCCAGATATGTCGCGCCTGTAGCACGGTGCCTTCCTTACTCGAAACTGATGTTATCGTTGTCGCCTGCGGGCGCCGCCCCGTAAATACACGGCAATAGCTACGGGTTCCCTGGAACCGTATCGGCCGGACGCGCGTACTTCCGAGGATTCGTCCATCCGAAACGGGCGCCGCGTTCGGTTCATTGCGTAGCTGTCCTTCGTCTTGGCCTCATTGGAGAGATCGGTTTCGGATGACGTCCGGTGATCACTTAGACGGGCGAGGAACGCCCACGACACGCACCGCGCAATTCACGCGCGACGCCCGCCCGTCGCCCGTCGTTGCGGGGCGCGGCTATTGGCTATTGCTCCTCGCCATCACCTTCAGCTGCGTGGCTGGAGCAGCGGCGACGCGCCCGGCATCGGATGCCAAGAGTACTCCTCGCTACCGCTTCGATGGCAACACCGTGATCGATCTGGCGCGCCGCACCGCCGGCAGCGCGTACGTGCCGAAGAAGCTGGAGAACCCGGCACTGCAACAATTGACCTACGATCAATACCGCGACATCCGTTTCAATCCCGAGGCGGCCATCTGGCGCAACGAGCAGGTGCCGTTTCACGTCGAGCTGTTCCCGGCGGGCTTCCTGTTCCAGACACCGGTCACCGTGTCGGTCGTCGAAGGCGGGCTGGCGCGGGACATCGTGCCCGATCCGAGCATGTTCGTACTCGGCAACACGGTCCCGAAACAGTTGGTGAATCAGCCGTTGCCGCTGTCCGGCGTGCGCGTGCGCACGCGGCTCAATTCACGCTCGGTGTGGGACGAGTTCCTCGTGTTCCAGGGCGCTTCCTACTTCCGTGCGGTCGCGCGCGACACGCTCTACGGAGTGTCGGCGCGCGGCCTGGCGGTGCGCACTGCACATCCGACCGGCGAGGAGTTCCCCGCGTTCACGCACTTCTGGATCGAACGGCCGTCGGCGAATGCGGCGGCGATCGTCGTACACGCCCTGCTCGACAGTCCCTCGGTCGCGGGCGCGTACCGCTTCTCGGTCACGCCCGGCGTGGAGACGGTGATGGATGTCGACGTCACGCTGTTTCCGCGCGTCGCGCTCGACAACATCGGTATCGGTCCGCTGACCTCGATGTTCCTGTTCGACGAATCAGACCGCGCGCGCATCGACGATTTCCGTGACGAGGTGCACGACTCGGACGGCCTGCAGATCGTGACGGCCTCCGGCGAGCGTATCTGGCGGCCGCTGAAGAATCCCACGCAGCTGCAAGTCTCGAGCTTTACTGCGCAGGCGCCGCGCGGCTTCGGCCTGGTGCAGCGCTCCCGGCGCGTCTCCGATTACCACGATCTGGAAGCGCACTACGAGGAGCGCCCGAGCGCGTGGATCGAGCCGACCAGCGACTGGGGCGCGGGGGCAGTGCAGCTGTTCGAGATCCCGACCAACAACGAGACCAACGACAACATCACGGCGTTCTGGCGGCCGACCGCCGTGATCCCGGAGGGTAAGCCCTATCACCTCTCGTACCGCATGCGCTGGAACAAGCAGCCGAAGCTCACCCCCGCGCTCGGCAAAGTGACCTCGACCCGCAGCGGACCGACTCACGACGGCAAGCGCCGCATTTTCGTCGTGGAGTTCACCGGCACCGGCCGCGCGATCGAAGACCTGCGCCTGGACCTCGGCACGTCCGCGGGCCGGCTCACCAACCAGCTGCTGCAGCCCAGCCCGCTGACCAAGGGTGTGCGCGCCAGTTTCGAGCTCGATCCGTCGAATGCAGACGTCGCCGAGCTGCGCCTGCGCCTGATGCGCGCCGACAAGCCGGCCAGCGAAACCTGGTTGTATCGATGGACAGCCAACTGAAACCTGCGCCAGAGGCGCGCGACGTCGTGCGCGGCGGCATGCCGTTCGAGCGGCCTGCCGACATGCCGGTGCAGGATCTGAAAGCTGCTCCGCACGCGCAGAAGATCGGAGCGACGCCGCTGCGCGTCGTGTTCGCCCGTCTGCTCACGGTGCTCGGCACGCTCGGCCTGGCGGGCTACGGCGTGTTCGAGATGCTCGGCATCGTCAGCTTCTCGAGCATGACCGTGTTGCAGGGCGTGATGATCGTGTTCTTTGCGATCACGCTGCTGTGGATCTCGCTGGCCGCGGCGTCCGCCGTGACCGGTTTCCTGATTCCGCCGCTGCGCGGGCCGAGCGCGCCGTCGATCGCCGGCTCGCGCACCGCGCTGGTCATGCCGATCTACAACGAAGACCCGGGGCGCACGACTGCGGCGTTGTACGCGATGGCCGAAGCGCTGGCGCAGATCGACGCCGCCCGGCATTTCGAGATCGCGATCATTTCCGACTCGACCAACGCCGACGCCTGGATCAGCGAGTCGCTGGCCGTCGACCAGCTGCGGCGCGACCTGCGCGAGACCGTGCCCGTCTGGTACCGGCGCCGCTGGCACAACACCGGCCGCAAGGCCGGTAACGTCGAGGAATTCGTCAAGCGCTGGGGCGCGCGCTACGACTACATGATCGTGCTCGACGCGGACAGCATCATGGCGCCGCAAACGCTGGTCGCACTGGTGAGCCGCATGCAGGCCGACCCGCAGCTCGGCATCCTGCAGACCGTGCCGATGCTGATCGGCCATTGGAGTCTGTTCTCGCGCATCCAGCAGTTCTCCGGCCGCGTCTACGGCAGCCTGATCGGGCGCGGCGTGGCGGCGTGGAGCGGCAACGAAGGCAACTACTGGGGCCACAACGCCATCATCCGCGTCGCGGCGTTCGCGCAAGCGTGCGGCCTGCCGCAGTTGCCGGGGCGTCGGCCGTTCGGCGGCCACGTGCTGTCGCACGATTTCGTCGAGGCCGCGCTCATGCGTCGCGCCGGCTGGAAGGTGCGCATGGCGCCGGATCTGGGCGGCTCGTGGGAAGAAAGCCCGCCGTCGCTCGTGGACATCGCGATCCGCGACCGCCGCTGGGCGCAGGGCAACCTGCAGCACTCGAAGATCGTCGGCGCGAAAGGGCTCGCGGTCACGAGCCGCGCGCATTTCACGATCGGCATCATGGGCTACCTGTCTTCGCCGCTGTGGATGATGCTGCTGCTGGTCGGCTTCGCGCTGACGCTGCAGGCGACGCTGATCCGGCCCGAGTATTTCAGCCGCAGTTTCCAGCTGTTCCCGGATTGGCCGCGGTTCGACGCGCCGCGCATGACCGCGCTGTTCTTCTACACGATGATCGTGCTGTTCACGCCGAAGCTGCTCGGATTCGTGCGCACGATCTTCTCCTCGCGCGCGCGCCGCGGTTGCGGCGGCGTCATCGCCGTGACGATCGGCGCGCTCGTCGAGACGATCCTCTCGGCGCTGTACGCGCCGGTCATGATGCTGGTGCAGACCCAGCACATCATCGAGATTCTGACCGGGCGCGACTCCGGCTGGAACGCGCAGCGGCGCCATGCGCACATGACGACCTGGAAGGAAGCGTGGAATTTCCACTGGCCGCACCTGGTGATCGGCATCGTGATCGGCCTGATTGCGTTCCTGATCTCGCCGACGCTGCTCGCCTGGCTCACACCGACGCTCGCCGGCCTGCTGCTGGCGGTGCCGCTGTCCAAGATCAGCGGCAGCGTCAAGCTCGGCCGCTTCCTCGGGTGGTTCCGCGTGTTGCGCACACCGGAAGAGAAACACGTGCCGGCCGTGATCAAGAGGCGCAATGAGTTGCTGGCGCATGCCGCGTCGATGCCCACGGACGGCTTGCGCTACATCGCGCGCAACCGGCAGGCGCGTTATGCACATGTATCCGGGAATCTTCCGCGACCCCAGGAAACGCGCGGACATCCCGACCAGAATCGCCTGACTGCCGAGCGCAAGCTGGCGGACGCGCGCACGCTGAATGAAGTTCTTTCATGGCTCGGCCCGGCGGAGCGCGTGCACGTCGCGAGCGATCCGCGGCTGCTCGAGCGATTGGCGGAGCTGCCGGATAGTTGAAGTGACGACTTCCTTGCGGAACTTTCCCCCCATCTGCCGCCTTCGCGTCAGATGCCCTCTTCTTCCTTCCTCGGTGCGATCCGCGTACGCGGCGAATCGCTGTTCCGCGTCTGGGCGCCGCAGGCCAGCGTCGTTGCAGTCGTGTTCGAGGAATCACGGGAGGACCCGCTAGCGTTGAAACGCGAGCCGGACGGCTACTTCAGCGGCGCAACGTCGGCACGCGTCTCTCTATATAAGTATCGCGTCGACGACACCGGCCCATGGCCCGATCCGTGCTCGCGCTTCCAGCCGCAGGGCGTGCACGGCCCGTCGATGATCGTCGACCCTGCGGCATTCAAGTGGAGCGACGCCGGATGGCGCGGCGCACGGCTGCCCGGCCAGGTGCTCTACGAGATGCACGTCGGCACGTTCACGCCGGCCGGCACGTTCGACGCGGCGATCGGCAAACTTCCCTACCTGCGCGAGCTCGGCATCACGATGCTGGAAGTGATGCCGGTGGCGCAGTGCCCGGGCCGCTGGAACTGGGGCTACGACGGCGTGCAGCTGTTCGCCCCCGATCACGTGTACGGCGATCACGAGGCGCTCAAGCGCTTCGTCGACCGCGCGCACGCGCTCGGCCTCGCCGTCATCCTCGACGTCGTCTACAACCACCTCGGCCCGGACGGCAATTACCTCAGGTGCTTCAGCCCACACTACTTCAGCACCCGCCACCAGACCGAATGGGGCGAGGCGCTGAATCTCGATGGCGAATACTCGCAGGGCGCGCGCGACTTGATCCTCGGCAACGCGCGTTACTGGCTGAGCGAATTCCACCTCGATGGCCTGCGCCTCGATGCGACTCAATCGATCTTCGACGACAGCACGCCGCACATTCTCGAGCAGCTCGTCAGGACAGCACGCGAGGCGGCCCAGCCTCGCTCGATCGTCGTGATCTCCGAGAACGAGCCGCAGCATGCACAGCAGTTGCTGCCGCCCGAGCGCGGCGGTTTCGGTCTCGACGGGATGTGGAACGACGACTTCCATCACGCCGCGAAGGTCGCGCTGACCGGCACGCGCGACGGGTATTTCGGCGACTACACCGGCCGCGCGCAGGAGTTCGTGTCGTGCGTGCGCCGCGGCTTCCTGTATCAGGGCCAGTGGTATCCGTGGCAGAAGCAGACGCGCGGCCAGGCTGCACCCGGACTGCCGGCCTGCTCCGCGATCGTGTTTCTGCAGAATCACGACCAGGTCGGCAACGCGTTCGTCGGCGATCGGGTGCACGCCACGGCTGCGCCCGGCCGCTATCGCGCGTTGATGGCGCTGACGCTGCTCGGTCCGCAGACGCCGATGCTCTTCATGGGCCAGGAGTTCGCCGCCTCCTCGCGTTTCATGTTCTTTGCCGATCATCACGCGGAGCTGGCGGCACTCGTGCACAAAGGGCGGCGCGAGTTCCTCGGCCAGTTTCGCGCGTTCGCCGACGAGGCGGCGCTCGAAATGGTGCCGGCGCCGCACGCCGAGTCTACGTTCATGGACTCGAAGCTCGACTGGGACGAGGCCGAGCACCATGCGGAAGCGCTCGCGTTCCATCGCGACCTGATCCAGCTGCGCGCGTGCGACCCGGTCATTTCCCAGCAGGACGGCACGAAGATCGACGGGGCGACGCTCTCCGAGCAGTCTTTCGTCGTGCGCTGGTTCGATGCCGAGCATGGCGACCGCCTGCTCGTCGTCAATCTCGATCGCGAGCTGCCGTTGATGCCGCCGTCGGAACCGCTGCTCGCGCCGTCGCATGGCTCGAACTGGCAGCTCCTGTGGTCGAGCGAGGATCCTCGCTACGGCGGGCACGGGGTCACGATGCCCGTGGCGGACGCGGGCCATGGCGAATGGCGGCTCACGGCACAGAGCGCAGTGCTGCTGGTCGAGGGCCAGGCGTGATCCCCGACACGATCAAGGAACGCAGCCTCGTGCTGCGCTGGGACCGCGATCGCGATCCGCTGGAGCTGCGGCACCGCGAGTGGCTGGTCACGAATGGGCTCGGCGGTTACGCGTCCGGCACGATCTCGGGCATTCACACGCGCAAGTACCACGGCCTGTTCGTGCCGAACCTGGCGGCGCCGAAGGGCCGCCACGTCATGATCTCGCGCTGCGACGAATCTGCGGGCACGTCGACCGGGCCCGTGCACCTCGGCGGCGCGGAGTTCGAGGGCGACCGCTTCGTCGGCGAGTCGCACCGCTATCTGCAGGAATTCCGGCTCGACCATCGCATCGCGGTGTGGACCTTCGAGCTCGACGACATCGTGCTGGAGAAATCCATCGTGATGCCGCACAACCAGAACACCGTGTGCGTGCAGTACCGGCTGTTGCGCGGGCCCAGCCTCGATTTGCAGGTGCGCCCGTTCGTCTCGTTCCGCCGGCTCGACGCGGCGCCGGCGAACATTCCCGGCGATACCTTCGTGGTGGAGGTGCGCCGCGGGTTTCACGAGATCCGCCACGCGGACAGCGAGCTGGTGTTACGCGTGGCGCTGCGGCCGGGACCGACGCGATTCATGACCGACGAGCGCGACGAGCACCGCTTCGTATACCGCGTCGAGCGCGACCGCGGCGATCCGCAGTTCGACAGTGCGTTCAGCCCCGGCTACTTCGCCGCGAATCTGACCGCCGACCAGCCGATCGTATTCGTCGCCTCGATGCACTCCTGGGACCGCATGGACTTCGACGCGACCGGTGTGTTCGATGCCGAGCGCCGGCGGGTGAAAGGCCTGCTCGCGCTCGCGCCGCATCTCGAGGGTGACGCGTTTGCCGAGCAGCTGGCGATGGCCGCCGACCAGTTCGTCGTGCTGCCCGGCAGCCGTCTCGAAGAGAACGTGATGGCGCAGGCGGAAGGCAGCGAGCTGCGCAGCATCTACGCGGGCTATCACTGGTTCGGCGACTGGGGCCGCGACACGATGATCAGTCTGGAAGGGCTCACGCTCGCCACCGGCCGGTATCGCGAGGCCGGCGCCATCCTGCGTACGTTCTCGCACTACATCCGCGACGGCCTGCTGCCGAACCTGTTTCCCGAGGGCGAGCGCGAGGCGCTCTACAACACTGTCGATGCAACGCTGTGGTACTTCCACGCGATCGCGCGCTACGTGGAAGTCAGCGGCGATCGCTCGATCCTGCGGCAGCTCTATCCGATTCTCGCGGACGTCGTCGAGCGTCACCTCAAGGGCACGCGCTTCAACATTCGCGTCGATCCGGCCGACGGTCTGCTCGCTGCGTCGGCGGAGGGCTATCAGCTGACCTGGATGGACGCGAAGGTCGACGGCTGGGTGGTCACGCCCCGCCGTGGCAAGCCGGTGGAGGTCCAGGCGCTCTGGTACAACGCACTCCAACTGATGGCGTCGTGGAGCGAGCACCTCGGCTCCGAGCA
>DATEML010000271.1:0-7473 GCA_035275585.1 Steroidobacteraceae bacterium | reverse complement strand
TTCGCCGTCGCGCTGAAGTACGACGAGAAGCGCATGCGCGCGCCGATCGTGGTTGCGAAGGGTGCCGATGTGATCGCAGCGAAGATTCGAGAAGTCGCCGGCGAGCACGCAGTCCCGATCTTCGAAGCCCCGCCGCTGGCGCGTGTGCTCTATCGCAACGTCGACATCGGCGACGAAATCCCTGCGACGCTGTACGTCGCGGTTGCTCAGATCCTGACGTATGTGTTCCAGCTGCGCGTTGCGAAGCGGGCAGGGCAGCAACCGCCGCCCAAGCCGGACGTGGCTGTTCAAGAGTAGGAAGAGTCAGGCTGAAGCCTGACTCTCCTCTTCTCCGCCTCAGCCTTTCCCCTAACGCCCACTTTCCAAACTGTGACCGCGTGCCGCCGCCGTCGGCATGCCGTGGCCCGGCGATTGCAACTTACCTGGGTGGTGTCAATGCGCCGACGTTTTGGCGCAGGTAACTCATGGCTGCTACGGCTACAAATCTTGACCTCCGTTCGCTGATCCGCTCCGGGGTCGGCGTGCCGCTGGGCGTGCTCGCGGCGCTGGCGATGGTCATCCTGCCGTTGCCGCCGCTCGCGCTCGACGTTCTGTTCACCTTCAACATCGCGCTCTCGCTGATCGTCGTGATGGCGGTGTTCTACGTCTCCCGGCCGCTCGACTTCGGCGTGTTCCCGACGGTCCTGCTGCTCGCCACGTTGCTGCGCCTGGCGCTCAACGTCGCCTCGACTCGCGTCGTGCTGCTGCACGGTCACACCGGCAGCCACGCAGCGGGGCGCGTCATCGAATCCTTCGGCGAGTTCGTGATCGGCGGCAACTACGCCGTCGGCGTGATCGTGTTCGCGATCCTGACGATCATCAACTTCATCGTCGTGACCAAGGGCGCCGGCCGCATCTCCGAAGTCACCGCGCGTTTCACCCTCGACGCGATGCCCGGCAAGCAGATGGCGATCGACGCCGATCTCAACGCCGGCCTGATCACGCAGGACGAAGCCCGCAATCGTCGCGCCGAAGTGCGCGCGGAAGCTGACTTCTACGGCTCGATGGACGGCGCGAGCAAGTTCGTCCGCGGCGACGCCACGGCGGGCATCCTGATCCTGATCATCAACATGCTCGGCGGCCTCGCGATCGGCGTAATGGGCCACGACATGTCGTTCGGTGACGCGGCACGCGTCTACACACTGCTCTCCATCGGCGACGGCCTCGTCGCACAGATTCCTGCGCTGCTGCTCTCGACTGCGGTCGCGTTGATCGTGACTCGTATGTCGCGCGCCCAGGACATGGGCGGCGAGCTCGCGAAGCAGCTGCTCGGTCAGCCGCGTGCGCTGGCGATCGCCGCGGCGCTGCTCGCGGTGATGGGCCTGATCCCCGGCATGCCGAACATCCCGTTCCTGATGATGGCTGCACTCTGCGGCGGCGGCGCGTGGATGCTCCACAAGAGATCGCTCAAGCCGGTGGATCCGGTCGAGACTGCGCCGGCGCCAGCAGCGGCGCCGTCGCCTGAAGCGCGCGAGCTGACGTGGGAAGACGTGCAGCCTGTCGACATCATCGGCCTCGAAGTCGGCTACCGGCTCGTGCCGCTCGTCGACAAGGCGCAGGGCGGCGATCTGCTGGCTCGTATTCGCGGCGTGCGTCGCAAGCTGACGCAGGATCTCGGCTTCCTCGTGCAGGCCGTGCACATCCGCGACAACCTGGATCTGCCGCCGAATTCCTATCGCATCAATCTCGCCGGCGTGCCGGTGGGCGAGGGCGTCATCTATCCGGATCGCGAGCTCGCGATCAATCCCGGCAAAGTGTTCGGCAAGCTCTCAGGCATCGAGACGCGTGACCCCGCGTTCGGCATGGAAGCGGTGTGGATCGAGCCGTCGGCGCGCGATCACGCGCAGACGCTCGGCTTCACCGTCGTCGATGCGAGCACGGTGATCGCGACGCATTTGAGTCATGTCGTGCAGAGCCATGCGCACGAGCTGCTCGGACACGAAGAAGTGCAGCAGCTGTTGAACGCGCTCGGCAAGAGCGCACCGAAACTCGTCGAGGACCTCACGCCGAAACTGTTGCCGCTCGGCACTGTCGTGCGCACGTTGCAGGGCCTGCTCTCCGAACGCGTGCCGCTCAAGAACATGCGCACGATCGTCGAGACGCTCGCCGAGCACGCGACCCGCACGCAGGACCCGCAGGCGCTGCAGGCGCAGGTGCGTGTCGCGCTCGGTCGCCAGATCGTGCAGGACATCGCCGGCATGTCGACGGAGCTGCCCGTCATCACGCTCGAGCCCGATCTCGAACAGCTCCTCACGAATTCGCTCGCCGGCAACAACGCCGCGACGCCGGGGCTCGAGCCAGGCCTCGCAGAGCGCATGCAGCGGCGACTTGCAGAAGCGGCGCAACGACAGGAGCTGACGGGCGAGCCTGCAGTTCTGCTCGTGCCGCCGCAATTGCGTCAGACGCTCGCACGCTTCATGCGCTCGGTGGTGCCGGGCATGCACGTGCTCGCGTGGAACGAGATACCCGACAACCGCAAGGTGCGTCTGGTCACGGCGGTTGGGAGATAAGGTGGAATGAAGATCAAACACTATCGCGCTGCTGACATGCGAACGGCGTTGCGCCAGGTTCGCGAAGCGCAAGGTCCGGATGCAGTCATCCTTTCGAGTCGCAGGATCACGGGCGGCGTCGAAGTCGTCGCCGCTGTCGACTACGACGTCGACGTCGAGGTGCCGTACACGCCGGAATCTGCACGTGTTGCCGCTGAGCCCACGGCCGGCGACTACGCTACGTTGGCCAAGAAATTCATCACTCAGGATCGCAGCGAAGTCAATGACTTACAGGTTGATGTTAACGAGGAGCTGCGCACGCTGCGCCGCATGCTCGAGACACAGCTCGCGACGCTTGCGTGGAACGATCTTTCGCGTCGTGCGCCGATCCAGACGGAGTTGCTGCGTCAGTTGACAGTGCTCGGCCTCGCGCACGATCTCGCGGGCGAACTCGTGAGTCAGTTGCCGCAGCGAATTGAGTTGGCCGAAGCGCATCGCTTCGCGCTCGCAATGCTCGCGCGTCGCATCGAGACAGCGCCCGAGCGTTGGATGGAGAGCGGCGGTGTCGTCGCGATGGTCGGCCCGACGGGCGTCGGCAAGACGACGCTGATCGCGAAGCTCGCGGCGCGTTGGGTGTTGCGTCACGGCCCGCGCGATCTCGCGCTCGTGTCGACGGATTGCATTCGCATCGGCGCCCAGGAACAGATTCACACGCTCGGTCGACTGCTCGGCGCGCCGGCGTACTCGATCGACGGCGCGGCAGATCTCGCCGAACTGCTCGATCAACTCGGCGAGCGTCGCCTGGTGCTGGTCGACAGCGCCGGGTTGAGCCAGCGCGATCCGCGGCTGGCGAACGAGCTCACGACGCTTGCGAAGGCGAGCGATCGGGTCGAGACGAGCCTCGTGCTGTCCGCCGCCTCGCAGGCGGGCGCGATCGAAGAAGCGCTCGAAAAATTTGCGCCGGCGCAGCCGATGACGTGCAACGTCACGAAGCTCGACGAGGCCACGAGCCTCGGCGGCACGATGTCGGCACTCATCCGCGCGAAGCTGCCGCTCGCTTATCTCAGCGACGGCCAGCAGGTTCCCGAAGATCTCTGTCCCGCGCGATCGCATCAGCTGATCGCGCGCGCCGTCGACCTCTCGAAGAAGGCGGGAGCGAATGCGGACGAGGATTTGCTGCAGCGGCGGTTTGGAGCGGTAGCGCATGCGCTGGCGTGAGGACAAGAGTGACGGGAGTGACGAGGGTGACGGAGTGACGAAGAAGCGTCGCCTCCGCGTCACTCCGTCACTTCGTCACTCCGTCACTTTGAGTTCAACAAGGTACAACAATGCTTTCAGTTCAAACATCCGGCCTTAAACGCGCTGCGACCCCCGGCCCCGTCCAGGTGATCGCGGTCACCGGCGGCAAGGGCGGCGTGGGCAAGACCAGCGTGGCCGTGAATCTCGCGACGGCGCTCGGTTCGACCGGCAAGCGCGTGTTGCTGCTCGACGGCGACCTCGGCCTCGCGAATGTCGATGTGTTCCTCGGCCTGTCGCCGCGCCACACGATGGCGCAGGTGTTCGCCGGCGAGCGCTCGCTCGAAGAAATCATCGTCGAATCGCAGTACGGCGTGAATGTCGTGCCGGGCGCCTCCGGCATCGCGGATCTCGCAAATCTTCCGGCGGCGGCTCACCTGCAACTCGTGCAGGCGTTCAGCGCACTGACCGCACGGCTCGACACGCTGATCATCGATACGTCGGCCGGCATCTCGCACAGCGTCGTGCAGTTCACTCAGGCCGCGCAGCACGTGCTGCTCGTCGTGTGCGACGAGCCTGCTTCCATGACCGACGCCTATGCGCTCGCGAAAGTGATGAGTCGCGATCACGGCGTCAGCAAGTTCTTCGTGCTGGCGAACCAGACGCGGTCCGTCGGCGAAGGCGACACCCTGTTCCAGAAGTTCCAGCGGGTCGCGAACCGCTTCCTGGATGTCACTCTGGAGTACGTAGGGGAAATCCCTGAAGACCCCTATCTGAAGAAGGCAATTCGTGAACAGCGCCCGGTGACTGCAGCGTTTCCCTCATGTCCCGCGTCGCGAGCATTTAAGAAATTGGCCCTCAAGGCCGATAAGTGGCCTGTACCGGATTGCCCGCGAGGCAACCTGGAGTTCTTCGTCGAGCGTCTGGTGCGCAGGTCCCCGGCTCGGCTGGAGGTCGTCCGATGAGCGGCGTACGCGCATACAAGGCGGGTGCGGCCGCGCGCAACACGGATGCGCTCGTCATCGGCAACGCTGAATTGGTGAAGCGGATCGCGTATCACCTCGCGGGGCGCCTGCCGGCCTCGGTGGAAGTCGCGGATCTGATCCAGGCCGGAATGCTCGGCCTGCTGGAAGCGGCGGCCAACTACACGGCCGATCGCGGCGCGAGCTTCGAGACGTATGCGGGCATTCGCATCCGCGGCGCGATGCTCGATGCGTTGCGCAAGCTCGATTGGGCGCCGCGCTCGGTGCATCGCAAGGCGCGTGCGGCGGCGGCCGCGGTGCGCGAGATCGAGGCGGAGTTCGGACGCGAGGCTCGCGACAGCGAGATCGCGGACAAGATGGGTGTGTCGCTGGACGAGTACCACAAGATCGCCCACGACGCCGCGAGCTGCAGGATCGCGAGCCTGGACGACAGCAGCGGCGACGACGATTCGCTGATGGGCCGGGTCGAGGACGAGAGTGCGGATCCGTTTCTCGACGCGACCAACGACGGCTTCCGTGCGGCACTCGCGGGTGCAATCAGGGAGCTGCCGGAGCGGGAACGGCTCGTGATGTCGATGTACTACGACGACGAGCTGAACCTGAAGGAGATCGGCGCGGTGCTGAAGGTCACCGAGTCGCGCGTGTGCCAGCTGCACGGGCAGGCGCTGGTGCGATTGAAGGCGCGGCTCGTGGACTGGAGGGATCGCGCAGGAGTGTCGGGCTGATGCCCGACCTGCGGGAGATGAGATGGAGGCGTGGGAGTGAGCAAGAACTTGAGGTTTCTGGTCGTCGACGATTTCTCCACGATGCGTCGGATCGTGAAGAACCTGCTGAATGAGCTCGGCTACCCGAACGTTGCGGAGGCCGACGACGGCCAGTCGGCGTTGCCGATGCTGAAGGCCGGCGGCTTCGACTTCCTGGTGACGGACTGGAACATGCCCGGCATGCCCGGGCTCGATCTGCTGAAAGCAGTGCGCGCCGATCCGGCGCTCGCGAAGATGCCGGTGCTGATGCTCACAGCCGAGGCGAAGCGCGAGCAGATCATCGAGGCCGCGCAGGCTGGCGTGAACGGCTACGTGATCAAGCCGTTCACCGCGATCACGCTCAAAGAGAAGATCGACAAGATCCTCGGTCAGGCGGGCTAACATGACGACCGGCACGACAACACTGCGTGATGAGTTCGGCGCTACGATCGCCGCGCTCTCCGACGCGCTCGCTGCCGGGAACGAGACAGCGTTCTACAACGAGCTCGACGCGCTGCTGCAACGGCGCGAGCGCATGTTGTTCCTCGATCTGCGCAAGCTCACCGGCGATTTGCAGTCCGCGCTGCAACGCTTCCGTGTGGACTCGCGTCTGGCCGATCTCGCACAACGAGACGTGCCCAATGCGCGGCTACGTCTCGATCACGTGCTGCGACTCACGGACGAGGCGGCGCATCGCACGCTCGAGCTCGTGGAGCGGTCCGGTCCGCTCGCAGAACGCACGGCGCGTGCGGCCACGGATCTGGTCGAGCCGTGGCAGCGCTTTCGCGATCGCAAGATCGCGGTTGAAGACTTCCACCGCATGGTGCGCGACATGGACGCGTTCCTGCAGGCGACGCGCACCGACATGGACGAGGTTCGCGAGAATCTTTCCCAGGTGCTGCTCGCGCAGGGCTATCAGGACCTGTCGGGCCAGATCATTCGCGGCGTGATGAAGCTCGTCACCGAGCTCGAGATCGCGCTCGCCGACCTGGTGCGCTTGTCGCGCGTCGCCGCGCGCTCGCGTCCGGTCTCCGACGAAACGCGGCGCGGCTTCGGCCCGCCGATCCCCGGCATCAACAGCGGGCCCTCGGTGAGCGGTCAGCAGGACGTCGACGCGCTGCTCTCTGGCCTGGGCGTCTGACCGCTCATGGACATCCTGAGTTTAATCGGCCTGGTACTGGCGACCTGCGCGATTCTCGTCGGCGCAGTGCTCAAGGGCGCCGGCATCAAGGCGCTCTTGTCGGCGGCGGCGTTCATGATCGTCGTCGTCGGCACGATCGCTGCGATCTTCGTGCAGACGCCGCTCAACGTCATGAAGCACGCGATGCGCATCCTCCCGTGGGTCTTCAAACCGCCTTCGGTGCGGCGCGCCGACCTGATCAAGAAGATGGTCGAGTGGAGCAACACCGCGCGCAAGCAGGGCCTGCTCGGTCTCGAGCCGCTCATCGAGCGCGAGTCAGACGACTTCGTGCGCAAGGGACTGCAGCTCGTGATCGACGGCAGCGAGCCGGACATGATCCGCAGCATCCTCGAAGTGGATCTGCACGTGCGCGAACAGTCCGACACGCGTGCGGCGAAGGTGTTCGAGGGCATGGGCATCTATTCGCCGACGCTCGGCATCATCGGCGCGGTGCTCGGCCTGATGGCCGTCATGCAGAACCTCGCGGACCCGAGCAAGCTCGGCCACGGCATCGCCGCGGCGTTCGTCGCGACTATCTACGGCATCGGGCTCGCGAACCTCTTCTTCCTGCCGGTCGCCAACAAGCTCAAGGTCGCGATCGCAGGACTGAGCGAGTCGCGCGAGATGGTGATCGAGGGAATGATCAGCATTGCGCAGGGTGAGAACCCGCGGGCGATCGAGGCGAAGCTGCAGGGCTACCTGCACTAGACGACCATGGCCCGCCGACACAAACACGAAGAGCACGCCAATCACGAAGCGTGGGCGATCCCGTACGGCGATCTGATCACGCTGCTGCTCGCGTT
>DATEML010000270.1:0-10909 GCA_035275585.1 Steroidobacteraceae bacterium | reverse complement strand
TTTCAGGCTCAGTCGTTCTCGAATTCCACTTCGCGCGCGGTGAACACACCTCCGCTCACGGTGCCCTTCACTTCGGCGATACGGCCGACGGCATCGGCGAAGAAATCGGCCGCGCTCGTACCCTCGAAGTCGGTTCCTGCGTCGGTTTGAATCGTTACGCCCAGGATCGTGAAGCTGGGGTTCGCTGCCGTATCGACGATCCCGCGCAGTCGCACTTCATTCTCCGATCGACGTCGCTCGAGCCGTGACGCTACGACGTCGTTGCTGTCGGCCGGCAGCTCCGCGCCGCGCACTTCCACGAAGTCGCCGGCAGTGACGTTGCTCAGATTGAAGTTCGCCACGCGCTGATCGCCATTGTCCTCGACGCGCGTGTTCATGTTCACGGTCACGTCGATGCCGAGCACGACAAGCTTGTTGGCAGCACGGTCGACGGAATCGACGCGGGCCTCGATGCGCGCGCTCCCCTGGCGCTTGAACTGCACTTTGGTCGCGACCAGCAAGCCACTCGCGTTGACCTGCCCTTCCGCTTCGACCTTGACGTTCAGCGCCAAGTCCGCGGCCGAGCCGTTCTCGAACCGCGTAGTCGACGTGGTCGTCACAGGCTTACCGGCTACATCGAAATCCGTCGCTGAGACGAAACGCGTGATGAGACCTTCGATCTCGACTTCCATACCGGCGCCGCGGTCGTCATCGTCGCGCTTCAGCTCGATCGAGCTCGCGACGAGCTCGCCAGCCGCGTTGAGCGAGTTGCCGCGCGCTTCGATCAGATCGTCATTGCGCGGCTGACCGCTCTGAAAGTTCTGAACCGTCGCGGCAGAATAGTCCACGACGAGCGCGCTCACATTCAGTTTGTGCGCAGCGGTGTCGACAGCCGACGCAGCGCCCGTGACCTCGAAGGTCGTGCCCGCCGGCTTCCCTTCGATGCGAGTCGCTTGAATGTCGCCGTCGGCGCGACGCATGCCGCTCACTTCGACGATGTCGCCCGGGTTGAGACCGGCGAGCGATGCGCCCGAAATGTTGTCGTCGAAGGAAGTGTCGGCATCGGTCAGCACTGTCTGACCCATCACGACGAGCGTGCCGGCCGCGGCGTCGACGCTGTCGATCGGGCCTTTCACCAGGTCGTCGAAGTCGATGCGGTCCGCCGTCGAGTGGCCTGCGCCGTCGCGATGTCCATGGACCGTCACGACATGACCGACGCGCAGATCGGCCTGCGTGCCCGGCTTGCCGTTGATCGTGAACGTGGCGCTGCTGGTCTCGAAGCGCACGCCGTTGACGAACACGCTGCCGAATCCCGTAACCGCACCGCTCGATATGACAGGCACGCTCTGCGCCGCCGCTTGCGGCGTGCTGTCGCTGGAAGAACCGCCGCCACCGCACGCGGCGAGGCCCACCACTGCTACTGCGGTGACGGCGGCCTTCATCAAATGTGTCCGACTCATCTTGTGTAACTCCCGCTGAGATGAGCCGACAACGGACGAGACGCCGGAATATTCCTGCGCAGCGGCCATGGAATAAGCGCGGCGACCGATCGTTATTGTTAAAGCGGCGGCCAGCCGGCCGCCGTGCCTTCCAGTCCAGGAGCTTGCAATGACTCGAATGTCACAATTGTTTACTGCCTTTTTCGTCACCAGCACGTTGCTGTCCTCGGTCGCCGTGGCCCGTGAGCCGAACGAACCGCCGCGCCGCGAGGACCGACGGGAAGACCGCCGCGAGGATCGTCGTGAAGACCGCCGCGAAGATCGCCACCAGGATCGCAGCGGCCCGAATGGTCATGACAACAGCGGTCGAGAGAACCACAGCGAGCGTTCCGGTCACGGACAGGGATGACGGAGTAAAGTCGCGCACCATGATCGCTTCCAAATCCCTGCTGGCCGGGGCCATCGTCGCCGTACTCGCCCCGTGCACTACCGTCTGCGCTGCCGATACGCGCGTGCAGGCTTCGAGCGGCGTGCAGTATTCCGACGGCAAGTACGGCGAGACGACCAGCACCAGCGCCATCGTGGTGCCCTTCTCGGTTCGCGCCTCGTTCGGTTCGTGGTCGATTCGCGCATCGGTTCCGTACGTCTCGGTGGACGGACCGGCCGATGTCAGCGAAATCATCGACGACTCGAGCGGGCGCGGATCGAGCAGTGGCTCCGGCAGTTCCGGGTCGGGCTCGGGCAGCGGAAGCGGCAGCGGTCGTGGTGGCAGCGGCAGTGGAGGCGGAGGCGACGATGGCGATGACGACGGCAGCGGCACGCCCGCGGACGTCGCCAGCAATCGCAGCGAGTCGGGTATCGGCGATGCGAGTATCGCGCTGACCTACTCGTTCGATGCCATCGCGGATTCGCCTGTCTATCTCGACCTCACCGGTCGCGTGCGTCTGCCGACCGGCGATGAGGACAAAGGTCTTGGCGTCGGCGCGACCGACTACGTCGCGATGACCGAGCTGGGTTGGGACGGCGATGCCGGCGGCGTATTCGCGAGCGCTGGCCGTCGCTTTCTCGGCGACGTCGACGACTTCGAGCGTGTCGACGGTTGGCAGGCGTCCGCCGGCGGCTGGGTCAACGTCAGTGATTCCGCTGACATCGGCGCCTACTACGACTGGCGCAACTCCTCCGTGCGCGACGGCGAAGATCCGAGCTCAATCGAAGCGTATGTGAGCTGGCGCCTGAACGACGCTTGGAAGATCGAATTGAACGGCGGCGTCGGACTTTCCGATGCCAGCGCCGACTACACCGCGGGACTCACATTGATCTGGCGCACGGGCAGGCGTTGATCAAGAGCGCGTTCATCGCTGCGGCGTCGCTTTCCAGTGCTGCTCGATGAGCGCGCGCTCCTCGGCACCTTCCAGCGCAGGGCTGCCGCCGAGGCGATCCATCACATCGTCGAGCAGCTCGCTCGAGCCAGCTGCGCGAAACCCCTCGCCAGGATCTGCAGTGCCGTCCCAGGCAACGACCTGCCACTGCCCGCCGCTGCGGCATGCGACGCCTTCGCCTCCAGTGCTCGCATCGCGTGCACCGAACGCGCGGCAATAACGTCCGTCGTCCGACTCGAATGTGAGAATGATCTGCACCGAGCGATCGCCTTCGACCGCCGCCTTGCCGCTCTCACCACTGTCCAGCGTCGCGAGCAACAGCTGGCTCGAAGATGCTCCGCTCAGCGATGTCGATGCCGAGGTCGGCGCAACGGTCGCCACTACCGGAACCACAGTGGTGGGCTCCTGCGATCGCGCGAGCACGAATCCCACGACGACGCCGCTGATGCCCGCGGCCAGCGCACTGACCGCAATACCCCACCGCAGCGCCGGCCGCGAGACACGCGGCGTCGGCTCGCCGCCGAGGATGCGCTCGGACAAGGGATCGTTCGGCTGCAATGCTGGCAGCGGAATCTCCACCTTCAGGCGTTCGTCTGCCACGCGCATCCGTTCGAGCCTCACACGTGCACCTGCATCGTCGACCAACGCCTGCTCGACGCGTGCGCGCGTCTCGGGATCGAGCTCGCCGTCCATGTACGCGCACAACAGTTCGTCGTTGAGTTCGAAACGTTCGCTCACTTTGCGGCTCTCACACGCTGTGGACCTTCACCCAGACTGGCGGCGAGTCTGGCTCGCGCCCGCGCCAGGCGGCTCATCACCGTACCCACCGGCACTTCCAGGATGTCCGCCGCCTGCTGATAAGACATGCCCTCGAGCACGACCAGCGCAATCACGACGCGTTGGTCTTCCGGCAATTCTTCCAGCGCCTGTCGAGCTTCGTTCGATTGAATGTGTCGGATCGTCACGTCGCGTCCGTCCGCACCCGCAATGTCCGCGTGGGATTCCAGCGGCTCCGCGCGCCGGCGATGTGCGCGCAATTCGTCGCGCCAGAGGTTCTGCATGATCTTGTACAGCCAGCTGTCCAGCCGCGAGCCCTGTTGCCATGAGTCCGCATGGCGCAGCGCACGCTCAACCGCCGCCTGCACTACGTCCTCCGCATCGTCGTGCGACCTCGTCAGCACGGACGCAAAGCGACGCAGCCGCGGCAGCAGTTCTACGAGCTCGCGCCTGAACTCCGGCATGTCTTCAACCTGTCTCCGGCTGACAACGATTCCGCAGGATGATTATTCCCTCCTGCCGGATCTTTCTGTAGTGTGCAGCCTATGGGTCGTTCAGGCCAAATTCTCGCGTCCGTGCTGCTGTTTGCGCTGCCGCTGCTCGCCACGACGTCGTGGTCGCACGAAGAGAATGAGCCGCGCGATCGCGAGGTGCGCGAAGACCGCCGCGTTCGCGAGCAGAACGAGCGTCGCGATCGCGAAACTCGCACGGACAACTCCGGCAGCGGTTCGGTGGAATCGGACAACTCCGGCCCGGGCAGCGAGAGCTCCGGCTCCGACGATCGGGACGATGATCGCCGCGGCCGCGACGATGACCGCGGCGGAGGATCGTCCTCGCGCTTCGAAGTCGAACGCGACAGCGCAGGTCGCGAGCGTGTGCGCCGCGAAGTGTTGATGGTCGCGGACCGCGCTTCCATCGACACCGTTCGTGCCGCAGGGTTTTCGATCATCGCCGAGCGTCCGCTCACTGCGTTCAACGAAACGCTCGCGCGCATCCAGGTGCGGCCGGGACGTTCGGTCGAACAGGTCATCTCGGAACTGCAGGCGCTCGCGCCGCTGGCGAGCATTGCGCCCCATCATCTCTTCCGCCCGTCTGGCGATGACGTCGCCGCGCCTGCCGCGGAGGCTGACGCACAGCCAGCGCCGGCTCCCGTCGCCAACACTGGTCATGTCGGCGTGATCGACACTGGCGCCGACGTTTCGTGGCCGGTGCTCACACGCTCGATCGTGCAGACGGAAGGTTTCGCGGACGGTGGTTACACCTCGCGCACTCACGGCACGCTCGTTTCCGAGATCGTGGCGCGCAGCGGTGCGCGCCTCACGGTGGCTGATGTGTTCGGCGTCGATGCAGACAATCGTCTGATCGCACCAGCCGCCGCGATTGCAAGCGCCATCGACTGGCTGGTCGAGAATCGCGTGCGCGTGATCAACATCAGCATCGAAGGGCCGGACAACGTCGTGCTCGCGCACGTCATCAAGCGCGCACTCGCAGCCGATGTCGCGATCGTGGCTGCGGCCGGCAACGGCGGGCCCGGGGCCGCGCCGGCGTTTCCGGCGGCGTACCCCGGTGTGATCGCCGTCACAGCGGTCGACGAGAATGGTCAAGTCTATCGACGCGCCAATCGCGGCGACTACATTGCATTCGCTGCACGCGGCGTGCATGTCGCATCGGAGTACGAATCCACGTCGTCGAAGACTGCGAAGACCGTTTCGGGCACTTCCTTCGCGTCGCCAGTCGTCGCGGCAGCGATCGCTCGAAGGCTCGATGGTGCTGCGGGTATCCAGGTCGTCATCGCCTCACTGAAGAGCGAAGCGCGCGATCTCGGAGCACCGGGCCGCGATGCGACCTACGGCTGGGGCGAGCTCGATGTTCCCGCTGCGCTAACGGCCAGCTCCCGCTGATTCGGCATCGCATTTCTTCGCGGCCTTGACCACTTGACCCGCGGTCATCGCCAACCGCGGGCTCACTGCGCAGCCCGCCAGCTGCAGCAGCTCCGACGTCCAGCGGTTGCACATCCGAAACAGATAGAACTTGCCGCGCGCGTGATAGAAACGTGCCTCGCCGCCTGCCGTCCGGTACGTCTTTCCTGTCGGACTGATCGGCTGCGCGAACGAAGCGTCCAGCGATGACGCAATGGCCTTCAGTTCCGCACGCGACACGTGCACAGCCACAGACTCAACGTCGCCCGCTCCCGGCGCCGGAGACCCCAGCAGTGGCACCACTTCCATGACGGTGGGACTGGGCCATAGGGCGGCCGCCAACGCTGTCCCCACACTGGGTTTGTCGGCTTGGTAGAAGGCGGCATCGCCCCAGCCGAACTCGAGGTAGCGCGCATCCGCGAAGGATGAAAGAAGCGGCCAGTCGCGCTGCGGCCAGTCCGCCGCAGCGATGCCGAGTCCACTGTGCCAGCCCCGACGCAAGACATACACGACCTGCGAACGCTCGGAGTCCGCGGCAGTTCGGTGACCGGAACACCCTGCGAGCGGGATACACGCGATCAGTGCGAGGATTACGGCACGCATCGGCGCCGCATCATACAGGCGCGATTGCAGCGGGCGTGCGATCGGCGCATTCTCGAACGCACCGCGACCGGTCATGGAAGCTCGAGTCATGGATGGTCCGAAGCATCGCTGGTTCATCATTCTTGGGGCTCTGCTCGCCGGCGGCGTGTTGCTGCTGCTCGGCCAGCAGTGGGTGTCCACATCGAGCGAGCCGGTTCCTGCCGCCGCCAGCGTCACCGCAAGTCAGGTTACCAAACCGAAACCGCAACCCGAGACTCCCGCATCAACCAACGTCGAAGTCGCAGCAACGGCGGCGGCGCCTCCAGCAGCAGCAGCAGGCGGTACGTTTCGCGGCCGGGTCATCGACGCAGTCACGCGACAGCCGGTTCGTGAATTCGAGGTTCGCCTCATCCCGCTTGCAACCAGTAGCGAGGCGTACGGTGAAGAAAAGCCGCTTACGCGAACGTTCAAGTCCGGCAGCGGTCGCTTCGCGTGGAGCAACCTCAAGCCGCGTCGCTGGATGGTGACCGTATCTGCGCACGCTTACCAACAGTTCGTGATCGAGGAGCTGACGACGGCGGCAGGCGAAAAATCGCCCGAGCACGTCATGCCGCTGCTCCATGGCTTCACCTTGCGCGGACGCGTGTTCGATCTGAACACCGGCGTCGGTATCGGTGCGGCACTTGTCAGCTTGCAGGAGCCGGATCGGGCCTACCACGGCGACAGCCAAACCTCTCCCTTCGTTAGGTCGAAGGAAGACGGTACGTTCGAGCTCGACGGCGTTCCTGGCGGCGACATGACGTTGTCAGCAAGTGCGAAAGGCTATGCCGCGCGCGAGTTGGACCTGATCGTGGGCGACGAGACTCAGGCCGTCGACATTGGCCTGTCTACAGGCAGCACACTCTCGGGACGTGTCGTGACTCCCGCCGGCGCGCCGATCAAGGGGCTGATCAACCTGCTCGGCGGTCCCGGTGGAGGGTCATATCAGACGACCGACGACGGTGTGTTCACCTTCGGACAGTTGCCCGCCGGAACCTACGTCCTCACCGGCACCACGACCGCCGGCAGTGCCAGAGAAAAAATCGAGCTGGGGCCGGACGAACACCGATCGAACGTGACTCTCAAGGTCGTGGCGGGCCGCATCATCCGGGGCACGATCCGGGGCCTGCGGCCCGAACACCTCGAGCACGCGTTCGTCTCGGCACAGTCGGCAGCGAATCGCCAGTTTTTCCAGGCACGAGTCGACGACCAGGCAACGTATGTGTTGAAGAACTTGCCTCCCGGGCAGTCGACGCTGACGGTGTATACGCGCAGTCGACGATTGGAGAAGACGGTCAATGTGCCGGCGGACAGGGACGTCGTGCTCGACATCGTCTTTCCGCCGGGCTCGCGTCTGACCGGCCGCGTCACCCAGGATGGCGAGGCTGCTGTCGACAAGTCGATCATGATGAGAGCTGCCGACCCCAAGGCGCAGATCCTGTATCAGGCGCAGACGTCGCAAGACGGTCAATACGAAATCGAGGGACTGCCGGCCGGCGAATATCGACTGCGGGCCGATGAGGATATTGGCCGCTCAGTCACGATCGCGGGCGATACCGTGTTGAACATCGAGATTCCGTTGGTGCAGGTCGGTGGCCGCGTGCTCGAGGAAGCCGGCGCGGTGCCCATCGTCAGTGCGGACATCTACGTCCGAGGCTTGGACGCTGCGACTTCGCGAGTGCGCGCGCACAAGGAGAGCGACCACTTCGGACAATTCAAGCTGACTGGCGTGGAGCCTGGCGACGTAGAGCTCATCGTGTACAAGCCCGGTTACGAAATATATCGCGAGAAGATCACATACTCCTCGCCTATCACCGATAAGGCGATTCGCTTGAGCCAAGGCGGCGGTGTGGAGATTCGGGTGCGGCGCGCCGCGAACGGCGAATCTGTGCGCGGGTTCTACGTGTCCGACAAGATTGCGGACAACGACTGGGTGATCGACTACTGGATTCCGCTCGATCGCAACGGCATCGGCTTCATCCCGAGCGCGCTCGTTGGCCGCACGCTCATGATTAACGCCTTTACCGGGAAGCCCATCGCAATCCGCGACTGGGACGGGTCGCCGCTCGACCTCACGATGTAAACTGCCCGCCGATGAGCGACGACAGGATACCCGATATCCGCGACGGGCTGACTCGCGAGCAGCGAGTCGTGCTCTACGTCTTGCATCAGCTGCAGCAAGAACGCGGCGATGCCAACGTCCCTACTCCGATGCTGTGGGGACGCGTCTGCGAATACTTCTATATCAGTCCGGAAGCTCTCTCCGAGATGCTCGCGCAGCTCGGCGCGCGCAAGCCATTGTGAAGCTGCAGTTGACGGGGCAGTAAGCGAAAGCCGGATTATCGCGAGGGCTCGACGCCGCTATCTTTACTGCACGCCAGTCGACGAGAGGTGCGTGATGGAAAAGCGGACGTTGGGATCGCAGCGATTGAGCGTCTCCGCGCTCGGTCTCGGCTGCATGGGCATGAGCGACTTCTACGGCACGCGCGATGATGCGCGATCGCTCGAGACGATCGCACGAGCACTCGACCTCGGCCTCACCTTGCTGGACACCGCACCGATGTACGGGCCGTTCATCAACGAGGATCTCGTCGGACGCGCAATCCGCGGACGTCGCGATCAGGTCGTGCTCGCCACGAAGTTCGGCGTGGAACGCGATCCGCAGGATCCGAATGCGCGGCGCCTCGACAGCCGCCCCGCAACGGTCAGAGCTTCGTGCGAGGACTCGTTGCGACGGCTCGGTGTCGAGCGCATCGATCTGTTCTATCAGCATCGACTCGACCCGCAGGTGCCGATCGAAGAGACGGTCGGTGCGATGGCCGATCTGGTCCGCACGGGCAAGGTCGCGCACCTCGGCTTGTGCGAGATCGGCCCGCAGACGCTTGCACGTGCGCACGCCGTGCATCCGATCGCGGCGGTGCAATCCGAATACTCGTTGTTCTATCGCGAACCCGAGCAGGACATTCTCCCGGCGCTGCGCGAGCTCGGCGTGGGATTCGTCCCCTACAGCCCGCTGGGCCGCGGCTTCCTCACCGGTCGAATCCGCTCACCGTCCGATCTCGAGGCATCCGACTGGCGCCACAACAGCCCGCGTTTTCAGAGCGAAAACTTCGACAAGAACCTGCAGCTCGTCGGCATCGTCGAGACGCTGGCGCAGGAGCGCGGCGTCTCACCGGCGCAGATCGCGCTCGCCTGGCTGCTCGCGCAGGGTGACGACATCGTGCCCATTCCGGGAACGAAACAGGTGCAGCGCCTCGAGGAGAATCTCGGCGCATTGTCGATTCGATTGAGCGAAGCCGATCTGCAGCGTCTCGAGGCGGCCTTCACGCCGGGCGCGGTCGCCGGGGCGCGGTATGGGACCGTCGGCGTGACGCAGACGCAGCGCTAGATCCGCTTCAGCTCCTTGCGAAACCGCTGCGCGTTCCCGACGTAGTGCGCAGCGCCATGCTGCATCATCGCAATCTGCTCCGGATCGAGCTCGCGCACTACCTTGGCAGGCGCGCCGAGAATGAGCGTTCCGTCGGGAAAGCTCTTGCCTTCCGTCACTACGCTGCCAGCGCCTACGATGCAGTTGCGACCAATGTTCGCGCCATTGAGCACCACGGCTCTGATTCCAATCAGCGCACCGTCGCCAACGGTGCACCCGTGCAGCATCACGTGGTGTCCCACCGTGACGTTCTCGCCGATCGAGAGCGGGATGCCCGAGTCGGCATGCAGCACTGAGTTGTCCTGGATGTTCGAGTTGCGGCCGATCCGAATATCTTCGACATCGCCGCGAACCACTGCGCCGAACCACACGCTCGCGCCTTCGGCCATCGCTACCCGGCCGATCACCGCGGCGCTCTCGGCGACCCAGGCGGTCTCGTGGATCTTTGGGGTGTGTTCGCCGAGCTTGTAGATGGCCATTCCAATCCCCCGTCCTCAGCAATCGAAATGCACGGCGCGACTCTAGCGCGAACGGTCCGGCACCCGAAAGTCATATTGTCGGGTGTCATCCTGCGGAGCATAGTGGCGACGCGTTCCGCTGCTCGGGTGTCAGATGCGAACGTCCATCGCCCTCCTGTCAGCATTGCTTGCCGCGCTGTCGATGGCGGCTTCGGCCGAACCCGACGCCTATCAGCCACCGCGTCATGCGGACGGCCGGCCGAATTTCGAAGGCATCTGGACCAACACGAACAGCACTCCGCTGGTCCGCCCGCCCGGCCACACGCAGCTGTTCATTTCCGAGGCCGAGGCGCACGAGATCGATTCGCGTCGGCTGGCGAGCGAGGCAGACCAGGGGCCGAACGATCCCGATGGATGGAGCGACGAGCGGCGGATCGAGCGGGTCAGCGGCACGCTGCGCAGCTCCATCATCATCGATCCGCCCGACGGTCAGCTCCCAGGCACCGATGAGGCTCTCGAACGCATCGCTGCCTTTCGCGCGGGGATTCGCACGGTGATGGAAGGACCAGAGCAACGCCCAACCCCCGAACGTTGCCTGGGCACGTTGGCATCGCTGCCGCCGCTGCTGTCCGTCCTGGTGAGCAACCTGCATCAGATCGTTCAGACTGCGGATGTGATCGTCGTGTTCGCGGAGCCGATGCACGATGCACGCGTCATCCGCCTGAACGCGCAGCACGCACATCCCGCTATCACCTCATGGTTGGGGGACTCGATCGGCTGGTGGGAAGGCGACACACTCGTAGTCGAGACGAAATCCTTCACGCCCAGCGATTGGGGACGCACCTCGCCTCTCGGCGACTATCTCGTCTCTCCGCGCACGATCGTCACCGAACGCTTCACCCGCATCTCA
>DATEML010000269.1:0-13459 GCA_035275585.1 Steroidobacteraceae bacterium | reverse complement strand
TGATCGGAGAAGCGCTTCTTCTTATAGATGCTTGCGCCCAGCACGCTGCCGCGCAGGCCCGGGCTGAGAATCTGGTAGTCGATGCGCCACCCGACGTTCTTCGCCCAGGCCTGGCCGCGGTTCGACCACCAGGTGTACTGGTCGGGCTTCGGGTTGATCTCACGGAAGCCGTCGACGTAGCCGTGATCGCCGAACAGCTGATCGAGCCACGCGCGCTCCTCGGGCAGAAAACCGGAATTCTTGCGGTTCGAGCGCCAGTTGCGCAGGTCGATCTCCTTGTGCGCGATGTTCCAGTCGCCGCACAGGATGAAGTCGCGCCGCTTGCGCTTGAGCGCGCACAGGTGGGGCATGAACTCCGCGAGGAAGCGGAACTTCGCCTGTTGCCGATCCTCGCCGGAAGAGCCGGAAGGCAGGTACAGCGAGACCACCGAGAGCTTGCCGAACTGCGCCTCGAGATAGCGTCCCTCGGCGTCGAACTCTTTCGAGCCGTAGCCGATCGTGACGGTGTCCGGCTTACGCTTCGCGTAGATTGCGACGCCGCTGTAGCCGGGCCTCTGCGCATCGAAGTAGTAGCAGTGATAGCCCTTCGGCCGGTACAACGCGTCACCGAGCTGATGCTCCTGCGCCTTGGTTTCCTGCACGCACACGACGTCCGGCTCCTGGCCGCGGATCCAGCGGAACATCCCCTTGCTGCCGGCGGAGCGAATGCCGTTGGCGTTGAGCGTGATGATGCGCATGCCGCCCATTATAGAGAGAATGTATAGAATCCCTTCATGTCCGCCTCCTTCATCGAACTGTGCCTCGGCCTCGGCGTGCTGCGCTTCGGCGAGTTCAAGCTGAAATCCGGCCGGCTCAGCCCGTACTTCTTCAACGCCGGACTATTCAGCACTGGGCGCGCGCTCGCCGAGCTCGGACGCCACTACGCCGATGCGATCGCGCGCTCGGGATGGCAGTTCGACGTGCTGTTCGGTCCGGCCTACAAGGGCATCCCGCTGGTCGCGTCAGCGTCGATCGCGCTCGCCGACCGTTACGGCCGCGACGTGCCGTGGGCTTTCAACCGCAAGGAGGCGAAGGATCACGGCGAAGGCGGCAGCATCGTCGGCGCACCGCTGCGCGGCCGCGTGCTGATCGTCGACGACGTCATCACGGCCGGGACGGCGATTCGCGAAGCCATCGAGATCATCACAGCGGCGGGCGGACAGCCGGCCGGCGTCGTGCTGGCTCTCGATCGCCAGGAGCGCGGCAGCGGACAGCTGTCGGCGGTGCAAGAAGTCGAGCAGACCTTGCAGCTGCCGGTCACCAGCATCCTCCGGCTCGCCGATCTGATCGAATACCTGGAGCAAGCAGGCAACGCGGACCAGCTGGCGGCGACGCGGGCGTATCGCGCCCAGTACGGCGTCGCGTGACAGGCCGGTACGTAAAAAGTTGACCGCAGAGGTTCCTGCGGCACAATAGCCGCGAATGACGCTGGCTCGAGCCCACATGCGCGGGATTCGCATAGTCGCGACAACGATCGTCGTCCTCTCGACGGCCTATTCAGCCGCCGCGACTGCGGCGCAGAAAACGCCGACACGCGAAGCTTTCTTCCGCTGCAAGGATCGCAACGGGCAGACGCACTACGGCGACAGCATGCCGGCGGAATGTGCCGGCCTGGATACGGAAGTGCTCAACGATCGCGGCATGCAGGTGCGGCTGATCGAAGGCGAGGCGACGCGACAGAAGCGGCTGCTGCGCGAGGCCGAAGAAGCGAAAGTCCGCAAGGAGAGAGAAACGCACGCGTTGCGCGATCGGACGCTGATCGAAACCTACCTGACCGTCGAAGATATCGAGCGCCTGCGCGATCAGCGGCTCGAGCAGTTGAGCGCGCAATACCGCCTGACCGAGCAGAACATCACCGCGCTGCGCGACCGTCAGACGCGCCTCGAAGCACAGATCGCGCGCTTCAAGCCGTATAGCGACAAGCCGAACGCGCCCGCGCTCCCCGACCACCTCGCCGCCGAGATGGTCAACACCGTGAACGGCATGCGCGTCTACCAGGAATCGCTGACCGCGAACCGCAAGGAACAGGCGGAGCTCACCGCGGCGTTCGACGCGGACATCAAGCGCTTCAAGGAACTGAAGGGGATCCGGTAAGAGTCAGCCGCGGCCGGAGCTGCCGAAGCCGCCGGCGCCGCGCTGCGACTGCGCGAACTCCTCGACGACTGCGAATTCCACCTGCATCACCGGCACGACCACGAGCTGCGCAATGCGCTCGCCCGGCTGGATCGTGAACGTCGTCTGGCCGCGGTTCCAGCACGAAACGAATACCTGGCCCTGGTAGTCGGAGTCGATCAGACCGACGAGATTGCCGAGCACGATGCCGTGCTTGTGTCCGAGCCCGGAGCGCGGCAGCACCAGCGCCGCATAGCCGGCGTCTTCGAGGTGGATCGCGATGCCGGAAGGAATGAGCTGGGTGTCGCCCGGCTTCAGCTCGAGCGGCGCGTCGATGCAGGCGCGCAAGTCGACACCTGCCGAGCCTTCGGTCGCGTATTGCGGCAACGGATAGTCCCGGCCGATGCGGGGATCGAGGATGCGCACCTCGAGCCGACGCCGCGCGCCTGTGGGCGCGCCGTCAGCTGGCATGGGCGGGACTCGGCGATTTCTCGACGATCGCTCGCGTCTTGTTGCTCGCGCGGTAGCGCTCGGCGATCACTTCCACCAGCTGCCGCGCCAACGCCAGCTTGCTCGTGAACGCGAGCTCGCGCTTGCCGCCGCCCGGCCAGTACACCGTCAGCGCATTCTCGTCCTTGTCGAACGCCAGCCCGGCGCCGACTTTGTTCGCCGCGATCATGTCGAGATTCTTGCCCGTCAGCTTCGCGAGCGCGTTGCGCTCGAGGTGTTCGGTTTCCGCGGCGAAGCCGACCAGGAACGGCGGCGACGCAGAGCGCGAGATCGTTGCGAGCACGTCCGGCGCGCGCGCCAGCGACAGACTCATGGTGTCGCTGGTCTTCTTGATCTTCTCGCCTGCAACCTGGTGCGCGCGATAGTCGGACACTGCGGCGGCCGAAATGAAGATGTCCGCGCCGGCGACGTGCTGCCGCACGGTTTCGAGCATCTGCTCCGCGCTCTCGACTTCCACACGCTCGACGCCGCGCGGCGTTGGAATCTGCACCGGTCCGCTCACCAGCACCACTTCGGCGCCGGCTTCGCGTGCCGCCTGCGCGACCGCATAGCCCATCTTGCCGGAGCTGCGATTGCTGATGAAGCGCACGGGATCGAGCGCCTCACGCGTCGGGCCGGCGGTGACGACGACCTTCAGCCCGTGGAGCAGTCCGGCGCCGCCGCGAACGGTGAAGATCTCGTCGGCGATCTGCGCCGGCTCGAGCATGCGCCCGACGCCGACTTCGCCGCAGGCCTGGTCGCCGCTGGCCGGCCCAAGCAAGCGCACATGCCGCTGCTTCAGAATCTGCACGTTCGCCTGCGTCGCGGCGTTGGCCCACATTTCGCGATTCATCGCCGGCGCAAGCGTGATGCGCGCGCGCGTCGCGAGACAAATCGTCGCAAGCAGATCGTCGGCGAAGCCGTGCGCGAGCCGCGCGATGAACTCGGCGGTTGCCGGCGCGACGACGATCTCATCGGCCCAGCGCGCGAGCTCGATGTGTCCCATCGCTGCCTCGGCCGCCTCGTCGAAGAGATCGGTGCGTACCGATCGACCCGACACGGCCTGGAACGTGAGCGCGGTGACGAACTGCTGGGCACCGCGCGACATGACGACTTGCACTTCGGCGCCGTGCTCCATGAGCCGGCGCACGAGGTCCGGGCTCTTGTAGGCGGCGATGCCGCCGGTGACGCCGAGCAGAATCTTGCGAGGCTGCGAGCTCATGAGCAGATTATGGGGGCGGGGTCCCGAACCATCAAACAGATGCGCCCGCATAGGGGTATTCCGGAGGCGCATGACGCCGCCGCGCATTTCAGCGCAAACACGCGCCCAATCGCGGCCGATCGCGGGCTCGCGCCGGCACAATGCCAACTCTTCCAGCGACCGGGGACAGCGGATGTCGATACGCCATTGGCCGGCCGGCGAGCGGCCGCGCGAGAAGCTGCTCGAGCTCGGTCCGGGCGTCCTGACGGAAGCGGAGCTGCTGGCGATCCTGTTGCAGACGGGAGTGCGCGGGCACAGTGCGTTGGACGTCGCGCGCAGCCTCTTGCTGGAATTCGGCTCTCTCAGAGCTCTGATGACAGCCGAACGCATACGGCTGTGCGAAGCGCGGGGTCTCGGACCGGCCCGGTACGTGCTCCTGCAGGCATCGTTGGAGCTGGCCCGGCGTCATTACCAGGAACTGCTCGCAAGCCAATCGACGCTCGACAACCCGCACGCCGTGCGGGAATTCCTGCAGATGCGTCTGCGCGACCTGCCTTACGAGGTCTTCTGCTGCCTCTGGCTCGACAACCGTCACCGGGTCATCGCGTTCGACGAGCTGTTTCGCGGCACCCTGGACCAGGCCAATGTCCACACTCGTGAGGTGGTCAAACAGGCCCTGTCCCGCAACGCCGCGGCTGTCATCGCCGCCCACAACCACCCCTCCGGCGTGGCCGAACCCAGCGTGGCGGACCAGATGATCACGCACCGGCTGAAAGAGGCCCTCGCGCTGGTCGATGTACGGCTGATCGACCACTTGGTGGTCGGGGACGGGGTCTGCGAGTCCTTCGCTGAGCGCGGATTGCTGTAAATCCCTTCCCTCTCAAGCCATTGGCTGGTATAAAGCGCGACTCGTTTTCGAGCCCGGCGGCTTCGCCCGCCTGGCCGCCCCCTTGAGGATTGCAGCCATGTCCAGAGTCTGTCAGATCACCGGCAAGCGGCCGATGACCGGCAACACGGTGTCCCACGCCAACAACCGGCGTCGCCGGCGCTTCCTGCCGAACCTGCACGTGCAGCGCTTCTGGCTGGAGGGCGAGCGGCGCTTCGTCAGCCTGCGCGTCTCGACCCGCGGCCTGCGCACGATCGAGAAGAAGGGCATCGAGAAGGTGGTCGCGGAGCTGCGCGCCCAGGGCATCGAGCTCTGAGCCTGAGTCGAGGAGAATCTCCATGCGTGAAAAGATCAAGCTGCTGTCGTCGGCCAACACCGGCCACTTCTACACCACCACCAAGAACAAGCGGCTCCATCCGGACAAGATGGAAGTCAAGAAATTCGACCCGAAGGTCCGCAAGCACGTGGTCTACAAGGAAACGAAGATCAAGTGATTTTCGCTGTCGGGCTGAAGCCCGACCTGCACCGCAAACAAAAAGCCCGCCTTTCGGCGGGCTTTTCTTTTCGGGCGTCGCGTGCGCTCAGGCCGGCTGCATCGCGTAGCCGCGCAACGACGCGGCGAAATCCTGCAGCACCTGGATGCGGCTGGCCTCGGCCTGCGCGATCCATTCCTTGAGGTGCTGCACGAGCTTCTCGTTGCTCATGTTCGCACCGCTCCACATCTGACGCAGGCGCTCGCGGAACTCGTGCACGGTCTGCAGCGCCGGGTTCGATGCGAGCACTTCGCGCAAGCGCGACTGCGCAGTGTTATCGAGCAGCACCGGCTCGCGCACCAGTAATTTCCTGACGCGACTGCTGAGCTTGCCGCCAGCGATACGCAGCTCGTCGCGGAACACCGGCAGCGTCACGTGACGCGTGTAGTCCCGCAGCACATGCATGCGATTGACGATCACCGCACGCACCGTTTCCAGGTCGATGTGCTTGCGCGGCTCGACGTGCGCCGGCGCCGGCGCCACACGAATGACCTTCGCGAGACCGAGCACCTGGAACACGCGGATGTACAGCCAGCCGATGTCGAACTCCCAGCGATAGATCGAAAACTTCGCCGAGCTCGGGAATGCGTGATGGTTGTTGTGCAGCTCTTCGCCGGCGACGATGAAGGCCCACGGCACGATGTTGCGCGCGGCGTCCGGACACTCGAAGTTGCGATAGCCGTAGTAGTGGCCGAGGCCGTTGATCACGCCGGCGGCCATCACGGGATTCGCGAGCATCTGCACGGCGAACACGATGATGCCGGGCACGCCAAACAACAGCAGGTCGACGAAGAACAGACCGGCGATGCCGTAGTTGCGATAGCGCGAGTAGACGCTGCGCTCCATCCAGTCGTCGGGCGTGCCGCGACCGTACTTCTCCTGCGTCTCCGGATTGCGCGCCTGCACCTGGTAGAGCTCGGCGCCTTCGAGCAGCACCTTCTTCAGGCCGAAGATGACCGGGCTGTGCGGATCGTCCGGCGTCTCGCAGCGGGCGTGATGCTTGCGGTGAACGGCCACCCATTCCTTGGTGACGATGCCCGAGGTCATCCACAGCCAGAAGCGGAAGACGTGGCGGAGTGCCGGGTGCAGGTCGAGGCTGCGATGGGTCGCGTCGCGATGCAGATAGAGCGTCACGCCCATGAAGGTGAACTGCACCATCAGGAACGTCACGACGACGTACGACCAGAAGCTAAGATTCAGAATTCCATACAGAAAATCAACGTTCACTGCGCGGTACCTACAGCCCCTGAGGCGATGCGTTCGTATTAAGGAAAATCGAAGCCGGGCGACTATAGCGGAGGCCCCCGGTGACCACAAATGAGCAAATCCCTGCTCCGTTCAAGGGACGAGACCTACGGCCGGCGCAGTGATGGATACTGTGATGGCGATCTCATCAGTATCAATGCGCCACCGACGATTCAGGTCCCTCCATGCCCGAACTTCCCGAAGTCGAAACGACGCGCCGCGGCATAGAGCCGTCGATCCGCGGACACGTAATCCGCTCGATCCTGGTCCGTGAGCCGCGGCTGCGTTGGCGCGTGCCGCGCGAGCTGCCGCAGGAGGCGGCGGGCCAACGGCTGCGCGAGCTGCGCCGACGCGCGAAATATCTGCTGTTCGATCTGGAGCGCGGCACGATGATCCTGCACCTGGGGATGTCGGGAAGCCTGCGGCTGCTGCCCTGCACCGTCGCGCCCGCGACGCACGATCACGTCGATATCGTGCTCGACTCCGGCATGTGCGTGCGCTTCAACGATCCGCGCCGCTTCGGCAGCTTGCTCTGGACTCGCGAAGATCCGCTGCAGCATCCGCTGCTCAGATCGCTAGCGCCGGAGCCGTTGTCGGCTGCGTTCAACGGCGCATACCTCGCGCGCGCCGCCGCGGGACGCAGCGTCGCGATCAAGCAGCTGATCATGAACAGTCAGATCGTGGTCGGAGTCGGCAACATCTACGCGAGCGAGGCGCTGTTCCGCGCCGGCATCCGTCCGCGCCGACCCGCGAAGCGCATCACGCGCGCGGAGTTCGACGCGCTGGCGAAATCGATCAAGGTGGTGCTGCGCGCCGCAATCCGCGCCGGCGGCACGACGCTGCGCGACTACGTCAATCCAGAAGGAGCGCCGGGCTATTTCCGGCAGAAGCTGTTCGTCTACGAGCGCACGCGCGAGCCGTGCCGCGTGTGCCGCACGCCGATCCGGCACTTCGCACAGGGACAACGTTCGACGTACTTCTGCCCGAAGTGCCAGAAGTAATCAGAGGCAGCTAGTACACGACGCCGACACCGACGCCGCGCGGGTCCGACACAGCTTTCACTTCGCCGCTGCGGTAATCCCACGTGACGATCTGCGCATTGCCGGGCATGCGCGACTCGCGCAACGAATGCCCGTACTTCTGCAGCGTCTGCTTTTCTTCTTCCGTGAGCGCGCCTGGCTCGAACGTGATCGTGTCGGGCATGTACTGGTGGTGATAGCGGCCCTTCTTGATGAACTCCTCCGGCGCCACACCGTCCATCCAGTCCAGCGTCGACAGCAGCACGACCGTCATGATCACGCTGCCGCCGGGCGAGCCGACGATCATCAAGCCGTCGGGCTTCTCCACGAACGTCGGCGTCATGCTCGACAGCGGCCGCTTGCCCGGTGCGATCGCGTTCGCATCGGCGCCGATCAGCCGGAAACCGTTCGGCACGCCGGGCTTCGCAGCGAAGTCGTCCATCTCGTTGTTCAGCATCACGCCGGTGCCCGGCACCATGAGACCGGAGCCGAAGAAGAAGTTGATCGACTGCGTGCCGGCAACGCGATTGCCCTCGGTGTCGATGATCGAGAAGTGCGAAGTCTGCGGGCCCTGGCTCGGCGCCTCGATACTCGGCAGCATGTTGCTGGGCGTCGCGCGATCCATGCGGATCGAGGCGCGTTGCCCGTCCGCGTAGTACTCGTGCGTGAGCCGTTCCGTCGGCACCTTGATGAAGTCGGGATCGCCGAGGAATTCCGCGCGATCGCGATGCGCGCGGCGCATCGCCTCGACCACCAGATGCTTGCGCGTGGCGCTGTCGACCGAGCCGAGATCGAAGCCCGACAGGATGTTGAGCGCGTCGATGATCGCAACCCCGCCCGATGACGGCGGCGGCGCTGAAATGATGCGCGCGCCGCGATACTCGCCGTACAACGGCTTGCGCTCCGCGACGCGATAGGCCGAGAAATCCTCGAGCGACCAGATCCCGCCGAGCTTGCGCACGCCGTCGACCATGCGCTTCGCCACGGCGCCCTTGTAGAAGCCATCGGGACCCTGCTCGGCAAGCGCCGTCAGCGTCTGCGCCAGCTCCGGCTGCTTGATGATCGTGCCGACTGCCGGGATTTCGCCTTTCACGAGGAAGATCTTCGCAGCGGCGCCGGCCTGGAACAGATTGCGCTTCGCCTCGATGCCGCCGCGCAGGCGCGTGTTGAGCGGGAAGCCTTCGCGCGCCAGGCGGATCGCGGGCTGCATGCTCGTCCTCAACGGCAAGCGTCCGTACTTCGTTGCGAGATGCGCCCAGCCCGCAGCCTCGCCGGGAATGCCCGCGGCGAGCGCCGTCGCGGTCGAGCGGCCGGGCACGACGTTGCCTTGCTCGTCCAGGAACATGTCGCGCGTCGCCGCCTTCGGCGCCACTTCGCGCGCATCGACCATGATCTCGAAGCCATCCGACGCACGATGCAACAGCCAGAATCCGCCGCCGCCGAGACCCGAGCTGCTCGGTTCGACGACCGCGAGCGTCGAGCTCACGGCGACTGCCGCGTCGAATGCGTTACCGCCCTGCTTCAAGATCTCCATTCCGGCCTGCGTGGCCAGTTCGTGCTGACTGGCGATCGCGGCCTTCTGCGGTTTCAGCGGCGCGTCTGCGACAGCCAGATGCGGCGCCAGCAGCGCCACGACGAACAGGAAACAGATCCGCGAACGAAGCAGTGCGAACGTCATGATGGACTCGACCTTGGAAGTTTCAGGCCTTGCGTCGCGCCCAGGCGCGCTGCAGGGCGGTCTCGACGGCGGGATGCACGAACTGACTGACATTGCCGCCGAAGCTCGCGATCTCGCGCACCAGCGACGACGAAATGAAAGTGAAGCGCTCGGCCGGCGTGAGGAACACGTAGTCGACCTGATTCGACAGATGCCGGCTCATCGACGCGAGCTGGAACTCGAACTCGAAGTCGGATACGGCGCGCAAACCGCGCACGACCACGTGCAGGCCGTTCTGGCGCGCGAAGTCGACGGTCAGCCCGGTGTAGCCGGTGACTTCGACATTGGGAATGTCGCGCAATACTTCGCGCGCGAGCTCGACGCGCTCGTCCACCGTGAACAGCGGCGCCTTGCCCGGATTCGCGGCGATCGCGACCACCACGCGCCCGAAGATGTCGACGGCCCGGCGCACCAGGTCGTGATGGCCGTTGGTGATCGGATCGAACGTGCCCGGGTACAGAGCGCCTGTCATGGCGGAACCTCGTTGGCTGGATCGTTGGCTCGCAGCAGATGATAGCCGACCTGACCGGCGCGCTTGGTGCGCTGTATGCGCCAGTGCGCGGGCAGCGTTGCCAGCGAGCGATCGGCCGGGGATTCCACGTAAATGTAGGCGTCCGGCGCCAGCCAGGCCTGCAGGCGGCCGCCCACCTGCTCCAGCACCGCCGAGTCGAACGGCGGATCGAGAAAGACGATGTCGAAGGACTGCGGCGGCCGCGACAGGAAGCGCTGCGCGTCCTCGACCACGACGGTCGCAGCGCGGCTGCCGAGCCGCTCCAGCGTTTGCGAGAGATGGCGACCGACCTGCGGCTCGCGATCGACGAACGTCACGTGGGCGGCGCCGCGCGACAGCGCTTCGAGGCCGAGTGCGCCGCTGCCCGCGAACAGATCCAGGCACCGCGCACCCACGATCGGTTGCTGCAACCAGTTGAACAGCGTCTCGCGCACGCGATCCGGAGAAGGCCGGATCGCAGCGAGCGGCGGAAACACGATGCGCGAACCGCGCCAGCGGCCGCCGATGATGCGCAACCGGTTCGGCGCGCGCGGCGGCAATTGCGCGGTTTTCTTTCCCGCACGTTTTTTCCCGAGGGGACGCGGCATCTGGGCGCTGATCATAGCTGATAGAATCTGCCGCTCCTTTCACGAGCCAGTGGGACCCGCTGATCGATGTTCGGGTTCAAATCCAAGACGGACGCAGCCGCGCCGGCCTCCCGGCCGGGCCTGTTCAAGCGACTGCGCGAGAAGCTCAACCGCGGCAATTCGTGGCTGACCTACGATCTCGCCAACCTGTTGCCTGCAGGCCGCATCGACGACACGGTGCTCGATGAGCTCGAGACGCGGCTGATCACCGCGGACGTCGGGGTCGAGACCACTGAGCGCATCCTCGAAGAGCTGCGCCGCAAAGTTGCGCGCAAAGAGCTCGGCGATCTCGATGCTTTGCTCGCGACGCTGCGCAGCTCTTTGCTCGACATCCTGCAGCCGGCGCAGCAGCCGCTCGAGATCGAGCGCGCGAGTGCGCCGTTCGCGATTCTCGTCGTCGGCGTCAATGGCGCCGGCAAGACCACGACGATCGGCAAGCTCGCACGGCATCTGAAGGAGCAGGGACTGAAAGTCATGCTCGCCGCCGGCGACACGTTTCGCGCCGCCGCAGTCGAGCAGTTGCAGGTCTGGGGCGAGCGCAACGACGTGACAGTGATCGCGCAAGCTACCGGCGCGGATCCTGCTGCCGTCGTATTCGATGCGTTGCAGGCGGCACGCGCGCGCCGCATCGACGTGCTCGTGGCTGACACAGCGGGTCGCCTGCACACGCAGTCGAACCTGATGGACGAGCTGAAGAAGGTGAAGCGCGTGATGGGTCGCGTCGACGAGCGGGCGCCGCACGAAGTTCTGCTGGTGCTGGACGCCAGCCAGGGACAGAATGCGCTCCAACAGGCGCGCCTGTTCAACGACGCGCTCGGTGTGACCGGCATCGTGCTCACGAAGCTCGATGGCACCGCGAAGGGGGGCATCGTGTTCGCAATCGCGAGCACGCTGCGGTTGCCGATCCGCTACATCGGCATCGGCGAGAGCGCCGAGGACTTCGCGCCGTTCGACGCCGAGGCGTTCGTCGATGCGCTGCTCAAACGAGAATGATCCGCTTCGATCACGTCTTCAAACGCTATCCGAACGGCCGTGAGGCGCTCAGCGATCTGTCGCTGGAGATCGCGGCGGGCGAGATCGTGTTCGTCACCGGCCACTCCGGCGCCGGCAAATCCAGCCTGCTGAAGCTCATCACGCTGATCGAGCGGCCGAGCCGCGGCCAGCTGATCGTGAACGGCCAGAATGTCGCTGGCATCGGCCGCCGCAAGGTGCCGGCTTACCGGCGCCAGATCGGCATGGTGTTCCAGGATCACAAGCTGCTCTACGACCGCACGATCTTCGACAACGTCGCGCTGCCGCTGATCATCGCCGGCGTCGGCACCAAGGAGATCGGCAAGCGCGTGCGCGCCGCGCTCGACCAGGTCGGGCTGCTGGGACGCGAGCAGAGCGCGCCGCTGGAATTGTCGACCGGCGAGCAGCAGCGTGTCGGCATCGCGCGCGCAGTCGTCAGCAAGCCGTCGATCCTCATCGCCGATGAGCCGACCGGCAACCTGGATCCGGACCTGTCGCTCGAGGTCATGAAGATCTTCCGGCGCTTCAACGAGGTCGGGGTCACGGTGCTGATCGCGAGCCACGACATCTACCTGCTCGAGCATTTCCCGGTGCGTCGCGTGCGGCTGGAAGCCGGCAGGATCGTCGAGACCTCGGCCGCAACGGCCGGCGAAAGACTGCTCGATCCGCGCAAGTTGCTCGCCGCTGAGCACGGGGCGAAGCCGTGAGCGCCTGGCTCATGCGGCATCTGCAGACGTCGATCGGCTCGCTCGGCCGGCTGGCGCAGCACAAGCTCGCCACGACGCTGACGATCCTCGTGATCGGCATCGCGCTCGCGCTGCCCGCGTGCCTGCACCTGCTGGTGACGAATGCGCAGGTCGCAACCGGCAACTGGAATCGCGCAGTCGACCTCACGGTGTTCCTCAAGCGTCCGACCTCAGCCGAGGAGGCGCGGCGCACGAGCGAGCGGATCCGGCAGCGGCGCGACGTGGCCGAGGCGCAGCTGATCCTCGCCGACGAGGCCCTGAAGGAATTCCGCCGCGACTCCGGCTTCGGCGACGCCATCGATGCGCTGAACGAGAACCCGCTGCCGCACACGATCGTGGTGCGACCGGCCGCCACGTACACCACCGCCGCGGATCTGCAGAGTCTCGCTGCGGACGTTCGCGCTTTGCCGTCGGTCGAGACCGTGCAGCTCGACACGGCGTGGGTGAACCGGCTGAACGCGATCCTCGAGGCGTTTCAGCGCGGGCTGCTGCTCGCGGCGGGAATCCTCGGACTCGGCGTAATGGTGATCGTCGGCAACACGATCCGGCTCGACATCCAGAACCGCCGCGATGAAATCGAGGTCACGAAGCTGGTCGGCGGCAGCGACGCCTTCGTGCGTCGGCCGTTTCTCTACAACGGCTTCTGGTACGGCTTGGGCGGGGCAGTCACGGCCTGGCTGATCACCCTCGTCGCCCTCGCCGTCCTGCGCGAGCCCATCGGGCGGCTGGCGGGCCTCTACGGCAGCGCATACGAGCTGGAAGCCCTGGACCCGAAGGCCTCCGTGGCGCTGCTCCTGAGCGGGGTCGCACTCGGCTGGCTGGGCTCCTATATCGCCGCGACGCGGCATCTCAGGCGCATCGAGCCGACCTGACCGTCGGGGCCGGAACTTCCGGGTCCCAGCCCATTCCAATTCAAAGGGTTATGCGCCCGCCGCGACGATAGCCCCAGCCCCGCCGGCGCGGAACTTTTTGCCCCGTTAGCACTCCAATCGCCGGACTGCTAAACACCTTGCTACACTCGATTCCGAATCGAGCTGGAGGATTATCTTCGAAATGAACACTGCGTTGGTCCGATCCGGTACCGATCTAGCTCTAGCCGGTCCGGTCGGGAGCTTGGAAGCCTACATCGAGCGCGTTTCGCGCATCCCGGTACTGACCCGCGAAGAGGAACTCGAGCTGGCGCGCCAGCTGCAGGTCGGCGGCGATCTCAATGCTGCACGTCAGCTGGTGCTGTCGCACCTGCGATTCGTCGTGCACATCGCTCGCGGCTATGGCGGCTACGGCTTGCCGATGGGCGATCTGATCCAGGAGGGCAACATCGGTC
>DATEML010000268.1:0-10536 GCA_035275585.1 Steroidobacteraceae bacterium | reverse complement strand
GCGCGCTCTAGTTTCGATCGGCAGCCTGTAGCTGTGCGATGCGCTTCGGCGCCCGCGGACGTGCGTACATCCGCTCCATGTACGCGAGCAGCTGCGGACAACGACCCAGCAACTTCACCTCGTTCGCCCAGTCGAGTGTGTAAGCGAGCACGAAGTCCGCGACAGTGACGCTGTCACCGACGACGAATTTGCGTCCCTGCATGTGCTTCTCCGCGACGTCCGCCATTCTGCGAAAGTCCTGGCCCGCCAACGGAATGTCGGCGGCCAACCGCTGCTCCTCCGGGTACAAGTTCCTGTTCTTGGCGATGCGCCACAGCGGCTGCTCCAACTCCGTCACGGTGAACAGCAGCCACTTGTTCACCTCGGCGCGGCCGCGCGCGTCCGTCGGCAGGAACTTGCCGTACTTCTCCGCGAGGTACAGCACGATCGCCGCCGACTCGGTCAGCACGAAATCGCCGTCCACCAGCACCGGGATCTTGGCGGCCGGATTGAGCTGCAGAAACTCGGGGCGCTGTGCCTCGCCGGCGAACAGATTCACGCTGATCGCTTCGAAGTCGACGCCGAGCTCCTGCAGCGTCCAGCGGGCCCGGATCGAGCGAGTGAAACTCAATTCATACAGCTGCACGGTAGTCTGCGTCCAAAGCAAAGTAGTTGCGGAATGCGCGCTCGCCGTTCGGCCGGAAACAGACGGCGCGCGACGACTTGTCACGAGCTGCCCAACCAAGCTCGATGATACGCGCGAGCAAGGCGGCGCCGACCGCGCCGGCGAGATGATGCCGCCGCTCGCTCCAGTCCATGCACACGCGGCACAGCGCGCGCTTCTGATTGCGAATCGCACGCGCGTCGACGCCGAATTCGCCGATCAGGCGCTCGCCTTCTGCAGTGAGCCCGACGCTCGCGCCCTCGAACTCGAACGCGTGCCGCTGCTGCAGGCTCGAATACAGGATCACGCCGAGCTCGCCCGCGAGATGGTCGTAGCAAACGCGCGCCTTGCGCAGCGCCGGATCCTTCGGCCCGGCGCTGTGCACGCGCGTGCCCGAGCGCACCGAGAAACTCATCATACCTTCGAGCAGCTGCGCGACTTCCTCGTCGGCGATCCGGAAATAACGATGCCGCCCGTGCGCCTCCATTGCGACGAAGCGCGCATCGAGAAGCTTGCGCAGGTGCGTGCTGCCCGTCTGCTTGGTGATGCCGGCCGCGCCGGCCAGTTCCGTCGCCGTCAATGCGCGACCGCCCATCAGCGCGGTCAGCATTTTCGCACGCGCGTAGTCGCCGATCAGCGTCGCTGCCGCAACCATGCTGGATCCATCGGTCATTGTTCGATGCTCCTCGAACCATCGGCTTGCCGTCAGCCGCTATTGTTGACCCTGAGGTCCGCAGGAGCAACCCATGTCGATCACCTGTTTCATACGCTACGAAATCGACCCGTTCCAACTCGACGCCTTTCGCGAGTATGCGCAGCGCTGGGGCAAGCTGATCCCGCGTGCCGGCGGCCACCTGATCGGCTACTTCATGCCGCACGAGGGCACGAACTATGTCGGCTGGGGATTGATCGCATTCGCCAGTCTCGCCGACTACGAGCGCTATCGTGCGAAGCTGCGCACCGACGCCGAGAGCGTGCAGAACTTCACCTTTGCGCAGAGCAAGCGCTTCATATTGCGCGAGGAGCGCACGTTCCTCGGCAACGTCGAGGGCACTCTCGGAATTGCGCCCGAAGGCTGCCCGTGCTGTAACTGAAGGAGAGACCCGTGATCGCAGTGATCTTCGAAGGCATCGCCCAGGAAGCGCAGAAAGATGCCTATCTCGACGCAGCCGCGCGGCTGCGGCCGCTGCTCGCGGAAATCGACGGCTTCCTGTCGATCGAGCGCTTCCAGAGCCTGACGACGCCGGGCAAGATCCTGTCGCTGTCCTTCTGGCGCGACGAGGAAGCCGTGCGCCAGTGGCGCAATCTCGAACAGCATCGTGAAGTGCAGGCGCTCGGACGGCGCTCGATCTTCGAGGACTATCGAATCCGGGTCGCGCAGGTCGTGCGCGAATACGGGCTCAATGATCGCGAGCAGGCGCCGCGCGATTCATTGGCGGCGCATCGCTGAGAGGTGAGAACCGGAATATCTCTCGCCAAGACCGCCAAGATCGCCAAGGCAGAAAGAGAAATAAGTCGAATCGATTGCCTATTCCGGCCTTGGCGATCCTGGCGATCTTGGCGAGAGATATTCCGGGAGCTGTATAGTCGGGCTGAAGCCCGACCTACAGGAGAATCCCGTGTACGGCAAGATCGCAGCGCTCGTCGGCTTTTTGTGCTGTTCGATAGCCGGCGCCGCGCCGGTCGGGGTGGAGAGCAGCCTCGAGGCCGTGTTCGCCGAGCACATCAGGGCAGTGCAAGCCCGGGATCTCGCAGCGCTGGAGAGCACGATCACGAGCGGCGACCAGCTGACGCTGATCCTGCCGAACGGCGTGCAGACTGCGACGCGCCGGGCGTACATCGATTTCCACAAGGAGTTCTTCGCCACGAAGACCTGGACGATTCAGTTCGAGCCGGTGAGTCGCATGGTCGGCGCGGATTTCGCGGTGCTGACGACGAAGAGCCTCTACCAGGACACTGTCGACGGCAAACCGTATCGCAGCCGCAGCTGGGTCACGTTCACGTTCCGCAAAGAGGCGGGACAGTGGCGGCTGATCCACGATCAGAACACTCGCCTGCCGCCCGAGCAGCAGTAGCTACTCTTCGAGCGTACGCAGATCCAGTTCGCTACCGACGGCGAGAATCTCGTCGAGCGTCAGCAAGCCCATGCACGGCATTGCGCCGCGCGTGCGAATTTCGCCGCGCAGGATCTTGCGCGCGAGCGCGATCGCGGGAAAACACGGTACCTGCGGCCCATGATTGCTGCCTGCCAACAGCCACCAGGTGCGCGTGGTCGGTTGCGATCGCTGGTCCAGCCCCTGAACCGTCACGTGCATCCCGCTGCACTTCGAGCCGAAGCGCTCGATGGCGAGCGCGGCGCTACGCAGGCTGGGAACGTATGGCCGGAGCGACTTCATCACGCCCGCGCGCACGAGCCACGATGCCGCCCAGGTTGCAAACATGCTGACTCTCATCGCGACGCCGGCGCGAAACACGACGGTTCTCACCGGCGCATACCGCTGCGGAAACAGCTCGAGGTCCGGCACATCGCAATTGCCGAGCCAGCGGGCGCCGACAGGCTGAGGATATCTGCGGCGCGTGAGATCCTGCCATCCGTACGCCGTCCGCACGACGCCTTCGCGCCACTGAGCGATCGGCTTGCCGACGTAACCCAGCACTCCTTCCATCGCCGCGAGCCCCGGCGGCTTCGCCCCGGAGGTGATGCCGTGCTCGATGCTTTCGATCTTCGAGAAGTGCGCTCGCAGCCGATCGACGGCGGCCGACGACAACGCCGGCACCGAGCTCGCACCGCTGACCACCAGCACGTCGTTACTTCGTGCTGTAGCGTCGAGCGTTTGAATGCCGCATACGTATCCGCGCGCGTCTGCGAGATCCACATAGTGAGCTCGCGCTTCAATACAGGCGCGCGGTACGAAATAGTCCTGTCCCTGAAACGGCCCGGCCGCGTGAACGACGACGCTCGCTCCGAACCGCCGCAGTTCTGCAGCAAACTCCGGCGAGCGACCATCGAGCACCGCCGGCTCCGCCGGCGAGCCGACTGCATCGGCCACTGCCCTCGCCTGCTGCGCGTCGCGGCCCGCGACAATCACGCGATGCTCGCGATCAGCGGCGAGTGCGCCGACGATGCGCCTGCCGAAATTGCCGTAGCCGCCGAGGACGACTGCACACCCCATGCGACGGCTATCGGCCATGCTCGGCCAGCCATCCCTTGTAGTGCACGAGCAAGCCGATGCCTGCGATGTGCGCGCGGGCATCGAACCAGTAGCGTCCGTCTACGATCGTCTCGAAGGCTTCGCAACCTGCGAACCACGCAGTGGGCAGCGGCAGGAACAGAAACCTCGCGCTCGCGAGCTTCCAGACGATGCGATCGGATTGCGCGGTCAGGCCGAACGTGAGAACCATCGGACCGAAGCATTCCTCGAGCGCGCCGCGCCCGGGGCGGATGACTGACTGCATCCGATGCTCACCGAAGCGCCGCGTCCAGGTTTCACGGCTTGCAGAATTTTCGCCGCGTTCGCTGAGTTCAATGACGACGTGAACAGGGACATCTGGATGCGAGCGCCGCGGCAGCGACGCGAACAGCTGGATCGCCCGCGCCAGCCAGCCACGCCCGCTCGCAATGCTGCAGCGGCCGCTGAATTCCTTGCGTGCGCGCGTGTCGTGAACGCCGCGTAACAGCGGCGGCAACCGATCGAACGAAGAGCCGAGGACTTGAGCGTGAACGCTCGCTGCGATCATGGCTCCTATTATAGGGCCTGATCGCGTTTCGCCTGGCTGCGACGCCACGCCGCCGGCGGCGCACCGAACTCGCGCCGGAACGCGCGGATGAATGCCGTGTCCGTCTGATAGCCGACGCCTTCGGCGACGTGAGCGAGCGGCGTGTTGCTATGACGCAGGAGGTTGGCCGCCAGCATCATGCGCCACTGCGTGAGGTACTGCATCGGCGAGGTACCGACCAGCTCCTGGAACCGTTCGGCGAGCACCGAGCGTGACGTGCCGGCCGAGCGCGCGAGGTCTTCGAGCGTCCAGGGCTGAGCGGGATACTTGTGGAGCGCCGCCAAAGCCGCACCGACGATGCGATCGTTCACGCCCGCGAGCCATCCGGTGCGACCTTCGCGTTGCTCGTGCATGTACAAGCGCAGCGTTTCGATGAACAACACTTCCGCAAGCTTGGCCAGCACGCCGGCGCCGCCCGGCCGCGGCGAGCGAGCTTCCGCGAGTGCGTAGCGGACGGAGCTCTCGAGCCAGATGCCGGCAGTCGAGCCGCGCACGTTGACGCGCACGATCGAGGGCAGTCCCGCGAGCAGCATCTTCGCGAGTCGCGCTTCGCACGCGAGGTAGCCGCACAGCAGCCGAGTCGTCGCGCCGCCGCCGCCATACGTCAATTGTCGTGGACGCCGCGCCAGCACGACATCGAGGCGCGAACCCTTCGCAGGCGGCAAGCCGGGTTGCGAGGTCATGAGGTGAGCGTCGCCCTGCGGGAACAGCACCGCGTCGCCGGCGACGAGCCGCACCGGCGGCTGGCCTTCGATCTCGACGTAGCACTCGCCTTCCGTGATCAAGTGGAAGATCACGACGCGCTCGGCGCCGGGCTCCAGCAGCGTGGCTACCGAGTCGGCGCGCTGCGAGAGATAGCACCATGGCGCGGTGAATTTCGCATTGATGAAGATCGCACCGACCAGGTGCACGACTCGCAGCGTTTGCGACAACGCATCCATCACTCGCCTACCACTTCGATGTGCAGCCCGACCGGAGTCTCTTCCTGAATCGCGCACGGCACCGGCGAGCAGCGATGACTTTCCTCGACCAGCGCCCGCAGCTGTTCGGCTGGGACACCGTCCGCCGCGATCGTCACGTGCAGCTGCATGTCCTGCGGCCCCGCGCCGATCGGAGTGCCGTCGGATTCGGTCATGCCGAGCAGCCCGCGTGTGTCGGATCGGCTGCTGGCGCGCAGTTCGAGCTTCGTCAGCTCGATGCCGGCTGCGGCCGCGCCCATTGCGATCCGCGTCGCGGTGCAGGCGGCAAGACCGGCGCGCAGCAGCCACCCCGGCGTCACCTGGTCGCCGGTGCCGCCCAGCTCGCCGGGCATGTCGGTCATGACTTCGATGCCATTGTCATGGCTGGTGACGATCCGGGTACTGCCGCGCCAGCGCGCGATCGCCGGGGAATCGTCGTGCATGCCCATATCCGGACGCCTGCGCAGCACGACTTCGACGCGCTGCAAGGCATCCGCGACGTACTGTGCCGACATGGTTCGCACTCCCCGTTTCGTGGTTCCCAATACTGAGGATTCTGGCCGTGTCCGGGCCGCAAGCCTAGTGGCTGCGGGCAGGACCGGATGATCAGACAGCAATCCCGGACGGGCGGTAAACGCTCACGGCACGAGCCGGCGGCAGCGCGGACGCTAAGTCAGACCTTGCCGACGCGGAGACAGGACGCCGCCGCGCGCTGGACCGCACACTGCGACGCATGGATGCAAAGCTTCAACGACGCGTGCAGCGCTACGGCTGGGACCTGGCGAGCAACGACTACGATCCCCTCTGGCAGGAGCAACTCGCTCCGGCGCGGAACTGGATGCTGGCGCTCGCGGCGCTTGCGCCGGGCGAACAGGTCCTCGACCTGGCCTGTGGCACGGGTCTGGTGACCCTGGCCGCGGCCGAAAGCGTCGGACCGAAAGGCAGCGTGCTCGGCACTGACTTATCCGGCCAGATGGTCGAAGTCGCGCGCCGCCGCGCCGCCGCGCAGCAGGTGTCGAACGTGAAGTTCAAGCGCATGGATGCGGAGACGCTCGACCTGCCCGATGCAACATTCGACGTTGTGCTGTGCTCGCTCGGATTGATGTACGTGCACGACGCGCAGCGTGCGGTCCGCGAATGGCGGCGCGTGCTCAAGCCCGGCGGCCGCGTCGCCATCTCGGTCTGGGGCAAGCGCGTGAACTGCGGGTGGTCGCCGGTGTTTCCCATCGTCGAAGCCGAAGTCGACAGCGATGTCTGCCCGTTGTTCTTCGCGCTGGGCGAGCCGGACGCGCTGGCGCAGCTGTGCGAGGACGCGGGATTCCGCGCGCTGCGGCAGCGGCGCATCGCGTCGATCCTGAATTACGACGACGCCGAATCGGCCTGCGATGCGGCGTTCGTCGGCGGACCGGTCGCGCTCGCCTGGTCGCGCTTCGACGCAGAGGTGCGTGCGCATGCGCGCGCACGCTACAAGCACGCAATCGAACCCTGGAGGCGCAATCAGGGCTATCGGATCCCCGGCGAGTTCGTCGTGGTCGCCGGCACCACCCCTCTCTCCAGCGGAGGCTGAACCGTGTCACCCCATTTCAATCAACGTACCGTTGCAGCGTGTGTGTTTCGCGGGCACGAGACGCCCGCGCACGATCGACAAGGCTGCCCGCTCGTTCAGGCGCTCGCTCGACGCGTCTACGGCATCGAGATGTCAGGCTCACCCGAGGACGTCGAGCGCGAGCTCGACAAGTATCGCGCCGTTGCACGCGTGCTCGAATGCCCGCTCATCGCCAAGCTGGGCGTGCAGGACCTGCATGCTCTGGTGGCAGCGAGGCAGGTCAGCCTGCAGTCTGAGTGGGCAAGACGTCCGCTACCGCTGGCAACTGCGCCGGCGTAGTTGCATCGCGCACGAACGTCGCCGCGACCCGTCGCGATCGGCGCAGGTACGCCGTCCAGACCAGACAGGAGATAAACGCCTGCGCGACCCCCATGGCAGTTTGCGCGAAGACGCCCGGGTCTTCGTCCGGCTGGCCGCTGACTACAGCCAGGTAGAGCAACAGCGAGGCAAGCTCGGCCCACATGAGCAATATCCACGCGAATGGATACGTGCGGCGCCGGGCGAACAACAGGAAGATCGCGTAGCACGCGGCGATCAGCAGCGCGACATCGCCCGCAATGAGCGTGAAATAGCCGAGCTTCAGCAGCTGGATGGCGAGCTCGGTGCCGCCCTCGCCGATCGCGTTCCAGACGTGAACGTCGCGGTACGGCCAATTGTCGGAGAGAGCGATCACCTGCATGATCGGTAGCACGCATGTGTGCAGCATGGGCAGGATCAGCCAGCCGCCGATACCGCTCGGTGCGCTCGCGTCGACCGGCCGGATGTCGGGCACGCGTCGCTGCAGGAACGAGATCAGCGAGTAGCCGCCCGCCGCGCCGAGCAGCACCGCGAGGATCAATACGATGTTGAGCGATCCGGCACTCAGCGGCTTCGCGTCGGCGGCGGTGGTGAACCAGTAACTCGCGTCGTCGCGAACGCGCTCGAGGTTGCGCGCGTACTCCGGAACCCGCGCCGCGTCGACGTGATCTGCAAGCGTCTGGAAATCGTATTCGGCGGTGAAGCGGCGCCCGACCGCCGCGACCTTCGACTTGTAGACGAACGCGGCGTCCTCGACGGACACGGTTGCGTTCTCGACCGTCCACGACTGCGGCAACAGGACGGTCGCCTTGTAGCGCACGTTTCGCGGGTCGCCGACGGACAGCGGCGTCGAGCGCTCCACCTGCTTCGGCGCTTTGGCGAGCGATGCAACCACGTGCGGGTTGAGATCGAAGCGTCGCGAGCCATCGTCCTCCGCTTCGAACGCCGGGTCGATCGCGTAGCGCTCGACCACTTCCACGCGATTGCCGTCGCGATCGTCCTTGATCCGCAGCGGCCCCGTCGATTTGATGCCCGGATACAGGTCGCGATAGAAGTCGAGATAGTTGCGCACCAGCTGCTCCGACGTCGACGCCTGCAGCGTGCGCCGCATGCTGTCCGCGTCGGCGCCGCGATAGATCGACCTGACGTCCATCAGGCCTTGCACGGTCGTGCCTGAGGCGAGGTCGAATGACTCCGTCACTTCCGTCGTCGGCTCTGCGAGTACCGCATCGGGCATGCGCTCGAATGTCTGCACGCCGGGGGCGACGACGAGCGCCGCGCCGAACCGCGCCTGACTCGCTGTCTGCAGCGTGCCGCCCTGCAGCGTTTCGGTCGCATCGAACCAGAAGGTATGCCCGCCGCTGCGGACGCGCACGATCGCGTGATCGAACAGCAGTGGGCCCGGCAAGGCTTTTTCGACGTCCTGACGGAGCCACGTGCTGACCAGCGCCGGCTGCGCATCGATGTTCATCGCCTGCAGCAACGTTACCAGCAGCAGCGCCTTGTCCTTGCAATCGCCGTAGCGCCGCTCCAGCACTCGCGCCGGATCGGTCGGCCGAAACGCGCCCGGCCCGATCTCGATGCCGGTGTAACGCACCTGGTCCTGCACGAAGTGCAGCGCCTGCATGATGCGTCCTGCGTCGTCCGCCGTATCCTTGCGCCATCCATCCACGAGCGCTTGCAGCGGCGCGGCGAGCGGGCCGTGCCGATAGAGCGGCACACCCCAGTCCACGACGTCCTTCCAGCTATCCCATTCGCTCAGCCGCATCCGCGGGTAATGCACGTACCACGACGGCTGGTCGTCCTCGTTGCGGATGGGGGCGAGGTCGCGCCACTGCCAGGTCGTTTCCTTCAGCGAGCCGTCGCGACGGACGACCGGCTGAGCGTCGGCGCCGATCTGCTCGACGTGAACGACGCGGTCTTGCGGTTGCAGCAGCCGCAGGCGCGACCAGCGCACCGGCGTCGACCATTGCGTCGTGAACGAATCGCTGTAGCGGTTGCCGAGAACCGGGTCGCTGGTATGGATCGTGAAGCTGTACGCCACGATATCGCCGGGCCGGATGTCTTCCAGCACGGCCGTGAGCGTCAGGGTGCCGTCGAGCAGGCCCTGCTCCAGCCCACGCTCTCGTTGCAGGACCGTGATGCGCGCCTTCCTGAGCTGATCGATCACCTGCGTCCCGCGGCGCACTTGCAGCGAGTGCAGCATCAGGCGATCGGAATGCGGATCGAAGTCGAGCGAGACGTTCGACAGCTCGTCGACGCCCGCCTCGCTCACCAGGCGCTGGACGAATTCGGAGTAGGTGTCCGAGCCTTGCGGCGTGAGGCGGACCTGCCGATCGACGGCGAGATATTGCACGCCATCCGACGCCTCCCGCGCCGGCGCGTCATCGCGGAAGTCGGGTACGTCATGGCGTACCCACCCCGGAGCGGGTTCGATCGAGTAACGGTTCTCTGCAATGGCAGTGAGCGGCGCGGCACAGATCAGCGCCCAAAGCAGCCCGCTCGACCAAGACCTGGACATTCGTAGTACGTTTTTTGTCGCGCGCCCGCCGCGCGCGTGTGCGGCCTATCCTAGCAGAACGGCCGCCGCTGCCCCGCCGCGTTCAGGGTTATGACGAATGAGTCACGCGATCAAGACCGCGCGGCTCATTTCCTTGTCCGTCTCACTGCGGCACGCGCGGCGTTCTCCTTGGCCCGGGCCTTCGCGATGCGGCCGATCAACGCATACGGAATGCGCTCGGTCAGCGGGAACTGCAGATTGCCCTTCGGCCCGGCGTAGCGTGCGATCTCTTTCCTCAGCTTGGCGTCGCGCACCGGCGGGTACACGCCGATGTGCTTCTTGAATGCAGCGAAGTAGATCACGTCGCCGTCGAGCGCGAACGCCGGTATCCGGTAGCTGATCTTCTCCTGCGCTTTCGGTACGGCCTTCGCGATCGTGGTCCTGATCTTTTGCAGGATCGCCTGGACGTCCGGCGGAAAGGCTGCGATGTACTCGTCGATGCTCGCGCTCATCCTTCCTCCTCGTTCACGCACTCGCTTCGCGGTGCTCGTTCCTCGCCGCTTCCCAAACTTCGCGCGCCGCTCCCGCGTTGAGCGCCGCAATGCCGATACCCGTAATCAGATCGGGCCATGCCGAGCTGAAATACGCCGTGAGCACACCGGCAACGATGATCGCCGCATTCGCCACGACGTCATTGCGCGCGGACAGGAACGCAGCCTTTGCGAGGCTGCCGCCGTGCTTGCGATGTCGCGCC
>DATEML010000267.1:0-4751 GCA_035275585.1 Steroidobacteraceae bacterium | reverse complement strand
CGAGCTGGAAACAGCGCGGCGAGCACAGGATCTCGCGCGCATGTCAGAGCTTTCGTACGGCAAGATCCCTGAGCTGGAGCGGCGCCTCGCCGCGGCCAGCAACGCCGAACAGGCCCCGACGAAACTCCTGCGCAACAAGGTCACCGACGAGGAAGTCGCCGAGGTCGTGTCGAAGTGGACCGGCATTCCGGTCTCGAAGATGCTCGAAGGCGAGAAAGACAAGCTGCTGCGCATGGAGGAGTCGATCGGCAAGCGCGTCGTCGGTCAGACGGAAGCAGTGCGTGCCGTATCGGATGCGATCCGCCGCTCGCGGGCCGGCCTGTCCGATCCGAACCGGCCGAACGGCTCGTTCCTGTTCCTCGGCCCGACCGGCGTCGGCAAGACCGAGCTGTGCAAGGCGCTCGCCGAATTCCTGTTCGACACGGAAGAGGCGATGGTGCGCATCGACATGTCCGAGTTCATGGAGAAGCACTCGGTTGCACGTCTGATCGGCGCGCCGCCGGGTTACGTCGGCTACGAGGAAGGCGGCTATCTCACCGAGGCGGTGCGCCGCCGGCCGTATTCCGTGCTGCTGCTCGACGAAGTCGAGAAGGCGCACCCGGACGTGTTCAACGTGCTGCTGCAGGTTCTCGACGACGGCCGCCTGACCGACGGCCAGGGTCGCACCGTCGACTTCCGCAACACCGTGATCATCATGACCTCGAACCTCGGCTCGCACGTAATCCAGGAGCTGGCCGGCGAAGCGAACTACGCGAAGATGAAGCAGGCGGTGCTGGAGATCGTGCAGCAGCACTTCCGTCCCGAGTTCATCAACCGCGTCGACGATATCGTGGTGTTCCATCCGCTCGGCCGCGAGCAGCTGCGCTCGATCGTGGATATCCAGCTCGGTTACCTGCGCCGGCGCCTGGCCGAGCGTGATATCGAGCTGACGCTCGACGATGGCGCGCGCGACCTGCTCGGTGAAGCGGGTTTCGACCCGGTGTACGGCGCGCGCCCGCTGAAGCGCGCCATCCAGCAGCAGGTCGAGAACCCGCTCGCGCAGCGGATCCTCAAGGGCGAATTCGGGCCGGGCAGCGGTGTGAAGGTCACTGCGAAGGGCGGGCAGCTGGTCTTCGACAAAGGCCGCTAGTGAGCGGCGGCTAATTTCCCTATGATGCCCGGCGGCTTTGTCGCCGCCGGGAACCTGCTCCATGCCCATATACGAATACGAATGCTCGAACTGCAAGTTCTACGTCGAGGCTTTACAGAAGATCTCCGAGCCGCCGCTGGTCAAATGCCCGAGCTGCAAGAAGCAGACGCTCAAGCGGCTGGTGTCGGCGCCGGTGTTTCGCCTGAAAGGCGGCGGCTGGTACGAGACCGATTTCAAATCGGACCAGGAAGGCAAGCGCAATCTCGCCCAGGGCGAGGAGGCCGAGGCCCCAGCGCCCGACAAGCCTGCGGACGACAAGGCCGAGAAGCCGGCCGAGGCTGCTCCGGCCGCAGATAAGGATAAGAAAGCCGACAAGAAGCCCGCAGTGCCGACGAAGAAAGCTGCGGCCAAGCGGACGTCCCGACCACCCGCGAAAACCAAGAGCAAGAGCAAAGCCAAGCCGAAGGCAGCCGCACGCTCGGCGAAGCGCCGCCGCTGAGAATTCCGCGTCGGGAGGGTCGTCCTTGCACGGGCTGGGGGGCGTCCGTAACATCGCGCGCTCCTTCCCCGAGCCCGCCCTGAGTACGATCTGTCAATGCGTTCCCACTATTGCGGCCAGGTCAACGAGTCCCTCATCGGCCAGGAGATCGATGTCGCCGGCTGGGTGCATCGCCGCCGCGATCACGGCGGGGTGATTTTCGTCGACCTGCGCGACCGCGAAGGGCTGCTGCAGATCGTCTTCGACCCGGATGCCAAGGCGATTTTTGCCGACGCCGAGCGCCTGCGCGGTGAGTTTTGCGTGCATGTTCGCGGCCTGGTGCGCGCCCGGCCGGGCGGCAGCGCCAACGACGCGCTGGCCTCGGGACAGGTTGAGTTGCTGGCGCGCGGGCTCGAGATCCTGAGCCGCGCGGAAACGCCGCCGTTCCATCACGACGAGGTGACGAACGAGGAGTTGCGTCTCAAGTTTCGCTACCTCGACCTGCGCCGTGAAGTCATGCAGAAGCGCCTGCGGCTGCGCCACGCGGTGACGCGCGCGATGCGCTCCTGGCTCGACGACAACGGTTTCATCGACATCGAAACGCCGATGCTCACCAAGGCGACGCCGGAGGGCGCGCGTGACTACCTGGTGCCGAGCCGCACGCATCCCGGCCAATTCTTCGCGCTGCCGCAGTCGCCGCAGATCTTCAAGCAGCTGCTGATGATGAGCGGCTTCGATCGCTACTATCAGATCGTGCGCTGCTTCCGCGACGAGGACCTGCGCGCCGAGCGCCAGCCCGAGTTCACGCAGCTCGACATCGAGACCTCGTTCCTCAACCAGGAACAGATCATCCAGATGATGGAGGCGCTGCTCCGTCATCTGTTCAAGACTGTGCTCGGCGCAGAGCTGCCGCAGCCGTTCCCGCGGCTCACGTTCGAGGAAGCGATGCGCCGCTACGGCTCGGACAAGCCGGACCTGCGTATCCCACTCGAATTCGTCGACATCGCGGATCTGGTGCGCACCTCTGAGTTCAAGGTGTTCGCGGGTCCGGCTGCGAATCCGAATGGCCGCGTGGTCGCGCTGCGTGTCCCCGAAGGCGGCACGAAGATGACGCGCAAGGAGCTCGACGACTGCACACCGTTCGTCGCGCGCTACGGCGCGAAGGGCCTCGCGTACGTGAAGGTCAACGAGAAGGCGAAAGGCCGCGACGGCCTGCAGTCGCCGATCCTCAAGTTTCTCAGCGACGACGCAATCAACGGCATCCTGTCGCGCACGGGTGCGGTCGACGGCGACCTCATCTTCTTCGGCGCGGACAAGGCGAAGGTCGTCAACGACGCGATGGGCGCGCTGCGCCTGAAGCTCGGGCAGGATCTCGGTCTGGCGCAGACGGGTTGGCGCCCGCTGTGGGTCGTCGACTTTCCGATGTTCGAGTGGGACGCCGACGCGAAGCGCTGGGGCGCGGTGCATCACCCGTTCACCTCGCCGCGCGATCCGGATCCGGCGGCGTTGCGAGCCGATCCGGCGAATTCGCTTGCGAACGCTTACGACATCGTGCTGAACGGCTCGGAGATCGGCGGCGGCTCGGTGCGTATCCACCGCCAGGAAATGCAGTCGACCGTGTTCGACCTGCTCGGCATCAGCGCGGAGGAAGCGCAGAAGAAGTTCGGCTTCCTGCTCGAGGCGCTGAAGTTCGGCACGCCGCCGCATGGCGGCATCGCCTTCGGCCTGGACCGCATCGTGATGTTCATGGCGGGCACGGACAGCATCCGCGACGTGATCGCATTCCCGAAGACGCAGACCGCTGCAGACCTGATGACGGATGCGCCGACCACGGTGTCGGAAGAGCAGCTGAAGGAGCTGCACATCCGGGTCAAGCTACCGGTGAAAGACTCGGGCTGAAGCCCGACCTACGCCAGCCCCAGTTTCTTCAGCACTTCCTGCGTCGGTCCCTCGAACGTCGCGGTCGCGACGTTGCCGACGAACTTCAGGTCGCGCGTGCCGACCGGCGTCGTGTAGAAGCCTCCTGCCGTCAGCGCGCGATAGCGGGCGAAGAACGCAGCGGCGTCGGCGAGGCCGGGCTTCGGCGGCGTTGCAACCAGGTCGTCGGCGATTGCGGTCATCTGCGTCGCCGAGAGTTTCGCGAAGGGCGTTTTGAATCGCCGCTGCGAATCGGTCTCGAGCCAGCTCAATCCCTCGACGACGATCTTGCGATCCGCCGCGTGCTCGGGGTAGGGCGCGCTGATCCATTCGTCGATGAAGTCCACGACGCCGACCTTCGAAGCGGCGGGCGATTGCGCATCTTCGGGGATGATCAGGTCGGACAGCGCCGTTGCCGTCGCGCGTTGTTCCTTCGTGAGCGTGAGCGGCCACAAGTCGCCGGCTGCGTACTTTTTCAGCAGGTCCGGATCCTTGCCGTAGCCCTTGGCCGCGGGTGAGGCGGCCAGCGCGTCGAAGGACACGCTCGGCAACCGCAGCGCCGCGCTCGCGGCGAGCACCCATTTGATCGCAGTGCGTCGATCGAATTCGTTCATATCAGAGATCCCGTTTCTTCATCGCCTGCAGCATGTAGTCGGCAGAGCGCCACGCCAGCGCCATGATCGTCAGCGTCGGGTTCTTGTCCGCGTTCGACGGGAATGGCGCGCCGTCGGTGATGAACAGGTTCTTCACGTCCCAGCTCTGCAGCCACTGGTTGACGACCGAGGTCTTCGGATCCGTGCCCATGATCGCGCCGCCGATCTCGTGGATGATGAAGCCGCCGGGCGCGATCGCCTTGCTGCCGTCGAGCTCCGGCTTGCCGATCACCTTGCCGCCCATCGCGTCGATGATGTCGGCGAAGGTCTTCTGCATGTGTGCTGCCTGGCGCGTCTCGTGCTCCGACCATTGCCAGTGGAAGCGCAGCGTCGGAATGCCCCAGCGGTCCTTGCCCGCAGGATCGATCTCGCAATACGAATTCTCGTTCGGGATCATCTCGCCGCGGCCGGCCAGCCCGATGAACGAGCCGTAATAGCGCCGCATGTCTTCCTTCAGCTTGCGGCCGTAGCCGCCGGCGAAATCCGCCATCGAGCCCATCGAGCCGACGCTCGGCATGCGCCGGCCGCTGCCCATCTCGATGTGATAGCCGCGTGCGAAGCCGAGCTTGCCGGC
>DATEML010000266.1:0-3894 GCA_035275585.1 Steroidobacteraceae bacterium | reverse complement strand
CTGCCAGACGATCAGGATGGTCGCGAATGACAGGAAGAGGCTGTACCCGAAGCGCAGGAACTCGGGCTCATACACTGTCAGGAGGTTCGCGATTGCCTGCTGAATTGTGGGCAAGAGATTGAGCTGCACGACGGGCCTCCGAACTTCCTACGGTTGTCTCCAGGTGCGCAGCGCGTCTCCTGTGCCGGCGACGAACGCGGCGTTTGCTGCCCGGCCGTCGCGCCACGTCACGAGCTGCATGTTCATCGCGGTCGTATCGACGTCGCGCGCCCGCTTCGAATCGACCAGCAGCTGCTCCACGAAGGCGGTCAGGAGCTGGCTGCGCGCCTGACGCTGCCTGGTCCCAAGCAGTACCGATCCGCTGATCTTGTCGAGCACTGCCGTGGCGCTTTGTTCGAGGGACGGATCGATGACTTGCGCTTCCAGCGCATCGATCGCTTGCAGTTCCTGCCGACGCCCGTTCAGGCGCAGCGACCCCGTATCGTTGATGGCTGAGATCGCCACGGCGTCGGCCAACTCCACGGTCGCCAGACGGCTGGCCATGGCCCGTTGCGCCGCGGGTCCAAGCCGGCTGAGAGCCGCCCGCGCGTTCAGCACGGGATGGCTCACCGCGAGGTATGCGGCTCCTCGCGGATCGCCGAAGATGAGCGCGTCGTTGATGCCGTTTGCATAGAGGAAGTCCCCTCCATGTGTGCGCCAGCGCGGCACATCCAGAAGGGCGTAGCGGCGCAAGTCCGCAAAGGCGCTGAGACGCCTGGCCATCGCCCATAGCTTCGCGTGCTGCTCGCGCTCCGTTTCGAGCAGGTATTGCTGATAGATGGCTGAGATCGTGTTGCGTGCGGTGTTCGCCGGGTCATAGACCGACAGTTGCGCGCGCGCTGGCTGCGCGGCCAAAGCGACCACCAGCAGCCCAAGAAGAAGTCGTCGCATGATGTCCTCCAACTTCTGCAGCGATGGTTACGGCTGACGCCACGTCCGAAGTGCGTCGCCAGTGCCTGCGACGAATGCGTCGTTCGCGACGCGCGCGTCACGCCACGTAACGAGCTGCATGTTGATGGTGGCCGCCTCCGTATCGCGCAAACGCTTGCCGCGTGCGAGCAACTGCTCGAGGGCGTGCGATAAGAGCTGGTTCGAGAGCATGTCCTGCCGGCGTCCGAGCAGCTCGCCAGCCGCGATCTTGTCGAGGATTGCGGTCATCTCGTGGTACTGCGAGCCGGGGTTCAGAACGTCGCTCTGAAGGGACTCCACGGCGTTCTGAAGCTGGCCGTGGTACCCGCGCGCGAGAGCGACCTGATGACCGCCCATCGTCGCAACGGAGTCGGTGATCTCGACGGTGGCGTACTGCCGCTGCAGCATCTGTCTGGCCGCTGCACTCAGCGCCGGCGGCATTGTCGTCGGACGAAGGAGCGGCAGCGCGGTTGAGAAGTACGCCGAGCCGGTCGGGTCGCCGCTGTTGAGCGCCTGAATCCACGGCCGTCCAAAGTCCCATCGAGACGGATCGTGGGAGGTCAGTGCGATCGGAGGAGTCCGAAAGCGATCGAGGCTCCCGAGCCTCTGCGCCATTCGGAGCACCGTCAAGTACTGCGCCCGCAGCTCCGTGTAGTGCTGCTGTACGCGGTACGCGATCAACGTCGTCTGGACGAGGTTCGCGGGATCGATGACGACGAACTGTGCATGGGCGGGCGCCGCGATCATGCACAACGCGGTCGAAAGCACCAGGACTCGGCGAAACATAGGGTCCTCCTGTTCAGAACCGTCTGGAGTCGACGGCAGCGGTATACGCTGGCAGCTCGATGTCGCTCGTGAGGTACACCTTCACCCGATGCCCCTCGCGAATCGTGATCGTCGGCAGCCGATTGAGAAAGCGATTCATTACCTGCATCGCCGCTTGAGAGGTCGCGTCGCCCACGCCGCCAGCGATGACAATCGTTCGGTCCCCATCGCCGCTGCCGAGTCCGGCACTGCCCAGGTACTGCGAGAGGCCGCTGATCAGGCCAACGGCCGCAGCCGCGCCGAACGTCGACAGAAAGTGCTGGTTGACCTTGTCGCGCAGTCCCGCATCGCCGATCTGGTTGAGGCCCATGAACTGATCGAGGCGGTAGCTGCGACCGTCCGGCATGAGCAACCGATGGAAGGACACGGCGAGGCGCGTCTCACCGAACGCCTGCACAGGCTTCGTCTCGCCCAGAATCCTCGCGCCCGCCGGCACGAGCACCTGTCGACCCGTGTGGGAATAGAGAGCGTTCGTTACCAAGCAGTTGACGGGCGCGGCCATCGCCCCGTCCAGTCGATTGGTGAGAACGGTGTCGACGATGGTTCCTTCGAGCACGCGATGAAGCGGTCCGGTGGCGCTGATCGGCGGTGTGTAGTCCGGTGTGCGGCGCTGCGCCGGATCCAGCGGTCGTGGTTCGCTGGCTACCGGTGTCACGGCGGTCTGAGCAGCGGGCGCTCCGGTTCCAAACGCACCGGCGGTCCTGGTGGTGGCTCGCACAACTGCGTCAGCCACTTCCTCAACTGACGGACTTGGTGAGCCTGTCTGCGCGGGAGCGGCGCCCAGCATCGAGTCGCTCCGACCCTGATCGGGTCGTTCGCTTTCGGGGCGCCGGCTGAGAACGACGTTGCTCGCAAAGAGGCTCTCGTACTCGCGGCGCTTCCGCTCTTCGGCAATCGGATCCTGTGGTGGAGGCGCTCCTGTGTCGGCGGCGTACGGAGCCGGCTCCGGCTGTGTCACTCCAGTTGCTTGCGCTTCACGGAGCGCCTGAGCCTCCAGAAGACGCAGCCGGTCCTGGTAGTCGCGCACGCGATCGGCACTCGGCGCTTGTGCGGGAGCGGTGGCCTGTGCGGTTCGGGGCGGCGGGTCCGGGCGACCGACGATCAACATGATCGCCAGCATCCCGGCGGCGACGCCAGCCATGATCCACGTTTGCACGCCGCGCGGCAGCACACCTCGAGGTACCGGCCGACGGTCGGTCACGGCGGGCGGCACCGGGTCTGGCTGTGCGCTGGAGATCGAGGGAGTGTCACTCATGACCTCACCGACCCTGCTGCAGGAACTCGAAACGTTCCTTGCCCAGTGACAGGTAGCCGCGGTCCAGCACCTTCGGAACGACGTAGGTGCCGTTCTGAACCTGAAAGTTCAGGAGGCCTGGCTTCCCATCTTTGATCTCGTAGAGCGCTGGCAGCTCAGTGGCGTCGGCCTTGATATAGGTGAACTGGCCGTCGTGCCAGATCGAGCGCACCAGGAACGGGCGCTCGTACTTCGGGGCGCCGTAAACGAACTGCAGCTTGCTGGGATACTCCTGCTGATAGGCGGCCAGCGCCTCGGTCGTCCGCCGATTGGCGGCATCAGTTGCAGCCCTGGCTTGCTCCAATTCGCTCCGCAGTTCTTCGAGCTGTGCCGCGCTGTAGTACTTCGGCTTGCCCTGCGGCGCACTCGGATCGGCGTTCACGTACACCTTGAGGTCGGGCATGCCGGTGCCGCCCTTCTCGGTGAGCAGGAACGAGTAGACGGCGCCGCTGGCCGTCACGAGATTCATGTTCGTCGCGGCGCCTTCTTTCGCGGGCTTCACGTGTGCGATGTTGTGCGTCGCCGTGATCACCCAGAAGTCTCTGTCGCCACAGATGACATCCAGGATCTCCTCGCCGTCCGGGAGGAGCACCATCGTGGTGTAGCGCACCCGCGTTTGAAGTGCAATTAGGCTTCTGCCGGTCGCCGACACCTCGCGGATGCCGGTCCCGTTGGCCTGCGCGGATGCGGGGACTGGTAGTGACGCGACGAATGCGAGTGCCAACGCGGGACCAAGGCTTCGAGCGAGCATGCAACACCTCCCATGAATTCACGCAGAGGCTGCGAGGCGGTCCAGACCCGCCTCGAAGCCGTACTCGCGAAACGTC
>DATEML010000265.1:0-6864 GCA_035275585.1 Steroidobacteraceae bacterium | reverse complement strand
CCATTTGCGAGATGCGCTCGACGATGCGCTCGCGCAAACGCTGCGAGACCTCGGGCAAGCGCGTCTTCACCGTTTGCACGTGCGTGCGCATCGAAGTGCAGCGCGCGAGCAGCAGCTCGCGGATTCGCTGACCTTCGCGATGACGCGTGTCGTTCAGCTCGGTCAGCGCCTCGCGCAACAATTCGAGCGCAGCAATCAGCACCGGCTTTGCGTCCAGCTCGGCTTCGCGCACGACGCCCGGCCAGCGCAGCAATTCCAGCGGGCTGACCGGCGCAGCATCGGACAACCGCGAGCGCACCTGCTCGACCCGCGCGAGCAGCTCATCGAGCAAAGCACCGTCCAGCTCCAGCGAACGCTGCGAGCCGCTGGCCGCTTTGAGGTACAGGCTCGCGTCGACCTTGCCGCGGCGGAGCGCCGCTGCGATGGCCTGGCGCGATTCGTTGTCGAGTGCCTTGAGCTCTTCCGGCAGCCGCAGCGAAACTTCCAGGTAGCGGTGGTTCACGGTCCGCAGCTCGCAGACCAGCGTGCCCCACGGCCCCTGGCGCTCGCGCCGCGCGAACCCTGTCATGCTCCGGATCATTGAATTCAGATTAAGGCAAACGCAGTCTTACACGGGTGTATCGCGCGGTGATATAAAGCGCCGCGCCCGCCCGCTTACCCGTGGCGCGGCAGTGTAGCAGCTGACAGGCCTCGCGCCGGAGCCCGCTTGCGGATCGAGTATGCAGAGCTGAGTCTCCTCGGAGACCGCGAAGACAACCAGGACCGCGTGACGGTCTCGGCGGCGGAGCAAGCCGCGCTGCTGGTCGTCATCGACGGCATGGGAGGCCACTCGGACGGCAGCCGCGCCGCGGACACCGCGCTCAAGAGCCTGCTCGAGTCGTTCCGGCAGACCTCGCTGCCGATGTTCGACCCGCTCGGGTTTCTGCACATGTCGCTGAGCCGCGCGCACGACGATGTGGCGAAGCTCGGCAACGGGCAGACGATCGACACGCGGCCGCGAGCGACCACCGCCATCTGCCTGGTCCAGGAAGGCGCAGCCTTCTGGGCGCACATCGGCGACAGCCGCGTCTATCACATGCGCCACGGCAAGATCTTGCAGCGGACGCGCGATCACAGCCACGTCGAGTTGCTGCTGCGCGAAGGCAAGATCACCGAGGAAGAATTGCCGACGCACCCGATGCGCAATTTCGTCGAGTGCTGCCTCGGCGGCGATCCGGCGATCCCCGAGATGACGGTGAGCGGCCGCCACGCGCTGCAACCCGGAGACGTCCTCCTTCTCTGCACGGACGGCATCTGGGCCAACCTGCGCGACAGCGACATCGCCGGGTTCTTCCGCGACGACAACCAGGAGCTGCGCGCCTGGCTCGAGGCGCTGGGCCGTCGCGCCGTGCAGGCATCTGCTCCGTTCAGCGACAACAGCACTGCCGCCGTCCTGCGCTGGCACGGGTAAACTCGCCGTCCATGAAAGCCAGACCCAGCGGCCGCGCTCCCGACGAGCTGCGGTCCGTCCGCATCACACGCCGTTTCACCCGACACGCCGAAGGCTCGGTGCTCGTCGAGTTCGGCGACACGCGCGTACTGTGCACGGCCTCCGTCGAGGAAGGCGTGCCCGGATTTCTGCGCAACAGCGGGCGCGGCTGGGTGACCGCGGAGTACGGCATGCTGCCGCGCTCGACGCACACACGCAGCAAGCGTGAAGCGTCGAGCGGCAAACAAGGCGGCCGCACGCTGGAGATTCAGCGTCTCATCGGCCGCGCACTGCGCGCTGTCGTCGATCTGAAGGCGCTCGGCGAGCGTACCATCACGATCGATTGCGACGTGCTGCAGGCGGACGGCGGCACGCGCACTGCATCCATCACCGGGGGCTACGTGGCGCTCGTCGACGCGATGGATGCGCTCGTACGCAAAGGCGCGTTGCGAGAAAGTCCGATTCACGGCCAGGTCGCCGCGGTGTCCGTCGGCATCTGGGCGGGCGTGCCCGTGCTCGACCTCGACTACGCCGAGGACTCGGACGCCGAGACGGACATGAACGTCGTGATGAACAACGGCGGCGGCTTCATCGAGGTGCAGGGCACGGCCGAAGGTCACGCGCTGCGCAGGCACGAGCTCGACGAGTTGCTGAATCTCGCGGCGAATGGCATCGGCCAGCTGCTCGCGCGGCAGCTGGAAGCGCTGCACGCGGAGTAGGCGGGCACGCATGCGTGTCGTCCTCGCGACCGGCAATCCCGGGAAACTCCAGGAGCTGAGCGCGATGCTGGAGCCGCTCGCGATCGAGGTCGTGTCTCTGTCGCAGTTCACACGCACTGCAGTTGCGGAGACGGGACTCACGTTCGTCGAGAACGCGCTCATCAAGGCGCGCCACGCTGCTCAGCTGGCGCAGCTACCGGCGATCGCAGACGACTCGGGGCTCGAAGTCGATGCATTGCACGGCGCACCCGGCATCTACTCGGCGCGCTACGCCGGCGAGCACGCGAGCGACGAGGACAATCTGCGCAAGCTCCTCGCGGCGCTGGCCGGGCGACCTGTTGCCGAGCGCGCCGCACGTTATTGCTGCGCCCTCGTGTACATGCGCTGGGAGCACGATCCTTTCCCGCTCGTCAGCCAGGCCAGCTGGGAGGGGCGAATCGCTGCGGCCCCGCGCGGCAGCGGCGGCTTCGGCTACGACCCGATCTTCGAGCTGCCACAGCGAGACGTGACCGTTGCGGAGCTGCCGGCTGCGGAAAAGAACCAGCTGAGTCATCGCGGCCAGGCGCTGCGCGGACTGGTGTTGCAGCTGAAGAAAGAAGTGGCCCGTGATTAGCCTGCCTCCGCTCGCCTTGTACGTCCACATGCCCTGGTGCGTGCGCAAGTGTCCGTACTGCGACTTCAACTCGCACGTGGCGCCGGAATCCATTCCACAGCAGCAGTACATCGATGCGTTGATCGAGGATCTCGCGATCGACGCCGCGGCCGCGCAAGGCCGCGCGCTGACGTCCGTGTTCTTCGGCGGCGGCACGCCGAGCCTGTTCGCGCCGGATCAGGTGGGGCGCTTTCTCGAAGCCGCGCGAGCTCAGGTGGCGTTCGCACCGGACGCGGAGATCACGCTCGAGGCGAACCCCGGCACGATCGAGCACGGCCGGTTCAGCGGCTATCGCGACGCCGGCATCAATCGCGTGTCGCTCGGCGCGCAAACGTTCGACGCGGCACACCTGCAGACGCTCGGGCGCATTCACGGCAGCGGCGACATCGCCAGGGCAGTCGAGGAAGTCGTGCGCGCGGGTCTTGATAATTTCAATCTCGACCTGATGTACGGACTTCCTGCGCAGACCCAACAGCAGGCGCTCGCCGATCTGGATGCAGCGCTCGCACTCGGGCCGGCGCACATCTCGCACTACCAGTTGACGCTCGAACCGGGGACGGTGTTTTACCACCGCCCGCCGCCGCTGCCGGACTCGGATGCGACCTGGCAGATGCAGCTCGATTGCCAGGAGCGCCTCGCCGCTCGCGGCTACGAGCACTATGAGGTCTCGGCTTATGCGCGCGCCGGACGGCGCAGCCGGCACAACCTCAACTACTGGCAGTTCGGCGACTACATCGGCGTTGGCGCGGGCGCACACGGCAAGCTGACCTGGCTCGCCAACGCGCAGCGCACGCGGTCGGCGATCGTGCGTAGCGCTCGCATCAAGCAGCCGCGCGAGTTTTTGCGGCGTGCGGCGGCTGAGCGCATCAGCGATCGCGTGCCGGTCGAAACCGAGGAGCTGCCGTTCGAGTACATGTTGAACGTGCTCCGGCTGACTGACGATTTCGCCGAAGCGGACTACGAGGCGCGCACGGGTCTCGCCTTCGCCACTGTCGCGGCAGCCGTCGCCGAGGCGGAACGCAAAGGTCTGCTGCGGAGGGCAGGAGCTGCCCGCTGGCGAGTGACCGAGCTGGGCCAGCGCTTCCTGAACGACTTGCAGGCGCTGTTCCTGCCGGCCGGGCAGGTGAGCCGAAGGGCGTCGGACGGAACGGGCATCGCGTAGCAAAAGTTCCACGTCGGAATTGCACTCCCGCGTGCAAGTTCGTGAACGGACGCACAAATTTTTCCGGTAGCGGCCGTTCGTGCGCACGGTGCGCGCACAGGGGTTATGCACACGGTTGCAGCTCTTGCAAAGGTTGGCGGCCGTCATGACTGGTTTGAACGCGACACCTCAGCAGGGGCTCGCAAGTGACTGACGACACAGGTCAAAAACCACTGGTGAAAAATTGAGCAATTTGACGATGTCACATTTTTGTAAGCTGCCATCGCGCGGCGCACTCCGGTCATCCACACACTTATCCACAACTTTTGTGGATAACCGAGGGGTGATCCCCCGGGTCGGACGCCCGTCGGCGGCTAATCGGCTTTTCAGCGGATTTTTTCTTGCGACCGCGGATTCGCGTCGCTACACTGCGCGCCTTTTTCCCTCAGGCGGCGCAAAGCGCAGGCAGCCATGAAAGACGGAATCCATCCCGAGTACAAAGAGATCACGGTGACCTGCAGCTGCGGGAACACCTTCCATACGCGCTCGACGCTTGGCCACGACCTGCAGATCGAGGTGTGCTCGAACTGCCACCCGTTCTATACGGGCAAGCAGAAGATCGTCGACACCGGCGGCCGCGTGGACAAGTTCCGCAAGAAATACGCCCGCTGACGGCGTAGCCGGCCCGCATCGTTCGCAAAGGGGCGCCCCTTGATCCAAAGGGCGCCCCTTTTTCATTGACCGTTCATGGTCGGCCGTTCATCGTGGCCGGAGCCTCGACTGAACTCGCTGTCGCGCACGCGGCTCCAACCTTATGGCCCGCTCGACTGCGGGGTTGGCTTTTACCTTAGATTTGGACAGGGGCTCGTCATGCCTTTGAATCCTCTCGCCCGACTGGCCCTCCTGGGACCTGCGGCCGCCGCCCTGCTCGCCGGCTGCGCGACGAACCCCGTGACGGGCACGCCGGACCTCGTGTTCCAGAGCGAGGCCGGTGAGATCGCGCGGTCCAAGGAAGTGCACCCCATGCTGCTGCAGCAGTTCGGCGGTGTGTACGACGACCAGCAGATAGCGCAGTACGTCAACGAGGTGGGTCAGCGCGCCGCCAAGGCGAGCCAGCGTCCGGAGCTGCAATACACCTTCACCGTGCTCGACAGCGAAGAGATCAACGCCTTCACCACGGGCGGCGGCTACGTCTACATCACGCGCGGCATCATGAACTACCTCAATAATGAGGCGGAGCTCGAAGCGGTGCTCGGGCACGAGATCGGTCACGTGTGCGCGCGCCATCCGGTGCGTCAGCAGAGCAAGTCCGTGCTCTCCGGCATAGGTGCAGCGGCCGTGGGCATCTTCACCGGCAGCGCGGATCTCGCGGGCCTCGCCAACTACGCCGGCGCCGCGCTCGTCAGCGGCTATGGTCGCGACCAGGAGCTCGAGGCCGATCGCCTCGGCGCCGAGTACCTGGTGAAGACCGGCTACTCGCCCGGTCACATGGTGGACGTCGTGCGCCTGCTCAAGAACCAGGAGCTGGTGGAGATCCAGCGGGCGCGCGAGGAGAAGCGGCAGCCGCACGTGTATCACGGCGTCTTCGCCTCGCACCCCGACAATGACTCGCGCCTGCACGAAGTCGTCGAAGCGGCCAACAAGCTGAAGACCGCGGCCGATCCGCGCGATCCCGAGCACGACAAGTATCTGAAGACGATCGAAGGCCTGCCGGTGGGCACGAGCCGCGCGCAGGGCGTGCTGAAGGGCAACCGCTTCTATCACTCGAATCTCGGCCTCACGATGGTGTTCCCGAGCGGCTGGCACGTGGAAAACCGCGCCGATCGACTGATAGCGGTCTCACCGAACAAGGAGAGCGTCATCCAGATGCAGACCGAGGCGCCGCCGCCGAACACCGGTCCGCGCGAGTACCTGTCGCGCATGCTCGCGCAGTACAGCGCCGGTCAGGCGGAACCGATCGACGTGAACGGATTGCAGGGCTACACGACGATCGTGCGCTCGGCACGCACGGACTTCGGCATCGTGCCGGCCCGATATGCGGTGATCTACTACAACAATCTCGCCTACGTGTTCGCCGCCGCCAGCAAGGGCTCGGCCGGCGCGCCGGCCGCCGACCCGGTGTTCATGTCGACCATCAAGACCTTCCGGCGCATGAAGCAGAACGAGTTCGCGCAGGCGGAGCCATACAAGATCAAGGTCATCCGCGCCGACGAGAACACGCGCATGGCGGACCTGGCGAAGCAGTCGCCGCTGCCGAAATACGCCGAACAGCAGCTGCGCCTGCTGAACGATCTGTACCCGGACAAGGAGCCGAAGCCGGGTCAGCTGATCAAGATCGTCGAGTAGTCTTTGCGCACGCCCCGCCCTGGGGCCGCGGGTCCGGCCGCGCGGCTTGATTGAGCGGCGCGCTCGTGTAACTCTGCGCGGCCAATAGTGGAACGAGACATGGCCGAGAAGAAATTTGAGCTGACCAACCTCGCGACCGGCAAGAAGTCGAGCGCGGAGATCAAGAGCGGCACGCTCGGCCCGGACGTGCTGAACATCGCGAATATCACCCGCGACCTCGGCGTCTACACGTTCGACCCCGGCTTCATGGCGACGGCCTCCTGCGAGAGCCGCATCACTTTCATCGACGGCGACCAGGGCGTGCTCCTGCATCGCGGGATCCCCATCGACCAGCTCGCCGAGAAGAGCAACTTCCTCGAAGTCGCGTACCTGCTGATCAACAGCGAGCTGCCGACCAGCGACCAGCTCAACGAGTTCACGCACGCGGTCCAGTACCACACGATGATCAACGAATCGCTGCTGCGATTCTTCAACGGCTTCCAGTACAACGCGCACCCGATGGCGATGCTGTCGGGCGTGGTCGCCTCGATGGCGGCCT
>DATEML010000264.1:0-13491 GCA_035275585.1 Steroidobacteraceae bacterium | reverse complement strand
GCCGCCGTTCGCGCGGCAGGGTCTGACGACCGACGATCTGATCGACTTCACTCCGGAGCTGCGCGCCGAAGCGCTGCAGATCGTGGCCGACTACACGCTAGGCCCGCTGTTCACGCCGCCGACCGTCGTCGGCGAGAGCGGCAAGAAGGGCGTGCTGCAGATGCCGAGTGCGGCGGGCGGCGCGAACTGGGGCGGGGCCGCTTTCGATCCCGAAACGGGGTATCTGTTCCTGCAATCCGCGAACATCGTGTCGCTGGCTGCAGTCGTGAAGAGTGACGGGACGCAAAAGTCCGCGTACACGATTCGGGGCGCGGCGGGGCCGCCCGGTCCACGCGGCTTGCCGCTCATCAAGCCGCCGTACGGCGTCGTCACCGCCATCGATCTCAACCAGGGTACGATCGCCTGGCAGGTCGCCCACGGCGACGGACCGCGCGATCATCCAGACCTGAAGGCACTGAACCTGCCGCCGCTCGGTGCTTCGAGCCACACGTTCCTGTCGAGCGGCGGACCGCTGGCGACGAAGACGCTGCTATTTCTGAACCAGGTGCAGACCAAGCCGGACCTGTCGCTATCGGCGACTGAATACTTCATGCGCGCGTTCGACAAGAAAACCGGCGCCGTGGTGTGGGAACATCGGATGAGCGAACCGCCGTTCGGCACTCCGATGACGTATCTGCACGGCGGGCGACAGTACATTGTCGTGGCGACCGGCGGCGTCGGGACCCCCGGACGGCTGGTCGCGTTCGCGCTGCCGGCGGAAAAACGTGGAGAGTGACGATGCGTGCAAGACCTCTGGTGAAGCTGCAACTCTCATCGTTGGCGATGCTCGCGCTGTGCGCGTGCGGCGGTTCGCAGGCGCCATCGCAACCCGCGGCCGCTCAGTCTCCAGCACCGGCCGGCGCGGCGGCGGCGGAGCGCGACGAACCTGCCAATCCCGCATTCATCGGTCGCATCTGGCGCTCGTCGACGTCGGGCAAGCCGCTCGGCTCGATCCTGATCTTCCTGCCGGATCGCACGCTGCTGATGGATTCGTGCTTCGAAACCTTCCGCGTGTCCAAGTGGGGCGTGGCCGGCAATCACATCCGCTGGCTCGAGGACACGATTCCGATCGAGGCGGAAGTGATCACCCCCGGCCCGAACGAGCTGACGCTGCGCATCGCGGGGCAGGATCGCGATCAGACCTACATCGCGATGACCGATCCCTGGACCTGCCCGGACATGCCGAAGTGAGCTGATCGCCCTCAGCGCGCGGAGGCCTGCGGCCGCGAACGGTTCCAGCGCCGGCGGCGGTTGTTCCGCTGCCCGTGCGGTTGCTGCTGCTTCGGCTGCGAGTGCCGTTGCGTCGGCGCCGCCGTCTCCCTTTGCGGTTGCGGTTGCGGCTGCGCGCGCTTGAAGTGCGGCACGGGCAGCTGCGGAATCGGTTTGCGCAGCACCTTCTCGATGTCCTTCAGCAATCCGATCTCGTCCGGCGCGACCAGCGACACGGCAATGCCCGTCGCACCGGCGCGGCCCGTACGGCCGATGCGATGCACGTAGTCTTCAGGCACGTTGGGCAGCTCGTAGTTCACGACGTGCGGCAGCTCCTTGATGTCGAGCCCGCGTGACGCGACTTCGGTCGCGACCAGCGCGCGCACGTCGTAGCTCTTGAAGCCCGCGAGCGCCTGCGTGCGCGCCGACTGGCTCTTGTTGCCGTGAATCGCGGCGGCCTCGATGCCGTCTTCCAGCAGTTGTTTCGTCAGGCGATTGGCGCCGTGCTTGGTGCGCGTGAATACGAGCACCTGCGACCAGTCGCCGTCGTGGATCAGATGCGACAGTAACGCGCGCTTCTGATCCTTCGGCACCATGTAGGCACGCTGCTCGACGCTATCGACCGCAGCGTTGCGGCGCGCGACTTCGATCTCGACCGGCTGGCGCAACAGGTTCTGCGCCAGTCGCCGGATGTCGTCGGAGTACGTCGCCGAGAACATCAGGTTCTGCCGGCGCGCCGGCAGCAGCTTGATCACGCGGCGGATGTCCGCGATGAAGCCCATGTCGAGCATGCGGTCCGCTTCGTCGAGCACCAGGATCTCGATCTTCGACAGATCGACCGTGCGTTGCTGCGCGTGATCGAGCAGGCGGCCCGGCGTCGCGACCAGAATATCGGTGCCGCGGCGCAGACCTTCGATCTGCGGGTGGATACCGACGCCGCCGAAGACGACCTGTGTGCGCAGACGCAAGTGTTTGCCGTAAGCGCGCACGCTTTCGTTCACCTGGGCCGCGAGCTCGCGGGTCGGCACGAGCACCAGCGCGCGCGGGGCCTTCGGCGGATGAGCGTTGGCGTTCAGGAGCTGCAGGATCGGCAGGGTAAAGCCGGCCGTCTTGCCGGTGCCCGTCTGGGCGCCGGCGAGGATGTCGCGGCCTGCGAGAATTTCAGGGATGACGCGCGTCTGTACGGGCGTGGGTTCGGAATAACCGCGGTCGGCGAGCGCACGCGTGAGTTCGGGCATGAGCCCGAGAGCAGTAAATGGCATTAAGCAAGAGTCCTCTACCAGCCCGCGTGCGACGGTTCGTCGCAAGGTCCAGTCGAGGCGGAGATGAGTTTCGAGGTGGGAAAAACCGCGAAGCGAGTGAACGAGCTGACCGGACGGCAGCTTGTAAGCGGGCGGCACTGTACAGGTAAAACCCGCCGACCACAAATCTTTGCTCTGGAATCGCTAGAGTACGCGCAGTGAAAACAACGACGGGAGACGGCTCATGCACCTCGCTCGATGGGCAGTAGCGGTCTGTGCCGCGGGATTGCTGGCCGCGTGTGCCGGCAGCCCCGGAGCGGGCTCCGGCGCGGGACTGCAGATCAACGTGCTGTCGAACCGTGCCGATCTCGTCAGCGGCGGCGATGCGCTCGTCGAAGTCGTGTTGCCGAAGGCCGGGGCGGCCGAAGGTCTGCGCGTCGACGTGGACGGTCGGGATGTCAGCGGCGCGTTCAAGCAGCGTGCGGACTCGCGGGTCGTCGGGCTCGTCACCGGCCTCAAGGACGGAGCGAATGTCGTCACCGCGCGTCTCGGCCGAACCGGTGCGCGACTGACGATCACGAATCATCCGATCGGCGGTCCGATTTTCTCGGGACCGCAGGTGCAGCCGTGGGTGTGCGCGGAATCGAATGCAAGCGGCTTGAGCACCGCAGCCATCGATGCCCAGTGCAACGTCGCGAGCGAGGATCACCTGTTCTATCGCACGACCGAACAGTGCTCCCAGCGCAGCAACGGTCCGCCGTGCTTCAAGCCCTACGACCCGAGCGCAGCGCCGCCCGCGGATCTGGCGGAGACGACGAACGATCAGGGCGCGAAGGTGAAGTACATCGTGCGGGTCGAGCGCGGCGTGATGAATCGAGCCCTCTACGATCTCGCCGTGTTGTACGACCCGGCGGGCGGCGAGGCGTCACTGGCCGGCTGGAATCGTAAGCTCCTTTGGTCGTTCGGCGGCGGCAGCGGCACGCCGTACCGGCAGCTGCCGCCAAACAGCGCGTGGCAGCAGGTCGACTATGGGCTCGCGCGCGGCTATCTCGTCGCGGTGAGCGCGCACACCGACCAGCAATTGAACTCGAACCATGTCGTGGCGGCCGAGACCGTGATGATGGGCAAAGAGCACGTCATCGAGCGCTATGGCGAGATCAAGTACACGATCGGCGTCGGCTGCTCCGGCGGCTCGATCATGCAACTGCAGCTCGCGTCGCTGTATCCCGGTCTGCTCGACGGCATTCAGCCCTCGTGCACCTATCCGGACTCGTACTCGACAGGCATGGAGGTCAGCGACTGCGTGCTGCTCGGGAATTACTTCGCCTCGCCGGAATTCGCTGCGCAGACGCAGAGCCTCACGCCGCAGCAGATCGCCGCGAAGAAAGCCGCAATCGCGGGGCACATGGACGACAAGGCGTGTCCGGCGTGGGCGATGTCGTTCGGCAGCTCGAACGAGCCGGGTGTCTATACCAGTCCACGCACGAAGAAGCCGACGAACAACTGTTTGCTGCCGGACGACCAGGTCTACGACGCGGCGAAGAATCCCGACGGCGTGCGCTGCACGATTCCCGAGTATGCGATCGCGATCTGGGGCGCCGAGCGCGCGAATCCGAAAGTCGCGAACCGCACGAACGACAATGTCGGCATCCAGTACGGATTGAAGGCGCTCGCCGCGGGGCAGATCAGCGCCGAGGAATTCGTTGCGCTCAACGAGAAGATCGGCGGCAGCGACGTCGACATGAAGTCGACCGCCGGGCGCATGGTCGCGGACCCCGAAGCGCTGCGCATCGCGTATGAGGACGGCATCATCGGCGACGCGAAACAATGGGCGAAGGTGCCGATGATCGACTGGCGCGGCAACGACAACTCGAACATCCACATGAACTGGCGCGCGTTCGCGGTGCGCGACCGGCTCGACCGCGTCAACGGCGGCCACGGCAACCAGGTGATCTGGCGCTATGGCCCGGGCCTGCTGCCGCCGCCGCAGCTGATGGTCGATTCGCTGGTGACGATCGACAAGTGGGTCGCCGCGATCAAGGCCGACACGAGCAACACGCCGCTCGAGCAGAAGGTCGTGTCGCACAAGCCGGCCGAAGCGTTCGACTTCTGCTACATCGGCACCGACTACACGACGAAAGTGACGGACTGGGCCAAGTGCGACGCCGATCCGGTGCTGAGGTACTTCTCGTCGCCGCGGCAGGTCGCCGGCGGTCCGCTCGCCGAAGACGTGCTGAAGTGCCAGCTCAAGCCGCTGAAGCGCAGCGACTACTCGATGACGTTCAGCGACGCGCAGTGGGCGCGCCTGAGCAAAGTGTTCGCCGGCGGTGTGTGCGACTGGAGCAAGCCGGGAGTGGCCATGCAGCGCTCGACACCGTGGAGGACGTTCGCGAACGGGCCGGGTGGCGTGCCGATGCCGGCGGCGCCCAGGTCGAAGAGGATTTGAGAACCAGAAGTCAGGCCAAAGCCGGACTCTTCAGGCATTCAGCTGCCGCGAGGCCGACTGCGCGGCGAGCAACACGCGCAGCTTCGTGAGCAGATCCGCTTCCCGATACGGCTTCGCCAGCACGTCCGCCCCTTTCTCCGGCGCCGTATACGACGCCGAGTATCCGGTCGCGTAGAGCACCGGCAACTGCGGGCGGCGCTCGCGCGCCAGGCGGCCGAGCTCGAAACCGTTCATGCCCGGCATGACGATGTCGGTGAACAGCAGGTCGATGTCGGGCTGACGATCGACGATGTCGAGCGCATGCGAGCCGTTGTCCGCTTCGATGACCGTGAACTGCAGCTCCTTGAGCATCGCAGCCGTCACCGCGCGCACTCCCGCGTCATCCTCGACGAGCAGGATCGTGCGGTCGCGCCCGGAAATCTCCGCCCGCTCCGTCTCGCTCGCGACTGCGGCGAGCTGAACAGCCGCTTCGCTGCGCGGCAGATACAACCGCACGCGCGTGCCGCGGTTGGGCGCGCTTTCGATCTTCACGTGCCCGCCGGATTGCTTGACGAAGCCGTACACCATGCTGAGCCCGAGACCCGTGCCGTGACCAAGATGCTTGGTCGTGAAGAACGGCTCGACTGCACGTTCCAGCACGTCGGCGGTCATTCCGACGCCGGTGTCGGTCACTGAGAGCAGGACGAAGTCGCCGGCCGGGATATCGCCCTCCTCGCCGTGCGAGCTGATGTTGCAGGTCTCGATCGTGAGCGTCCCGCCCTCGCTCATCGCGTCGCGCGCGTTCACGGCGAGATTGATCAGCGAAGACTCGACCTGCGCGGGATCCGCAAGCACCTGCCACAGGCCGGCGTCGCCGCCCCTGATCTCGATGCGAATGCGCTCGCCGAGCGTACGGCCGAGGAGTTTGGCGACGTTGCGACACATCTGTCCCAGGTGCACGGAGCTCGGCTGCAACGGCTGCCGGCGCGCAAAAGCCAGCAGCCTGCGCGTGAGCTCGGCGCAGCTGAGGGCGCCCGTCAGGGCCATCTCTGCGCGTCCGAAGTTTCGCCCCGTGCCGCGCAACGCGCGCGCCAGCGCGTCGAGGTTGCCGATCACGACGGTGAGCATGTTGTTGAAGTCGTGCGCGATACCGCCCGTCAGCTGCCCGACGGCTTCCATCTTCTGCGCCTGGAACAGCTGCTGCTCGATGCGCTTGTGGTCGGTCATGTCCATGCAGCTGCCGAAGATCTCCTGCGGCTGACCGGCGTGATCGCGGATCAGCACCGCGCGATCGAGAAACCAGCGGTGCGAGCCGTCGGCGCAGATCCAGCGATATTCGGTCGACATGCCGCCGCTCGACTGGATGGAGGCGACGTCGCGCAGCACGTGCTCGCGGTCGTCCGGATGAATGCGCTCGGGCCACAGATCCGGATCCTCGACGAACCGCGCGGCCGGGAACCCGATGGCGTGCGCCATGCCCTCGCTGACGAAGCGCGGCCCGGAGAACGGACCCTTCAGTCGCGCGCTGTACACCGCGATCGGCAGCGAACGGACGATCGCCGTCTGCCGCTCCTCGATCTGCCGCAGCTGGCGCTCGGCTTCGAGCTTTTCCTGGCGGATGCGCAGGTTCTCTTCCTGCAGCGTGCGCTCGAGCTGCGCCTGTCGCCGCACCTCCTCGTTCTTGAGGTACAGCTCGACGAGCACCGTGATCTTCGAGCGAAGGATCACCGGGTCGACCGGCTTGAACACATAGTCGACCGCGCCCATCGCGTAGGCGCGCGCGATGTGCTCGTCGTCCTTGTCGATCGCGCTGACGAAGATGATCGGGATGTGGCGCGAGCGCTCGCGGCGGCGGATCAGCTCCGCGGTCGCATAGCCGTCCAGGCCGGGCATGTTCGCGTCGAGCAGGATGACGGCGCACTCTTCGCGCAGCAGGAAGCGCAGCGCGTCCTCGCCCGAGCCGGCTTCGACGATGCGCTGCTCGAGCTCGGCCAGCACGTGCGACAACGCGAAGCGATTGTCCGGCTCGTCGTCGACGATGAGGATCGTGGCCCTGGGCGCGGCGGCGCTCATGTGCCCGTCACACGCGCCCGAGCCAGACGCGCATCATCGACACCAGCTGGTCGGTGTCGACGGGTTTGGAGATGTATTCCGATGCGCCGGCGGCGATGCATTTCTCGCGGTCGCCTTTCATCGCTTTCGCGGTGATCGCAATGATCGGCAGCTTGCGGAAGCGCTCGAGGCGGCGGATCTGCAGCAGGGTCTCGTAGCCGTCCATGTCCGGCATCATCACGTCCATGAGCACCATGTCGATGTCCGGCGTCGTCTCCAGCTGCTCGATGCCCTGGCGGCCGCTCTCCGCGTGCACCACTTGCACCTGGTGCTGCTCGAGCACGCCGGTGAGCGAGAAGATGTTGCGAATGTCGTCGTCGACGATCAGCACGCGGCGGCCGGCCAGTCCCGCCTCGCGCCGCCGTGCCAGGTCGATGATGCGGCGCTTGTCTTCGCTCATGCCTGCGACGTGACGGTGCATGAACAACGCGGTCTCGTCGAACAGCTGCTGGTGCGATTCCGGTCCCTTGAGGATGAACGACTCGGCCAGGTTGCGCAGCTTCGCCTCGTCGGCGGAGCTCACGTCCTTGGCCGTGTGGACGATGACCGGCAGGCGCCGCGAGCTGTCGCGGCGAATCGTCTCGACCAGCTGCAGACCGTCCATGTCCGGCAACACCAGGTCGAGCACTGCGCAGTCGAACGAGCGCTCGCGCAAGAGCTGCAGCGCTTCCTCGCCGGTGTGCACCTGCGTGACGTGGGCGTCGCCGTTGCCGATGATCCTGACGATCTCCGCGCATTGCAGCTCGTCGTCCTCGACGAGCAACAGCTCCTTGACCGGGCGCGCGATGAATTCCTCGGTGCGCGCCAGCGCCTGCTGCAACGTCGCGTGATCCACCGGCTTCTCGAGCACCGAGAACGCGCCCATCTGCAAGCCACGCTCGCGCGGATCCTCCACCGAGATGATGTGGATCGGGATGTGTCGCGTGTCCGGGCTGCGCTTGAGAATGTCGAGCAGCCGCCAGCCGTCCATGTCGGGCAGGTTGATGTCCAGCGTGATGAGCGCCGGACTGAAGCGGCGCACCAGCGACAATGCGCCGCTGCCAGTCGCGGAGACCACCGCCTTGAAACCTCGGTCGTGCGCGAGGTCGAGCAGGATGCGGCCGAACTTCGCATCGTCCTCGATGATCAGCAGCACCGCCTCGCCCGGCTGGATGTTCTGCCGGTCGTCGGTGATCTCCGCGGGCACGAGCAGTGGCGTTGCCTCGCGACCGACGACGACTTGCGCGGCCTGCTGGCCGGCGACGAGCACCGGGCGCGCCGCATGGGCCGGCACGTTCGCGCCGAAGTCGTAGGCGATCGGCAGGTACAGCGTGAAGCGGCTGCCCTTGCCGGGCGCGCTTTCGACCGCGATCTCGCCGCCGAGCAGGCGGCAGATCTCGCGGCTGATCGACAGGCCGAGTCCGGTGCCGCCGTACTTGCGGCTGGTCGTGCCGTCGGCCTGCTGGAACGCCTCGAAGATCACGCGCAGCTTGTCGGCCGGAATGCCGATGCCCGTGTCGGTGACCGAATAGGCGACGACGGTGGCAGCCGCGTTCAACGCGTGATGTCCCGGGCTCCAGCCGCCGGTCGCGCGCTCGATCGCCAGCTCCACGCCGCCCTGATGCGTGAACTTGAAGGCGTTCGACAGCAGGTTCTTCAGGATCTGCAGCAAGCGCTTCTCGTCGGTGACGGTCGCGCGCGGCAGCTGCGGATCGAGGCGCACGCCCAGGCTCAGGTTCTTGTCGCTGGCGATCTGGTCGAAGCCGCGCTGCAGATTGCCGGCGACCTCGGCGAACTGCACGGTGCCGACGTCGAGCGTGACCATACCGGACTCGATCTTCGACAGGTCGAGGATGTCGTTGATCAGCGCGAGCAGCTCGCTGCCGGCGCGATGGATCGTCTGCGCGAATTCGATCTGCCGCGAGCTCAGGTTCGCGTCGGCGTTGTCCGCGAGCAGCTTCGAGAGAATCAGCAGGCTGTTGAGCGGCGTGCGCAGCTCGTGCGACATGTTCGCGAGGAACTCGCTCTTGTACTTCGAGATCAGCGCCAGCTGCTCGGCCTTTTCCTCCAGCAGCTTCTTGGCGCGTTCGACCTCCTGGTTCTTCGCCTCGACCTGCTTGTTCTGCCACGACAGCAGGTTCGCCTTCTCGACCAGCTCTTCATTCTTGGCGCGCAGCTGTTCCTGCTGAGTCCGCAGCAGGTCTTCCGAGCGTTGCAGCGTCGTTGCCTGCTGCTCCAGGCGGTCGTTGGTGTTCTTCAGCTCGCCCTGCTGGCTCTGCAGCTCCGCGGTGAGCAGCTGCGACTGCGCGAGCAAGGCCTCGGTCTGCATGTTGGCCGCGAGCGTGTTGAGCACGATGCCGATGCTCTCCATCAGCTGATCGAGGAACAGCGTGTGGATCGCGCTGAAGCGCTCGAACGATGCGAGCTCCAGCACCGCCTTCACTTCTCCTTCGAACAGCGCCGGCAGAATGATGATCGTCGAAGCCCGGGCCTCGCCGAGGCCGGAGCTGATGCGCATGTAGTCGTGCGGCGCGTCCTGCAGCAGCATGACGCGCTTGTCCGCCGCACACTGGCCGATGAGGCCGTCGCCGAGCCGCAGGCGCTGCGGCGGCCGGCGCCGGTTCGGCGCTGCATAGCTCGCAGCCAGTTCCAGCACGTTCTCGCCGTCCTGCTGGCGCGTCACGTAGAAGAGCGCCTGGTGCGCGTTCACCAGCGGCACGAGCTGCGACAGGATCAGGTTCGAGACGTGCCGGATGTTGCGCTGGCCCTGCAGCAGGCGGTTGAAGAAGGCGATGTTCGTCTTGAGCCAGTCCTGCTCGGTGTTCTTCTGGGTCGTGTCCTTGAGATTGCCGATCATCTCGTTGATGTTGTCCTTGAGCGCAGCCACCTCGCCCGAGGCTTCCACCGTGATGAAGCGCGTCAGGTCGCCCTTCGTGACCGCGGTCGCGACTTCGGCGATCGCTCGCACCTGCGTCGTGAGATTGGCCGCGAGTTGATTCACGTTGTCGGTGAGATCGCGCCACAAGCCCGCGGCGCCCGGCACGCTCGCCTGGCCGCCGAGCTTGCCCGCGGTGCCGACTTCGCGCGCGACATTGCTGACCTGCGCCGCGAAAGTTGCGAGCGTGTCGATCATCCCGTTGATCGTGTTCGCGAGCGCCGCGATCTCGCCCTTCGCTTCGACGACCAGCTTGCGCTTCAGATCGCCGTTCGCGACGCTGGTGACGACCTCGGCGATGTTGCGCACCTGGCCGGTGAGGTTCGCCGCCATGTGGTTGACGTTATCGGTCAGATCCTTCCAGGTGCCCGCGACGCCGTCGACCTTCGCCTGGCCGCCGAGCTTGCCCTCGGTGCCCACCTCGCGCGCGACGCGCGTGACTTCGGAAGCGAAGCTGTTGAGCTGATCCACCATCGTGTTGACGGTGTTCTTCAGTTCCAGGATCTCGCCCTGCACGTCGACCGTGATCTTCTTCGAGAGATTGCCGCTCGCCACCGCCGTCGTGACTTCGGCGATGTTGCGCACCTGGCCGGTGAGGTTCGCGGCCATGTGGTTGACGTTGTCGGTCAGGTCCTTCCAGGTGCCGGCGACGCCTTCGACGCGCGCCTGGCCGCCGAGCTTGCCTTCCGTGCCGACCTCGCGCGAGACGCGCGTGACTTCGGATGCGAAGCTGTTGAGCCGGTCCACCATCGTATTGATGGTGTCCTTCAGCTCGAGGATCTCGCCCTTGACGTCGACCGTGATCTTCTTCGAGAGATTGCCGCGCGCGATGGCCGTGGACACTTCGGCGATGTTGCGCACCTGGCCGGTCAGGTTCGCCGCCATGTGATTGACGGAGTCGGTCAGATCCTTCCAGATGCCGGCCACGTCGCGGACGTGCGCCTGGCCGCCGAGCTTGCCCTCAGTGCCCACCTCGCGCGCAACGCGCGTCACTTCGGCAGCGAACGAGGCGAGCTGGTCGACCATCGTGTTCACGACGCCGCTGATGCGCAGGTATTCGCCGCGCACCGGCCGGCCGTCCACTTCCGGGTTCATCGACTGCGACAGGTTGCCGCGCGCGACCGCGCCGATCACGCGCGCCACTTCGGAGACCGGGTACGACATGTCGCCGACCAGGCGGTTGATCGAATCCACGCACTGCGCCCAGGAGCCGGTCGCGCCATGCACGTGCGCGCGCTCGGCGATCATGCCCTCGCGTCCGACCATGACGCTGACGCGCTCGAAATCGCGGGTCATGGCGTCGTTGAGCTCGACCACTTCGTTGAAGGCGCAGGCGATCTCGCCGTCGAGGCCGCTGAGGTCCGCCGGCAGCCGCACTGAAAAATCTCCACGGCGCAGCAGGCGCAGGGCCCTGAGTATTTCGCGGCGTTCCAGCGCGGCCCCTGCGCCCCCGCGCGCGCCGTCGCTGTGCAAGGCAGTTTCGATCACTGCGCTCCCCATGATTCCGATCTCCCGAAAGTCGCGAAATTGCCGCTCACGCCGCTGACATCCGCTCCAATGCCGACTGCAACGCCGTCGCGACGTCGCTCTCCGTATAAGGCTTGCTCAGGAAGCCGACCGGCTGCGCGTCGTACAGGCGCGGGCCGACCTCGTCGAACGAGGCGCCGGTCATCAGCAGGGCGGGAATGCCATGGCGGCTGCGCAGGGCGATCGCAGCGTCGATCCCGTCGCCGCCGTCGCCCGCCAGGCCGATGTCGACGATCGCCAGGTCGCTGGGCGTGCCGGCCGCGATTGCCAGCGCGGTCCGCAGCGAAGGCGCGACGCCGGAAACGCTGTGGCCAAGGTCCTGCAGCACGCCCTGCAGGAACAGGCTCACGAGCGATTCGTCCTCGACAATGAGAACGCGCAGGCCCCGTGCGCGGCCCGCAATGGTGGATGGCTCGAGTGTCATATCGTATGCGCGATGCCCGGTCTCACCGCTGCCTCCCCCGGCGCCCCATTTCCATCCCATATGCCTCGGCGTAACGGGCTCAATGCGCAGCCCCGCGCGAAGGTTCCGGGTTCGGCTTCCGCCCGCGCGTGCAGTACACTCGCGGCACTCGAACATCCTGCCCGGCTGGTCCCGGGTACCCGAAATGAGCTCGAACGACGCACCGATCGCCGCGATCCTCGTGGTCGAAGACGAACTGCTCGTGCGCATGTTCGCCGTGGACGCGCTCGAAGATGCCGGTTTCCGCGTGCTCCAGGCCGGGACGGCCGCGGAAGCGCTGCAGGCACTGCAGGGATCGCCCGACGTACGAGCGGCGCTCGTCGACATCGGTCTGCCGGATCGTCCGGGCCAGGAGCTGGCGGCGGAGATTCGCGCGCTGCGCGCCGATCTGCCGATCGTCATCGCCAGCGGCCGCAGCGGTCGCGAGCTGCGTGAGCTTTTTGCCGGAGATCAGCGCGTCACGGTGCTGGTCAAACCGTACACGGCGCCGCTGCTGCTCGACGCGCTCGCTGCGGTCGGGATCGCAACAGCGAGCTGAGGCTGGACGAGGCTCACTTCTTCTTCAGCCGCCAGATCGAATTCTCCACGTCCGAGGTTACATAGAGCGTGCCGCCGGCGCCGACGGCGACACCGGCCAGCGTGATCGGCACGTTCGGCAGGCCGATCGGCAGGCCGCGAGCGACCACCTCGACAGCGCCGCTGCGCGGCTCGACTCGCACGAGCTGCCCTTTGCCCGCCTCGACGACGAGCACGGCTGACCCGTCCGTCGCGATGCCTTGCGGCCGATCGAGACCTTTCGCGATCACGCGCCGCTCGCCGCTGGCGACGTCGACCCAGGACACCTGCCCCGCCGCCATCTCGCTGACGTAGACGGCATTCTGGCCGGCGATTGCGAGCCCGAGCGGCGCGGCGAGATCGCCGACGATCTGTGAGCGCTGCTCGCCTGCGCCGGTGCCGGTGATCCTGCTCAGCTTGCCTTGGGTCGTCTCGGCGACGACCAGAGTGCCGGAAGGCATCTCGATCGCGTTGCCCGCGTGAGTGTCGCTCCAGCTCTGCATGAGCCGCATCGTGCTGCGCTCGTAGCGCTGCACTGGACCTTCGTTGTTCGTGACGATGACGTGGCGCGCGTTCGCCGTGATCGCCACCGGATAGCCAATGGGAGTGGCGGCGGCATGCGAGCGCGCGATGTCGGTAACCTTCCCCTGGCTCGCATCCACACTACGCAACGCGAACACATCGGCAACGTAAAGCGTATCCCGCGCGCCGTCGGTAACGGCAGCGATGCCGAGCGGGCTCGCGAGCGTGCCCTTGACCACCTGGCGCACTGCACCGGTGCGCACATCGACTTCCTGAATGCCGTTGTCCGCCATGTTCGAGACGAACATGCGGTCGTGCGAGTCGATCGCGAGATTGTCGAGCGCGGTCGCGAGACGCGCGAGCACTTGTTTCCTGCCGCTGCGAATGTCGACACGCACGACTTCGCCGCGCGCCGTGTCGAGCACGTACAGATTCCACTTGGAATCGAAGTTCGCCGCGGCGGGCGTGTCGAAGCCGTCCGCGA
>DATEML010000263.1:0-24803 GCA_035275585.1 Steroidobacteraceae bacterium | reverse complement strand
AGCTCATGTGCTTCTTGACTTTGCGCGCGCAAATATAGCTTACAAGTAATCTTTCACCAAAATTTCGGCGATTTGGACGCTATTTAAAGCAGCTCCCTTGCGAACGTTATCGGACACAATCCACAGATTCAGACCTCGCTCGTGCGAGATGTCCTCGCGGATGCGACCCACGTACACAGGATCGGTGCCCGCCCCCTCGGTCACGGCCGTCGGATAGCCCCCCGGCTTGCGCTCGTCGATCAGCACGACCCCTGGCGCCCGTCCGAGGATTTCCCGGGCCTGCGCCTCGGTCAGCTTGCGGCGCGTCTCGATGTGCACCGCTTCCGAGTGCCCGACGTAGACGCCCACTCGCACGGCGGTGGCATTCACACGGATCGATGAGTCTTCCATGATCTTCTGGGTCTCCCAGAACATCTTCATCTCTTCCTTGGTGTAGCCGTTGTCGAGAAACACGTCGATTTGCGGCACACAATTGAATGCGATCTGCTTCGCGATGACTTTTGGCGTGACGCTGCCGCCCTGCGCGAGCGTCGCGGTCTGCTGTTCGAGCTCGTCGATCGCCTTCTGCCCGCCGCCGGAGACCGACTGGTAGGTCGCGACATTGATGCGCTCGATCTGCGCGACGTCGTGCAGCGGCTTCAACGCCACCAGCATCTGCATGGTCGAGCAGTTCGGGTTGGCGATGATGTTGTGCTTGCGGTAACCGGCGATCGCGTGCGGGTTCACCTCGCTCACGACCAGCGGAATGTCGTCCTGGTAACGAAACTGCGAGGTGTTATCGACTACGACGCAGCCCGCCTTGGCGGCGCGCACGGCGTGCACCTTGGAGACGCTGGCGCCAGCCGAGAACAGCCCGATCTGCACCCTGGAGAAATCGAACGTCTCCAGGTCTTGGACCGGCAGCTCGCGCCCCTGGAAACGCACCGCTCGCCCGACCGAGCGCGCACTTGCGACCGCATGAACCTCGCCGACGGGGAACGCCCGTTGTTCGAGGATCGACAGCATGTTGCCGCCCACGAGGCCGGTCGCTCCGACCACCGCTACATTCCAACGTCTGCTCATATTCCCAAGGAGCGGCACCCGTTTTCCGCTGGGCGAACACTACATGAAACCCCGTGCGCCGATAAGGTGCGCGGCTCGCAAAACGGACGTGAGACCTGCCCCTAACTCGTTACGCGCGCGGCGGAATCCTAGGAGTTTTTGCGACAATGTCCGCGTTCTGCGCGCGGTGGCGCAGATAGTGATCCATCAATACGAGTGCGAGCATCGCCTCGGCGATCGGCGTCGCGCGCAGGCCGACGCACGGATCGTGACGACCGGTCGTGACGATCTCGACGCTCGCGCCCTGCTCGTCGATCGTGCGCCCCGGGATGATGATGCTGGACGTCGGCTTGAGCGCGATGCTCACCACGATGTCCTGCCCGGAGGAGATGCCGCCGAGCACGCCGCCGGCATTGTTCGACAGGAATCCTTGCGGCGACATCTCGTCGCGATGCTGGCTGCCCTTCTGCTCGATGGCGGCGAATCCCGCGCCGATCTCGACTCCCTTGACGGCGTTGATACCCATCATGGCGTGGGCGATGTCGGCATCGAGCTTGTCGAACACCGGCTCGCCGAGCCCGGGCGGCACGCCGGTCGCGATGACATTGACGCGCGCGCCGACCGAGTCGCCCGAGCGGCGCAGCTCGGTCATGTACGCATCGAGCTCGTCCACGCGCGACGGGTCCGGGCAGAAGAACGGGTTGTCGTACACGCTCGCGAGCGACTTGGGTTCCAGCTGCAGCGGCCCGAGCTGGGCGAGATAGCCCTGAATGACCACCCCGATCCGCATGCGCAGGTACTTGCGCGCGATCGCACCGGCCGCGACCCGCATGACGGTCTCGCGCGCGGACGAGCGGCCGCCGCCGCGGTAGTCGCGAAAGCCGTACTTCTGTTGATACGTGTAGTCGGCATGGCCCGGACGGAAGCGATCCTTGATCTTCTCGTAGTCGCGCGAGCGCTGATCTTCGTTGTCGATCACGAGGCCGATCGGCGTGCCGGTCGTGCGCCCTTCGAACACGCCCGAGAGGATGCGGACCTGGTCGGGTTCCTTGCGCTGGCTCGTGTGGCGCGAAGTGCCGGTGCGCCGCCGCTCCAGCTCGGGCTGGATGTCCTGCTCCGTGAGCTCCAGTCCCGGCGGGCACCCGTCGACGATGCAGCCGAGCGCCGGGCCGTGGCTTTCGCCAAACGTCGTGACGGTGAACAGCTTGCCGAAGGAATTACCGGACATGCAGCGATTCTAGTTGTTCCGCGCTCAGCAGGAATACCCCGCCGCCGCCGCGCTCGAACTCCAGCCACGTGAACGGCGCCTGCGGGAACGCCGCCGTCAGCGCCGCCTCGGAGTTGCCGACCTCCACGATGAGAATGCCGTGCGGCTCGAGGTGCGCGGCCGCGCCGCTCAGGATCCGGCGCACCACGTCGAGCCCGTCGACGCCGGAATGCAGGCCCGCCTCCGGCTCGTGCCGATACTCCTCCGGCAGGTCCGCCATTTCCGCGTCGCCGACGTACGGCGGATTCGAGACGATGATGTCGTAGCGCTCGCCGCGCAGACCAGCGAACACGTCCGAGCGAATGGCGCGCACGCGCTCTCTTACGCCAAGCCTGTCGATATTGATCGCCGTCACTGCGAGCGCGGCGTCGGAAACGTCGCTGGCATCGACCCGCGCCTGCGGTACGGCCAGCGCGCTGGCGATAGCGATGCAGCCCGAGCCGGTGCCGATGTCGAGAATCCGGCGGATGCTCCCCGGCGCGATCCACGGCTGAAATTGCGCTTCGACGAGCTCGGCAATCGGCGAGCGCGGCACCAGCACGCGCTCGTCCACGTAAAACTCGTGCCCCGCGAACCACATGCGATGCGTGAGGTACGCAGCCGGGATGCGCTCGCGAATGCGTCGCTCGAACAACGCGAGCACCGTGGCGCGCTCGGCTGCACCGAGCTGCTCGCCGTAAGCATCGGCCGCGTCCTCGTGCCGCAGGCCCGCGCCGAAGAACACGAGCTCGGCCGCTTCGTCGAACGCGTTGTCGCTGCCGTGCCCGAACCACAGCTGCGACTGCTCGAACAGCAACGTGCCGTAGTGAATCAACTGCTCGACCGTCGCCGGATCCGGCGCGGGGAGCGTGACCGGCGGCGGGCCGGGCGGATGGGGAGTCGGGTTCATGATCGCCGTGCGATAATTCGCGCCACGAGGAACCGATGTCACGAACTCAGTCGATCGCACTCGCAGCCGTTGTCGCCATTGTAGCCGTGGCCAGCGGCATTCTGTCGGCGCGCTGGCTGTTCCAGCAGCAAACCAGCGCGCAGTCCGCACTCACGACTGCGACGCTGCTCACGCCGCCGCGGCCGCTGCCGCCGCTCGCGCTCGTCGATCAGGACAACCGGCCGTTCGGCACGGAGCGGCTGCGCGGCAGCTGGAGCTTCGTGTTCTTCGGCTTCACCAGCTGTCCGGACGCCTGTCCGATCACCATGACGGCGCTGGCGCAGACGCGCAAGCTCCTGGCCGACCTGCCCGAGCAGTCGCGCCCGCAGGTCGTCATGATCTCGGTCGACCCGGAGCGCGACACGCCCGAGCGCCTCGCGGCCTACGTCAAGACATTCGATCCGTCGTTCCTCGGCGCGACGGCCGCGAAGCCCGCCATCGACGAGCTCGCTCAGCGCATGGGCGTGCTCGTCGCAACTCGACCGCTCGACGGCGACAACTACACAGTCGATCACAGCAACTCGGTGTTCCTCGTCGATCCCGACGGCGCGTTGCGTGCGCTGTTCTCGGCGCCGCACACGCCGAAGCTGATCGCGGCAGACTACCGGCGGATCGCCGGATGAGCTGGTTCGCCACGCTCCAGTACGTGCTGCCGAAGCACGCCTTGTCCCGCGTGATCTACGCCGTCGCGCGCAGCGAGTCGCGCTGGGTCAGGAATACTTTTCTGCGGATCTTCCTCGGCAACTACACGCTGAACATGGCCGAGGCGGTGCAGCCGGATCCGTTCGCCTATCGCAGCTTCAACGACTTCTTCACGCGCGCGCTGCGCTCCGGCGCGCGGCCGATCGACGCCGATAACGACGCGATCGTCAGCCCGGTCGACGGCACGGTCAGCCAATGCGGCCCGCTCGAGGACGATCTGCTGCTGCAGGCCAAGGGTCACCGCTATTCGCTCCAGGACCTGCTCGGCGGCGACGCAGCAGCCGTCGAGATCTATCGCGGCGGCAGCTTTGCGTGCATCTACCTTGCTCCATACAACTATCACCGCATTCACATGCCATATGCCGGCGCTGCGCGCGGCAATCTGTACGTGCCGGGAGATTTGTTCAGCGTAAACGCCACGACCGTTCGCGCCGTGCCGCGTGTCTTCGCACGCAACGAGCGTTTGATCTGCGATTTCGCGACACCGCTCGGCCGCATGGCCGTGATCCTGGTCGGCGCGCTGTTCGTCGGGAGTATCGAGACGGTACATTGCGGCGAAGTGAATCCGCCTCCGCGCGGGCGCAAGGCGCCCGTGCGCATCGCCACCGGCGTCGGGCGGCAATTCGCCAAGGGCGAGGAGCTGGGCCGCTTCAACATGGGATCGACTGTCGTGCTGCTGTTCGAGCGCAATCGCATCGCGTGGGATCGGACGCTGGTCGCCGACGCGACGGTGCAGTTGGGCCGGCCCATCGGTCGGGCGGTGTCGCGATGAGCTGGCATCCGACAGCTTCCATCGCGACGCTCGAAGTGCGGGCGGCGATGCTGCGCGCGGCGCGCGAATACTTCGCCGCAACTCGCGCGCTCGAAGTCGATACGCCTGCATTGAGCGCGTCCGCCGTGACCGACGTGCATATCGCCAGCGTTCCCGCAGTCGCCGGCGGGCGTCCCGGGTTCCTGCAAACCTCGCCCGAGTACGCGATGAAGCGGCTGCTGGCGGCCGGGTGTGGCGACATCTGGCAGATCTGCAAGGTGTACCGCGATGGCGAAAGCGGTCGCTGGCACAATCCAGAGTTCACGATGATCGAGTGGTACCGCGTCGGCTACGACCATCACTCGCTGATGTCCGACGTCGAGCGGCTGATCGGCGCAGTGCTGCCCGCCTCGCGACAGTTCGATCGCGCCGAGCGACTCACCTATCGCGAAGCGATGCAGCTGCACGCAGGAGTGGATGTCTTTCACGACTCCACGCCGATGCTGGTCGCCCGATTGCACAGCGCCGGCATCGACGTGCCGCACGACGTGACGCAGGATCGCGATGCGTGCCTCGACCTGATCATGGGCACACTGGTCGGTCCGCAGCTCGGGCTCGAGCGACTGACTTTCATTTACGACTATCCGGCTTCGCAGGCGGCCCTGGCGCGCGTCCATGGCCACATTGCTTCGCGTTTCGAGGCCTACCTGGACGGTATCGAGCTGTGCAACGGCTTTCACGAGCTCGGCGACCCGCAGGAGCAGCGCACGCGCTTCGAGAGCGATGTGGCCCAGCGGACGCGCCGCGGCCTGCCGACCGTGCCGATCGACGAGAATTTCCTGGCAGCGCTCGAGCACGGGCTGCCGGAATGCTCCGGCGTGGCGCTCGGATTCGATCGCCTCGTCATGTGCGCCGTCGGCGCGCGGCACATCGACGAAGTGCTCGCCTTCCCATTCGACAGGGCCTGACCATGCACGAGTCCGAAAGAATCGTCGATTCCAACCAGCCGAAGCCCGCGCTGTATGCCGAAATTGCCGCGCAAGTGCGCGCGTTGACCGAAGGCGAGCGCGACCTGATCGCGAATCTCGCGAACACGGCGTCGCTCCTCTATTACTCGATGCCCGACCTGAACTGGGTGGGCTTCTACCTGCTGAAGGACGGCGAGCTGGTCGTGGGTCCGTTCCAGGGCAAGCCGGCGTGCGTGCGGATCGCGCTGGGCAAGGGGGTGTGCGGCACGGCGGCCGCGCGCCGTGCGCCGGTGATCGTCGAGAACGTGCACGAGTTCGCTGGGCACATCGCGTGCGACTCGGCGTCGAATTCAGAGATCGTCGTGCCGATCCTGCGAGGCAACGAGCTCATCGGCGTGCTGGACGTGGACAGCCCGAAGTTCGCGCGCTTCGATGCGCAGGATCAGGCGGGACTGGAAAAGATCGTCGCGACGTTGTTGAAGGCGCTGTAGTGTCAGGCTGAAGCCTGACTCCCCTGTCACGCCTTGCCGCGCGACAGATACTCGCCGGTGCGCGTATCGACGCGGATGATTTCACCTTCGTTGATGAACAGCGGCACGCGCACCACTGCGCCGGTCTCCAACTTCGCCGGCTTTGCACCGCCGGTCGCGGTGTCGCCGCGCAGGCCGGGATCGGTCTCGACAATCTTGAGCTCGACGTGGGCCGGCGGTGTGACGTTCAGCGGCACGCCGTTCCACAACATGACGGTGCAGTTCATGCCGTCCTTCAGCCAGATGGCGCCCTCGCCCAACGCTTCCTTGCCGGCGGTGTACTGCTCGAAGGTGTCCGGCACCATGAAGTGCCAGAACTCGCCGTCGGCGTAGAGATACTGCATCTCCGTCTCGACCACGTCCGCGGCCTCGACGCTGTCGCCGGACTTGAACGTGCGCTCGATGACGCGGCCGGTCTTGAGATTACGCACCTTGACGCGGTTGAAGGCCTGGCCCTTGCCGGGCTTCACCATCTCGTTCTCGACGATCGAATACGGATCGTTCTCGAGGATGATCTTCAATCCGGACTTGAATTCGTTCGTGGAGAAGCTGCCCATTTGGCACCGTGGACCAATTAAAATGAGGGGTTAACCCCAAAAGGGGCGCAGATGATAGCCGCAACCTCCCCCTCTATCCAGTTCGATCCCGCTCCTCCCCCGACCTGGCAACAGGCGCTCGCCGACGCGATCACCGATCCCGCCGAGCTCTGCTCCGTGCTCGGGCTCGATCCGGAGCTCACCGGCCCGGCACATGCGGCCGCCCGGGATTTCCCATTGCGCGTGCCCCGCGGCTATGTCGCTCGCATGCGCCACGGCGATCCTCGCGATCCGTTGCTGTTGCAAGTTCTGCCGGGCGCCGCGGAGCTGGTGCAGGCTGCGGGCTTCGGCGCGGACCCGGTTGGCGATCTCGACAGCAGTGCCGCGCCGGGGCTCCTGCACAAGTACCAGGGCCGCGCGCTCGTCGTCGCGACCGGTGCGTGCGCCGTGCACTGTCGCTACTGCTTTCGACGACATTTCCCCTATGCAGAGCAGTCGGCGCTGCGCCACGGCTGGCAGCCGGTGCTCGCGAAGGTGCGCGCCGATCCGCAGATTCAGGAGGTGATCCTGAGCGGCGGCGATCCCTGGAGCCTGAGCGACCGTCGCCTCGCACAATTGACCGATGCACTGCAGGCGGTGCCGCACGTTCGCCGCCTGCGCGTGCACACGCGCTACCCCGTCGTGCTGCCCGAGCGCGTCGATGCAGGCCTGCTGGCGTGGCTCGCCGGCATCCCGCTGCAGAAAGTCGTCGTCATCCACGCCAATCACGCGAACGAGATCGACGCGCAGGTGCGCCGTGCTTGCGCGGACCTGGCAGCGGCCGGCGCCACGGTGCTGAACCAGTCGGTGCTGCTCGCCGGCGTCAACGATTCGGTCGCAGCCCTCGCCGACCTGAGCGAATCGCTGTTTGCTGCACGCGTTCTCCCCTACTACCTGCACCTGCTGGACAAGGTACAAGGGGCTGCACACTTCGACGTCGCAGCAAGCCGCGCGCTCACCCTGCACCGGGAGCTGGCCGCTCGCCTTCCCGGCTACCTGGTGCCGCGACTGGTCCGCGAAGTTGCCGGCGCGCCGGCCAAGACTGCCGTCGGTGTCACAGAGGACCGCCCGGTGCGAATGCTAGACTTCCCGTAAAGAAGCGGAGATCGTCTTTTGGCCGAACAAAGCGCGGTGCCGATGATCGTCCTGACCCGGCATCAGGACAACGTCGAAGCCATCAACAGCACGCTGCGCAACGCCGGCCTGGCGGTGCGTTGTAACTGGATTCGGGAGCTCAACGATCTCGGCGAGGCGCTGACGCAGATCAACGCCCACATGCTGGTCGCGTTCGTCGGCCAGGATCCGGCGGACACGGCCAAAGTGATGGCGGTGTGCAAGCAGTTCGGCGCCGACGTGCCGGTGCTGATCGCGCGCGACCAGATCGACGAAGACGTGATCGCGTCAGCGATGCAGCAAGGCGCGCGCGATGCGGTGACGCTGATGAACCCGCTGCGACTGCGACTGGTCGTGACACGCGAGCTCGAAGCGCACCACCGCGCGCAGGAGCTGAACCGCACGATCAGCTCGGCGCGCGAATACCACGACCAGTTGAAGTCGTTCATGGCCGGCTCGGCGGACGCGATCGCGCACGTGCAGGAAGGCATCGTGGTCGACGCCAATCCCGCGTGGCTCGAGCTGTACGGCCTGCCGGACGTCGATGCGATTCTCGGCACGCCGCTGATGGACGCTTTCGACGCCGAAGCGCACGCAGCGATCAAAGGCGCGCTGGTCGCCTGCCTGCAAGGCAAGTGGTCAAACCATTCGCTGCGCGCCACGGCGGTGCTCGCCGACGGCACCGGCGTGCCGCTCGATATCGAGCTGTCGCGCGTCGACTTCGAGGGCGATCCCGCGGTACGCCTGTCCGTTGCGTCGACGAAGCGCGACGCCGGCAGCATCAACGAGCAGCTGACAGACGCTCTCGAGCGCGATGCCGCCACCGGCGCATTGCAACGGCGCTTCTTCATCCAGCAGCTGCAGCAGGCGCTGTCGCAACCAATCAAGGCAGGCATCCGGCAGATCGTTGCGATCCAGCCCGACAAGCTCGATACGCTCGCCGAGGACGTCGGCCCGCTGGCGATCGAGGAGTTCATCAGCCAGTTCGCCGGGCTGATCGCCGAGACGCGCCAGGCAAACGACCTGTTCGGTCGCTTCGGCGACGGCACGTTCGTGCTGCTGATGGAGCGCGGCACGCAGCGCGACGTCGAGACCTGGGCCAACAACCTGATCCGCAAGGTCGGCGCGCAGGTGTTCCGCGCCGTCGACAAGCAGACTTCCTGCACGTGCAGTGTCGGCATCGGCATGATCGACGTGCGCACACCCGATCCGGCGCGCTCGGTCAACGACGCGCTCGCTGCGCGGCGCAACGCCGAGGCCGCCGGCGGCGCGCGCGTCGCGATCATCGACACTCAGGACGAGGACACGCGCCAGCAGGCAGCCGACGGGATCTGGGTGCGTTACATCCGCGCGGCGCTGATGGAGAACCGCTTCCGCCTGATGCAGCAGCCGATCGCGAGCCTGATGGGCGAGGACCGCGGCATGTTCGACGTGCTGGTGCGCATGGTCGACGAACAGGGCTCGGAAGTGCTGCCGTCGGAATTCCTGCCCGCGGCCGAGCGCAACGACCTGATGAAGAACATCGACCGCTGGGTGATCGGCGCGTCCATGACGTTCTGCGCCAGCCGGCCGGTGAATCTGCTGTTCGTGCGCCTGTCGAAGGACTCCGTGCGCGACAAGTCGCTGCTGCCGTGGCTGCAGAACCAGTTGAAGGCGACGCGCGTCGATGCGCAGCGCATCGCGTTCCAGGTCAGCGAGCAGGTGGCGACGGAGTACCTGGCCGACGTGACCGACCTCGCAGCCGGCCTGCGTCGCGACGGCTTCCGCTTCGCGCTCGAGCATTTCGGCGCCGGGCGCGATCCGCGCCGCCTGCTGTCGCACCTGCCGGTGGACTTCATCAAGGTCGACGGCACGATGATGCAGGGCCTCGCCGTGGATACGGACCTGCAGCAGCGCGTGCGCGACCTGGTGGATCAGGCGAAAGCCAAGAAGGTCAGCACGATCGCCGAGCGCGTCGAGGATGCGAACACGATGGCCGTGCTGTGGCAGCTCGGCATCGAGTTCATCCAGGGTTACTTCGTCAACGAGCCGGAGTCGGTGACGATCTAGACTTCGAAGAGTCAGGCTTTAGCCTGACACAACCTCCAGTCTCTCCACCGTCCGCCACCCGCGCGGCAACACCGCGCCGCGCTGCGCGCGCTCGCCGCGATAGTCTTTGAGTTCGGCGAATTTGAGCGTCATCTTGCGCTCCTTGGAGTGCACGATGAGGCTCTGCTCCGGCGCGACGATTGCGATCGCCGCCAGGTATTCCTCGCGGCTCGCGACCTTCTTCGACGACAGGCCGAACATCTTGTTGCCCTTGCCGCGCGGCAGCTCCGGCAGATCCTTGACGGGGAACGCCAGCATCTTGCCCTCGGTGCTCACCACGCACAGCAGTGCTTCATCCGCTGCGGGAAGCTGCGCCGGCGCAAGCACGCCGCTGCCCTCCGGAACTCTCAGCACCGTCTTGCCGGCGCGATTGCGCGAATGCATTTCGCCGAGCTTGACCACGAAGCCGTAGCCGGCGTCCGAAGCCACCACCCAGCGGTCGTCCGGCTCGCCGATCAGCACGCCGGCGAACGTCGCGCCCTCCGGCGGATCGAGACGGCCCGACAGCGGCTCGCCCTGTCCGCGCGCCGATGGCAACGAGTGCGCGACCAGGCTGTATGCGCGACCCGTGCTGTCGAGAAAGACTGCCAGCTGCGTGCTGCGGCCGCGCGCGGCCGCCTGGAACGAATCGCCGGTCTTGTACGAGAGCGACATCGGATCCAGATCATGACCTTTCGCGGCGCGCACCCAGCCGCGCTGCGACAGCACGACCGTGACCGGCTCGCTGGTAACCAGCTCCGTTTCGTCGATGGCCTGCGCCGCCGCGCGCTCGATGATGCGGCTCCTGCGGTCGTCGCCGAACTCTTCCGCGGCGGCCAGCAGCTCTTCGCGGATGAGCTTCTTGAGCCGCGCCTTGCTGCGCACGATCTTGTCGAGCTCTTCTTCTTCCGCCTTGAGCTCGTTCTGCTCGCCCTTGATCTTCATCTCTTCGAGCTTGGCGAGGTGGCGCAGCTTGGTCTCGAGGATCGCCTCGGCCTGGATGTCGCTCAGCTTGAAGCGCTTCATCAGCACCGGCTTCGGCTCGTCCTCGCGGCGGATGATCCGGATCACCTCGTCGAGATTCAGGTAGATCGCCAGCAGGCCGTCGAGGATGTGCAGCCGTGCGCGCACCTTCTCCAGCCGCCAGTTGATGCGGCGGGTGACCGTATCGCTGCGGAACTGCAGCCACTCCTCCAGCAGCCCCTTCAGGTCCATCACCTTCGGCTTGCCGTCGAGGCCGATGATGTTGAGATTGACGCGGTAGGTGCGCTCGAGGTCGGTGGTGGCGAACAGGTGCGCCATCAGCTGCTCGGTGTCGACGCGGTTCGAGCGCGGCACGATCACGATGCGCGTCGGATGCTCGTGATCCGACTCGTCGCGGATGGTCTCGACCATCGGCAGCTTCTTCGCCTGCAGCTGCGCGGCAACCTGCTCCTGCACGCGGCTGCCGGAAACCTGATAGGGCAGCTGCGTGATGACGATCTCGCCATCTTCGATTTCATACACGGCGCGCGCACGGATCGAGCCGTTGCCGCTCTTGTACATCGCGCGGATCTCGGCGGACGGCGTGATGATCTCGCCGCCGGTCGGGAAGTCCGGACCTTTGATCTTCTTGCACAGGTCGCCGAGCGTGCTGTCGGGCTCGTCGAGCAGCAGCACGCAGGCGTTCACGACCTCGCGCAGGTTGTGCGGCGGAATGTCGGTAGCCATGCCGACTGCGATGCCGGTGGCGCCGTTCAGCAGCACGTTGGGCACTCGCGCCGGCAGCAACACCGGCTCTTCGAGCGTGCCGTCGAAGTTCGGTTGCCACTCGACGGTGCCCTGCCCCAGCTCCGACAGCAACAGCGCCGCGTAGCGGGTGAGGCGCGACTCGGTGTAGCGCATCGCTGCGAACGATTTCGGCTCGTCCGGCGAGCCGAAGTTGCCCTGCCCGTCGACCAGCGGATAGCGATACGAGAACGACTGCGCCATCAGCACCATCGCTTCGTACGCAGCGGAATCGCCGTGCGGATGGAACTTGCCGATGACGTCGCCGATCGTGCGCGCCGATTTCTTGTGCTTGGAGGCGGCCGACAGGCCGAGCTCGCTCATCGCATAGACGATGCGCCGCTGCACGGGCTTCAGGCCGTCGCCGATGTGCGGCAACGCGCGATCGAGGATCACGTACATCGAATAGTCGAGGTACGCTTTCTCGGTGAACGTGCGCAGCGGCAGGCGCTCGATGCCCTCGAAATCCAGGGTGGGCTGGGTCGGCATGCTCGATTACACCTGCACGTCCGCCAGGTTGCCCTTGGTCTCCAGCCACTCGCGCCGGTCGCCCGCGCGCTTCTTCGCCAACAGCATGTCCATCGTCTGATCCGCCTGATCCTTCGCCTCGACAGTGAGCTGCACCAGCCGGCGTGTCTCCGGCGCCATGGTGGTCTCGCGCAGCTGCAGCGCGCTCATCTCGCCGAGGCCCTTGAAGCGTGTGACGACCGGCTTGGCGCGGGAGTTCTCCGCGGCGATCCGATCGAGGATGCCGGCGCGCTCGGCGTCATCGAGCGCGTAATAGACCTGCTTGCCAACGTCGATGCGATAGAGCGGCGGCATCGCCACGTGCACGTGGCCAGCCACGACCAGCGGCCGGAAGTGCCGCAGGAACAGCGCGCACAGCAGCGTCGCGATGTGCTGGCCGTCGGAGTCCGCGTCCGCGAGGATGCAGACCTTGTGATAGCGCAGGCCGTCGAGCTTGTCCGAGCCCGGATCGACGCCGAGCGCGATGGCGATGTGATGCACTTCCTGGGACTGCAGCACCTCGCCGGCTTCCACTTCCCACGTGTTGAGGATCTTGCCGCGCAACGGCATCACTGCCTGGAACTCGCGGTCGCGCGCCTGCTTCGCCGAGCCGCCTGCCGAGTCGCCCTCGACCAGGAACAGCTCGCCGCGCTCCGGATCCTCCGCGGTGCAATCCGCGAGCTTGCCCGGCAGCGCCGGACCGGCGCCGACGCGCTTGCGCGCGACGGCCTTCGATGCCTTCAGGCGCGCCTGCGCGCTGGAGATCGCGAGCTGCGCGATCTTCTCGCCCGACTCCGGATGCTGGTTCAGCCAGTGGCCGAACTGATCCTTGACGACGCCACCAACGAACGCAGCGGACTCCCGCGACGCGAGCCGTTCTTTCGTCTGGCCCGCGAACTGCGGCTCCTTCAGCTTGGTCGACAGCACGAAGCTGACGCCGTCCCACACATCCTCGGGCGCGAGCTTCAAGCCCTTCGGCAGCAGGTTGCGGAACTCGCAGAACTCGCGGACCGCGTCGGTGAGGCCGACGCGCAGACCGTTGACGTGCGTGCCGCCCTGCGGCGTGGGGATCAGGTTGACGTAGCTCTCTTCGATGCGCGGCCCATCGTCGACGCGCCAGACCACGGCCCACTCGGCCGCCTCCTGCTCACCCTCGATGTTGCCGCTGAACATTTCCGGCGGCAGCCATTCGCCCTGGCCCAGCTCCGCGCGCAAGTACTCGTTGACACCGCCGGTGTAGAACCACTCGTCCTTCTCGCCCGACTGCTCGATCTTGAGCGTAACGCGCAGCCCGGGGCACAGCACCGCCTTGGCGCGCAGCACGTGCTTGAGCTTCGGCACGGAGAAACTGACGCTCTCGAAGAACTGCGGATCCGGCCAGAAGCGCACGGTCGTGCCGGTGTTGTTCTTGCCGACGTCGTCGACGACTTCGAGCTTCGAGCGCGGCTTGCCGTCCTTGAAGCTGATGTTGTATTCCTTGCCGCCGCGCTTCACCCAGCATTCGAGGTTCTTCGACAGCGCATTCACCACCGAGACGCCGACGCCGTGCAGTCCGCCGGCGAACTGGTAGTTCTTGTCGGAGAACTTGCCGCCGGCGTGCAGCCGCGTGAGGATCAGCTCGACGCCGCTCACCTTCTCTTTCGGATGAATGTCGACCGGCATGCCGCGGCCGTCGTCCGCGACTTCCAGCGAGCCGTCCTTGTAGAGCACCACGTCGATGCGCTTGGCGTGGCCGGACAGCGCCTCGTCGACCGAGTTGTCGATGACTTCGTGGGCGAGATGGTTCGGGCGGCTGGTGTCGGTGTACATGCCGGGCCGCCGGCGCACCGGATCGAGCCCGCTGAGTACTTCGATGTCGGAAGCGGTATATGACTGAGCCATCTAGAATCGCGCGCGCCAGGATTTCGCGGCGCGGATTCTAACACTCCGCCACTTTCGTCACGCGAGATCTTTGACCAGCGAATCGCGCACGTTCTGCGGCGCGCTCGCCACTTCGTGGCGATAGTTGTCGTGGTCGATGCCGGCAGCGAGCGCCGCGCCCGCCTGCGCCTGCGCGCACATTTGCGGGGTGAGCTCGAAGCGCAGGAAGTGCACCGCCGAGGTCTTGTCGTCGTTCTCGCGCTCCAGGTCTTCGTCCGCGATCGCCCACACGCGCTCGCAGCCCGCAACCTGCACCCAGCAGCGGTCCTCGATGCCTTTCAGCTGCGCGAGACGCTGGCGCCGCTCGTCGACGTCCGGAAACTCCAGCAGGAACGTCGCCTTCCAGTTGCGCCCGTCCGGGATCAGCGGATTGTAGGCGTCGAGCTCTTCCTGGATCGCGTCCGCCTCGAAGATGCGCTCGACGCGCAGCATCTCCTGCACCTGGTACTGCATCGTCAGCCGGTCTTCGAACGTCCAGGTGGCGTTCGGCCCGATCGCGAGGCTGCGGTTGCGCTTGTGCCCGAGCACCCTGGCGCGGAATTCCGTGCGCGCCGTCGAGTACTGCTCGAGGCTCATGAGATCGTTGCGGGTGAGAGTCATATACCGTATGCCAGCCGCAGCAGCTTCAGCGGATGCGTCGGCTCGCGCGGCTGCTCGAGCCCGGATTCGATCTGGTGACCGGCCATCGGGCAGTCGCTCGAATAGAAGTCCGCGCCCGAGTCCGCGACGCGGCGCACGACCGGCCGGGCGATTTTCAGCGACGCCTCGCGGTATTCGCGCTTCACGCCGTACGTGCCGTTGTGGCCGGAACAGCGCTCGATCGGCTCGACCTGCGTTTCCGGCACGAGCATCAGCACGTCGCGCGTCTTCAAGCCGAGGTTCTGCACGCGCAGGTGACAGGGAACGTGATAGCTGATCTTGCCGAGCTTGCGGGCGAAGTCGGTGCGCAGCAAACCGCCCTTGTAGCGCGCCCATAGATACTCGAACGGATCGAACATCGCGTCGCGCACCTTCAGCACCTGCGCGTCCTCCGGGAACATCAGCGGCAGCTCCTGCTTGAACATCAGCGTGCACGACGGCACCGGCGTCACGATGTCCCAGCCTGCGTCCACGAGCCGGGCCAGCTCGGGAATGTTCTGCTCCTTGAGCCGCGCTACCGCTTCGAGATCGCCGATCTCCAGCTTCGGCATGCCGCAGCAGCGCTCCGAGCTCGCGATCGTGACCGCGATGCCGTTGTGCTCGAAGATCGCGGTCAGATCCTTGCCCAGGTCCGGCTCGTTGCGGTTGCCGTAACAGGTCGCGAACAGGACGACGCGTCCTTTCGTATCACCTGCGGGCTTCGCCTCGATGGCCGGATGCGCGGCCGCAGCGTGCTGTTTGCGATACGACTTGCTGTGGTACTTGGGCACCGGTGCCGTGGGATGCACGCCGAGCGCCTTGTCGAGCAACGCGCGGCCCATCGCGGTGCCGTTCACGGCATTGACGATTTCCGCGACGACCGGGATGCCGGCGAGACTGCCGACCTGGTCAGTCGCGCTGAGAATCTTGTCGCGCGCCCTGACCGGCTGATTCTCGAACTTGAACGCCTTCGCGCGCAGCATCAGGTGCGGGAAGTCGACGTTCCAGGGATGCGGCGGCACGTACGGACATTTCGTCATGTAGCACATGTCGCACAGGTAGCAGTGGTCGACGACGTCCCAGTAGACCTTCTTGTCGACGCTGTCGACTTCGCCGGTCGCGGAAGCATCGACTGCATCGAACAGCGTCGGGAATGCGTTACACAGGCTGAAACAGCGCCGGCAACCGTGGCAGATGTCGAAAATCCGCTCCAGCTCATTGAGCAGCAGCGTTTCGTCGCGATACTCGCGACTGCGCCAATCGATGGGATGGCGCGTCGGAGCTTCGAGGCTGCCTTCGCGTGGATCAGAGGTAGGGCTGGCCACTGAGCACCGGTGGAAGTGACGGAGCGACAGAGTGACGAAGTGACGAGACAAAGCAGTGACGGAGTCGCGTCACTCCGTCACTTTCGTCACTCCCGTCACTTGCTTCTTACAGCGTATCCAGCGCTTTCTGGAAGCGATTCGCGTGCGAGCGCTCCGCCTTCGCGAGCGTCTCGAACCAGTCCGCGATTTCCTCGAAGCCTTCGTCGCGCGCCGACTTCGCCATGCCCGGGTACATGTCGGTGTACTCGTGCGTTTCGCCCGCGATCGCCGCCTTCAGGTTCGAGCCTGTCGGGCCGATCGGCAGGCCCGTGGCCGGATCGCCGACGGTCTCCAGGTATTCCAGGTGGCCGTGAGCGTGGCCGGTTTCACCTTCCGCGGTCGAACGGAACACCGCGGCCACGTCGTTGAAGCCCTCCACGTCGGCTTTCGCTGCGAAATACAGGTAGCGGCGATTCGCCTGCGACTCGCCGGCGAACGCGTCCTTCAGATTCTTCTCCGTCTTCGTGCCCTTCAGATTTTTCATTGCAGCCATCCTCGGTGATCGAAGCGTTAGACCAAGTCTAATGGGAGTGAAAATCTAGTCTTGCATGCGCAGCAAGTCAACGGCAGCGGCATTACGCCGCGCGGACCCGGCCGATTGACCACGACGGATCGCGCATGCAAGCTTGCCGCGCAAACGCCCGCCCCCAACTCCAGTTCCAGTGAACAGCAAATCTCCCACGGCCAGCGCAGATCAGACGGCGGCTTCCGATTTCGAGCGCTCGCTCGCCGAGCTCGAAGCGATCGTCGAGAAGCTCGAGCAGGGCGAGCTGTCGCTCGACGAGTCGTTACGCCACTTCGAGCGCGGCGTGCAGCTGACGCGGGTCTGTCAGAGCGCATTGAAACAAGCCGAGCAGAAGGTCGAGATCCTGCTGCGCAAGAGCGGCGCGCCGGACCAGTTCGAGGCCGCGCCGTTCGATGCGGAGGACAATGAGCGCGACAGCTGAGTCGGTCGGGATCTCGCGCGAGCCGCAGTTCCAGGCGCTGCTCGAACGCTGGCAGAGTCGCATCGAGCACGAGCTGTCCGCTCGCCTGCCGCCGGCCACCGCGCGTCCGGCGCGCCTCCACGAAGCATTGCGTTACAGCGCGCTCGGCGGCGGCAAGCGCGTACGCCCCGTGCTCGCCTATGCGACAGCGAGCGCACTCGGCATTCCCGAAGCGAGCGTCGACGGCGTCGCCTGCGCGGTGGAACTCATCCACGCCTACTCGCTCGTGCACGACGATCTTCCCGCGATGGACGACGACGATCTGCGGCGCGGCCGGCCGACCTGCCACAAGGCGTTCGACGAAGCGACCGCGATCTTGGTCGGCGACGCATTGCAGGTGCTCGCGTTCGAAACGCTGGCGAGCGGTCCGGGATTGCCCGCCGACGCCGGCATCCGTCTCGAGCTCGTCAGACTTCTGGCCGCCGCGAGCGGCACGGCAGGCATGGCCGGCGGTCAGGCGCTCGATCTCGCAGCGGTCGGCCGACAACTGTCGCTGCCGGAAGTCGAAGAAATGCACGAGCGCAAGACCGGCGCGCTGATTCGTGCGTCCGTGACGATGGCCGCGGCCTGCGCTGGCGAGATGAGCCCGGCGGTCGCGCGTGCGCTCAACGAATTCGCGCGCGCTGTCGGGCTTGCGTTCCAGATCCAGGACGACCTGCTCGACATCGAAGGCGACATTGCGCAGCTCGGCAAGGCGACCGGCGCGGATCGCGCCCTGAACAAGCCGACGTATCCCTCCAGCGTCGGTGTCGAAGCGGCGCGCCGGCGCATGCACGAACTGCACGCGCGCGCACTGGCTGCACTCGACATTCCGGGATTGCGCGCAGCGCCGCTGGCGAGCGTCTCCGACTGGCTGGTGTTGCGAAAGTCCTGAACTTCTTTACGGTAGACTGACGCGCCATGGGCTCTGCAACGCCGTACCCGCTGCTCACCTCGATCGGCTCGCCTGCCGATCTGCGCGCGCTGACGCCGGCGAAATTGAAGAAACTTTCGACGGAGCTGCGGCAGTACCTGATCGACACTGTCGCGCAGATGGGCGGCCACTTCGCCGCGGGCCTCGGCACCGTCGAGCTCACCGTAGCGCTGCATTATGTATTCAACACTCCGCACGACCGCATCGTGTGGGACGTCGGCCATCAGGCGTATCCGCACAAGGTGCTGACCGGCCGGCGCGACCAGCTGCGCACGATCAAGCTCAAGAACGGTCTCGCACCGTTCCCGACGCGCTCCGAGAGCGAATACGACACGTTCGGCGTCGGCCATTCGAGCACGTCGATCAGCGCCGCACTGGGCATGGCGATCGCCGCTGCGCGCAATGGTGAGTCGCGCCGCGTGGTCGCAGTCATCGGCGACGGCGCGCTCAGCGCCGGTATGGCGTTCGAGGCGCTGAACCACGCCGGCAGCATGGATGTCGACCTGCTGGTCATCCTCAACGACAACGACATGTCGATCTCGGAGAATGTCGGCGCGTTCTCCAATTACTTCGCGCGCGTGCTGTCCGGCAAGGTGTACGCGACGCTGCGCAAGGGCGGCAAGAAAGTGCTGAGCCGCATGCCGACGGTGTGGGAGCTGGCGCGCCGCTCCGAAGAGCACATGAAGGGCATGGTGCTGCCCGGCACGATCTTCGAGGAGATGGGCTTCAACTACATCGGACCCGTGGACGGCCACGACCTGAAGGCGCTGATCGCGACGCTGAAGAACCTGCGCGATCTCAAGGGCCCGCAGTTCCTGCACATCATCACCCGCAAGGGCAAGGGCTATGCGCCCGCCGAAGCCGATCCGATCAAGTGGCACGGGCCAGGCCCGTTCGATCCGAAGAGCGGCGTCATCTTCAAGGAAAAAGCGAGCGGCCCATCGTACTCGCAGATCTTCGGACAATGGCTGTGCGACATCGCGGAGCAGGATCCACGCATCGTCGGGATCACGCCGGCGATGCGCGAAGGCTCGGGACTGGTGGAATTCTCCAAGCGCTTTCCCGATCGCTATTTCGACGTCGCCATCGCCGAGCAGCACGCGGTTACGCTCGCCGGCGGCATGGCGTGCGAGGGACTGCGGCCGGTCGTCGCGATCTACTCGACTTTCCTGCAACGCGCGTACGACCAGCTGATCCACGACGTCGCGCTGCAGAATCTTCCCGTGACGTTCGCGATCGATCGCGCCGGACTGGTCGGCGGCGACGGCGCGACTCACCAGGGCAGCTACGACTTGTCGTACCTGCGCTGCATTCCGAACCTGGTCGTGATGGCGCCTGCCGACGAGAACGAATGCCGGCAGATGCTGTTCACCGCCTCGCAACTGGACCAGCCTGCGGCCGTGCGCTATCCGCGCGGTCAGGGGCCGGGCGTCGCGATCGAGTCTGCGATGCGCGCACTGCCAGTCGGCAAAGCACAGCTGCGACGCGAAGGCCGCAGCGGGCTCGCGATCCTCGCAGTCGGCGCAATGGTGCCGATGTGCGAACGCATCGCCGAGCAGCTGGACGCGACGCTCGTCAACCTGCGCTTCATCAAGCCGCTCGACGAAGAGTCGATCGCACGCATCGCTGCCACGCATCGCGCGCTCGTGACGGTCGAGGAGAATGTCGTGGCAGGCGGCGCCGGCAGCGCTATCAACGAGTGCCTGGCCGCGAACGGTCACGGCCCGCCGACGTTGAATCTCGGCATTCCCGATCGGTTCATCGAGCACGGCTCGCGCGAGGATTGCCTCGCTGCTGCCGGCCTCGACCGCACGTCGGTCGAAGGCGCCATCACACGCTGGTGGCAGGCAGGGAAGCGGTTGGCGGTTGGCAGTTAGCGGTGGGCCAGAGCGGGGCTTGTTTTATACTGGCCCGGCCCCCACTAGCAGCCCTTCTGCACGGCGATTCCGCACACCGAGATTATGGCGACACTCCCTTCCAGCGCAGTGCCCCCTGAAGACGACTCGATCGAGGACGTCCAGGGCCGGGCCGATTCCCGCCGGATCCCGATCAACAAGGTCGGCATCAAGGACGTGTACCACCCGGTGCGCGTCAAGGACCGCTCGAGCGGCGAGCAGCACACGATCGCGAACTTCAACATGTACGTCGCCCTGCCGCACAACTTCAAGGGCACGCACATGTCGCGCTTCGTCGAGGTGCTGCACCGGAACGAGCGCGAGATCTCGGTCGAGTCGTTCCGCGACATCCTGGTCGAGATGACGGAGAAGCTCGACGCCGAGAGCGGACACATCGAGATGGACTTCCCCTACTTCGTCACGAAGAAGGCGCCGGCCTCGGGCGTCGAGAGCCTGATGAACTACGAGGCATCGCTGATCGGCGAGCTGCACGACGGCAAGCCGGAACTGTGGTTGAAGGTAGTGGTCGCTGCCACGAGCCTGTGCCCATGCTCGAAGAGCATCTCGAAGTACGGCGCGCACAACCAGCGCTCGCACATCACGATCAAGGCGCGGGTCGAAGGCCACATGTGGCTCGAAGAGCTGATCGACATCGCCGAGTCGGAAGCGTCGTGCGAGGTCTACGGCATCCTGAAGCGCGCGGACGAGAAGTACGTCACCGAGCACGCCTACGACAATCCGAAGTTCGTCGAGGACATCGTGCGCGACGTCGCCGTGCGGCTGAACAAGGAAGAGCGCGTGCGCGCGTACGTCGTGGAAGCGGAGAACTTCGAGTCGATCCACAATCACTCGGCGTACGCGCTGATCGAGAAAGACAAAGAGTCAGGCTAAGACCTGACCCACACCACTGCGGAAGCGCGAGGGTGAGGTTCCGAAGTGCGCCCGGAATGCCTGGGCGAAATGACTGTGCGAGCTGAAACCCAGGTCGAGCGCCAGCGCGCTGAGGTCTGCCACACCCTCCCCTAGCGCGAGCGCGGCGTCCTGCAGACGCAGACGCTGCACGTAACGCCACACCGGCATCCCCACGACTTGCGGAAAATTCTCGCACAGCGTCGAGGGCGCCATGCCGCAGGCGGCAGCAATCGACGACAGCGCCAACGGCTCGCGATAGCAGCTCAGGATGTACGAGCGTGCGGTATCGATCGCCGCCATGCGGCGCGCCGATGCGGAGTGCAATCGATCCTCACTCGCACCTGTCGCTTCCATCACGACCCGCCGGATCAGCGCCAGCGAATGCTCTTCGAGCGCGAGTTGATCCTCGCGCGGCGTCGCCAGCAAGCGAGCGTGACAGGCAGTGAGCTCGCTGGAACGCCAATGTGCAGGGAACGTGCGCAGTCGCCGCAGCGCTCCCATCGCCGCACCCTCGATCGTCGCCAGCGATTCCTCCATCAGCTCGTGCGTCACGAACAGCAACGTCGCGGCCTGCGGATGCGCCGTGTTGTCCGAGAGCCTGAAACCGGAATCCGCGGGCCACAGGCTGTGATGCAACGGGTCGATGAAGTAGCGCTGCCGCGCGACCGACCGGACGTGCCAGCCGCGCCGATGCAGGTTGATCTCGAAATGGCGCGTGAACTCGTCTGCCGACGGCGGCGCGCCCGATCTCGTGCCGTCGCAGCGCCAGTCCGCGACGGCGAAGCGATCGTCCGCGTAGCGCCAGGCAACGCGATATCCGGGCTCCCATTGCGCCGTCGCACCGGCAGAAGATTTCGACAGTCGTGCCGCTGGCATGTCCCTACACTGCAAGCAACGGCACTCTCTGGCAAGCATCGCATGCACGTATTCCTCACCAGTGCGACCGGATATGTCGGCGCCGCCGTCGCAGCCCGCCTGCAGGTGCACGGCCACTCGGTTGCAGCGCTCGCCAGGAGCGTGGCCAGCGAGGAGCGCCTGCGGTCCGTCGGCATCCGCCCGGTGCCCGGCAACCTTGCGCGACCGGAAACCTATCGCGATGAAGCCGCAAGCGCCGACGCGGTCGCCCACACCGCATTCGAGTATTCAGCCGACGGTGCGGAGAACCTCGACCTGGACCTGCAGGCGACGCGCACGCTGTTGCACGCCCGACGGCTGATCTACACGTCGAACGCATATCGGCCGCGAATCGAAGTCGAGCGGCTGCTGGCCTCTGCGACATCGGCCGCGGCGATTCGCGTCGGCATGGTCTACGGCGGTTGCGGCGGCGGAACGATCGCGAGCCTGTTCACAGCCGCGCGGCGCAGCGGGCATCTGCCCTACCTGCGCGAGGCCGCGACCTATCGCTGGTCGCTGATTCACCTCGACGATCTCGCGCAGCTGTACGCGAGGCTCCTCGAAACGAAAGTGACCGGCGTGTTCAATGGTGTCGATGGGCAACCGCTCAGCGTGCGGCGCACGCTCGAGCGCGCGGCGGCAGTTTGCGGCGTGTCTGCATCGATGAAAGACGAAGCGTTCGTAACGAGCGTGCACGAGCAACATACGGTCGACGTGATGAAGCACGATGTTGCACTGGATTCCAGCGAGGCTCGCGCGCTCGACTGGTCGCCGCACTATCGCAGCTTCGAGGAAGGCGCAGCCGCTGCCTACGCTGAGTGGTGCGTGCAATGATCGTGCAAGCGTTGATACTCGGTGCAGCTGCGTCTCTCGCTGACCCGATGGCTCTCTACGACCAGGCGCTGGCAGCGCGCCAGCACGGAGACGCGCAACGCTTCCTGCAGCTGACGCAGCAACTGACGGATTGGGCGCCGACCAATCCACCGTTGCGCTTTCTGCACGCCGAAGCGCTTGCGATGTCCGGCCGCACGGCCCCGGCGCTCGAAGGACTGCGCTGGCTTGCGAGCCACGGCTACACCTACGCGTTCTGGGAGCGCAGCAGCTTCGCGTCGTTGCCGGTGGACGCGGCAACGACGGCTCTGCGCGACGCAACCGCCCGTAACGGGCAGCCTTCTGGAAAAATCGCGAGACTGGTTCGCGCCGACATCGATCTGAACGGCGAAGGTATCGACGCCTTCGACGGCGGCTGGATTGCCGGCTCGATGACGACCGGCAATCTGCATCGTATCGAGCCGTCCGGCGCAACCACCGTGCTGTGGCGTGAAACCGAGCCGGCGCGCCGCATGCTCGGCGTTCGCAACGACGCCGGGCGCAAGATCGTGTGGGCGTGCTCGACCGGACCGGACGAGCGTGAACCGCACTCCACGCTCCTGCGCATCTCGCTGCAGCCGAGCGGGGTACAGCGCTTCCGCCTTCCGGACATCCGCTCGCTGTGCAACGACGTTGCGCTGCTGCCCGACGGCTCCGTGGCGGTGTCGGACTCGCAAGGCGGCGCGGTGTTGCAGCTCACGCCAGGGGGCCAATGGCGAACGCTGGCGGAGCCCGGGGCTTTCGGCTATCCGAACGGTGTGACATATCTCGCCGCTTCTCAGCGGCTCGTGGTGGCGGACCTGCGCGGCCTGTGGACGATCGACCTCAAAACCGCGCGCAGAGGTCCTCTCGAAGCGCCCGAAGGAACGTTCGTGGGCGGCATCGACGGGCTCTACGCCGTCCAGGGAGCCCTGCTGGCGATCCAGAACGGGCTGCGGCCGCATCGCGTCCTGCGCATCGTTCTGGCGGACGGGGCGCGGCGTGTCGGGCGCGTCGAAGTGGTCGCGTCGAATCTGCCGGAACTGGTGGAGATGACGACTGCTGCCGTCGGTGGCGGGGAAATCACGGTGCTGGCCGCGAGCCAGCTGGTGCAGCTCGTCAGCTCGGGCTCTGCAGACGACTGATCAGGCTGCGCAGGAACACTTTGTTGAAGCGCAGCTGGCAGGCCGCCGAGGACTGCTCGAGGAGCGTCGAGCTCACCTTCATCAGCGTGACCGGCGCCAGTGCCTTGATCGTCGCGAGACGCTTGGCGCCGCGCACGTAGCTGGTTTCGCCGAAGCAGTCGCCCGCGTCCAGCTGACCGACCGCCTTGTTGTTGCGCATCACCGCGACGCTGCCGGACACGATCACATAGAAGCGATCGTCCATCTCGCCTTCCTTGACGATCTCCTCTTCCTTCTCGTAGTCCTGCCAGGTGCTGGCGCGCAGCACTTCGAGGATCTCCGACTGCGAGAAGTCGTGGAAGAACTTCAGCGTGCGCAGGATCGAGAAGCGCTCCTGGCTGTCGAGCTTCGACAGGCCCTCGCGCAGCGTCTGGTGCACGCGAGTCAGATCGCCGGCCAGCTCCAGGCCGTTGCGGTAGCGCTTGGCAGGCTCCTTCTGCAACGCCTTCGCGACTGCGTTCTCCAGCACCTCCGGGATGTCCTTGCGCAGCGTGAGGATCGGCTGTGCGGTGGCGTAGACGATCTGGTGCAGGAGCTTCGACAGGTTGCCGCCGCGGAACGGGCGGAAACCGGTCAGCATCTCGTACATCACCGCGCCGAGCGAATACAGGTCGGAGCGGTTGGTGATCTCCAGCGACTGCACCTGCTCCGGCGACATGTACGACGGGCTGCCGGCGATGCCTTCGATGCGCGAGATGTCGGAGTCGGCGACCAGCGCGATGCCGAAGTCGATGATGCGCACGTCGTTGGCCTGCGTGAGCATGATGTTCGACGGCTTGATGTCGCGGTGGATGACGCCGCGGCTGTGCGCGTAGTGCAACGCCTTGGCGCACTTGTACATGATCTCGACCACGTCATCGACCGGCAGCAGATTGTCCGGCTTGCAATAGGCGGACAAGGTGCGCGCGCCGTGCACGTGCTCGGTGACGATGTAGTAGCGGCCGTCCTCTTCGCCGGCGTCGAAGATCGGCAGGATGTTCGGATGCTGCAGCATGCCGACCATGTGCGCTTCCGACAGGAACATCTTGCGCGTGACGCGCGCGCGGTCCTCG
>DATEML010000262.1:0-11865 GCA_035275585.1 Steroidobacteraceae bacterium | reverse complement strand
GTATAGACCGACGGTGCCGATGTCGTCGCGACGCAGCTCGACGCCGAGGTCCAGCTCGTGCGACAGACCCATCAGCTCCAGCGGCCGGGCCCACGTGAGCTGCCCGCCATACACCCTGCGATCGTCGAACTGCTCGAACTGATCGCCGTTCTGCGTATCCGTCGCATAGGTGAAGTTCGAGAACAGGTCGAGTTGATAGTCGATCGCGTATGCCTGCGCATGCATCCGCCCCGCACCCAACTGCTGATACCAGTCGGCAGCCAGGCTGTAGCGATGCGACTCGCCGCCATCGGTCGGATCGACGAAACCGAAGCGATCGATCGCGCCGGATTGCACGGCGCGCAGCGGAATCTGATCGGTCGAGCGCCACTCGCCGTCGTAGCCCTGCGCGGTCAGCGAAAAGCGACCGCCCTCGGTGTCGTGCGAATAACGCAGCAGCGCGTTGGTCTTGTGGAATCTCTCTTCCAGCAGCCACGGACCGTTGTTCTCGGAGTGCTCCAGCGCGAGCAGCAAATTGCCGCCGCCGATTTCAGGAGACGCGGCGAACAGTCCACGCGTGTAATCGTGGTCACCGGTTTCGAGCGCGACGAACGGCGCATCGAGCGATGTCCGATAGTGCAGGTTGACGGCGCCAGCCGCGGAGAAGTTGCCCGTGTCGGCGTAGTACGTGCCCTTGCGATACTCGATCGACTCGACCAGCTCGGGAATGACGAAGTTGATGTCGGTGTACCCCTGGCCGTGCGCGTGGGTCGGCATGTTCACCGGCACGCCGTCGACGCTCGTCGCGAGATCGGTGCCGTGATCGAGATTGAAGCCGCGCAGGAAGTACTGGTTCGCTTTGCCGCTGCCGCTGTGCTGCGTAACGATCAGGCCGGGCACGACTTCCAGCAGCTCGCCGGTGCGCAGCGTCGGCCGCAGGTCGAGTTGCTCCGAAGTCGCGACGCCGAATGTCGCCGACGTCGGCTCACCGCCAAGCCGTTCCAGCTTGCCAGTGACGACCACCTCTTCGAGCCAGCCCGTCGACGTGGGAACGCCGCCCGCGAACGCGAGCGAAGGCAGCAGTGTCGCAAGACCGACGGCGGCGAGGTTTCGTGACAGACGCATGACGCAATTGTCCTTGGCGGGCGTGACACTTTTGTAACAGCCCGTACGTCAGGCGGCGGGAGTCGGATGCGGATACTCCCCACGTAACAGAACGAGAACGCCGCTGCGAGTGGTGACCGGCTCGTGCCACGAACCCGCCGCCGCGATGTGCACGTCGCCGGCGACGAGCTTGTGCGTGCCGATGCGGCATTCGCCTTCGAGCACGATGAATTCTTCTTCGCGCGTGTGACGATGCGCCGGAATCACGCCGCCCGGGCGCATGCGCATCAGGCTCGTATGCATGCCGGACGCCTCGTCGCGGTGCAGCTCACGAACTTCGACGAACGGCGCGATCTGGATCCACGCGCCCTCATCCGCGCGCAGCGTGCGTGTGCCTTCGGGCGCCTGCTCACGCGCCTGTTCCAGGATGCGACGTCGCAGTCGCTCGCGTTGCTCGACACCGAGCTCCGCGGGCTGCACGCCGGCGGCCAGCGCATCCTGCAGGCTCTTCGAACGACGGCTCACAGGGCCTCCAGCGAGTCGCGCAGTTGCGCCAGTGCGCGACGCACGTGGCTCTTGACGGTGCCGAGCGGCAAGCGAGTCGCGTCCGCGATCTCCTGGTGCGACAGGCCTTGCAGGAACGCGAGCGACACCAGGTGGCGCCGCTCGGGCGTGAGCTGCGAAAGAGCCGTGTGGACCCTGCTGCGCCGTTGCATCAGGTCGAGAATGTTATAGGGCTGATCTGAGCTGCCGCTATCGGTTTCGCGCAAGGCGGCGATGTCCAGTGCCGTGGCGTTGGCGCGCCGTTGACGCACCCGATCGAGCGCGCGGCTCCGACAGAGCATCAGCAACCAGCCCAGCGCGTTGGCACGGCTCGCGTCGAAACGCGCGGCGTTCGCCCACGCGTATGCGTACGTCTCGCACACGATTTCCTCGGCGTCCTCTGCGCTGCGCAGAATCGCCGAAGCCAGCGCATAGAGCTTGCCGACCGTCGCTTCGTACAGCTCTTCGAGCGCCCGCTCCTGGCCGCGGCGCATGCGCTCGACGAGCGTCGCGAGGCTGCCCACCGCCGCTGCCTCGGACTGCGAAACGTCGTTAATCGCCGCTTGCAGGACCATGGCGGAGGATCGTATCGCAGAGGCGCAATTCGCTGCCATCGTCCGGACGCTCCAGATCGCTCCTGTCCAACCTCCCCGCTACGGCGACCGGGCCGCTGTGGATGCACGCGACGGAATATTTTCTTGCGTCAGCCCATGAGCCGCGACCCGACCCAGACGGCCGCCACGCAGGCGACGGATACCGAGGCCAGTGGAACACCGACGCGCTCGCTGCGCAGACTGCGGAACAGCCACCAGATCAGCGGCACGGCGGCCGCGGCAATCGTGACCTGCGCCGTCTCGATACCGACGTTGAAAGCGGCGAGCGCGAGCAGATCGATGCGCCCGCTCGCCAGCTCGGCCAGCGCGCCCGCGAATCCCAATCCGTGCACCAGGCCGAACGCGAACGCCAGCTTCCAGCCGTGCTGAGAAGCACCCCGCGAGATGTTCAGCAGCGCTGCGATCATCACTGACAGCGCGATCGCAACTTCCACCGGTTGCGATGGCAGCCGGACGTAACCGGTGGCGGCGAGCCCCAGCGTCAGTGAATGCGCGAGCGTGAAAGCAGTGACCACTGCAAACGCGCGCCTGAGCATATGCGGAAGCGATGCCGACTCACCGGATCGCGGCCGGCGCGCCAGCGCCAGCAACAGAACACCGAGGAAGGCCAGGTGATCGTAACCAGTGACGAGGTGACGCATGCCTTCGAGCAGAAAGCGGACGAGATGCGCGGCGCGCGATTCCGTTGCCCGCCACTGCATGGCGCCGCTGGCCAGGATCGCCTGCGTGCGCGCTCCGCCGACAGCTTCGTATTCCAGCAGCGCCCGGTGACCGGCGTCGAACGCCAACCATCCGGAATGATCGAGGACGAGCGGACCGGGCGGACACGAGAAGGTCGCGATGAATCGCAGGTAAGGCCCATCGCCGTGCTCGGCGATGGCCGGAACATCCGTCGACGCGAGGGTGCAGGCGCCGCCGCTCGAGCCGAGATGCGTGCGCGCGAGCACGAGCGATTCGATCTCGGGCCGCGCCGCAAGGATTTCAGCCCAGGTCACCGCGCCGTCGCTGTCTGCGTCCAGTTGCAGCGATTGATTCAGATCACGAACGTCGAAATCCCATTCCGCGTGGACCGTCGACGAATTCTCTGCTCGCAGAGCAAGGAAGCTGCTGCCGGACGTGTGCGCGAACGCAGCGGCGCAGGCGAGGCACAGCAAGATAGCGGCGAGGATGTGCCTCATCGCACCGCTCCCAGAAGACTCTCCAGACGCACGTCCTCATATCGATACCGCTGCTGCCATGCTCGGACAGCCTGCAGGGATTGCTGATCGCGAGTCGCGGCGGCGGTTGCTGCCAGCAACAGCGCGTCGGCGGCTTCATTGCGGTCCAGAAAACTCGCGCGTGCACTGGCTTTGGCTTTCGCGGGATCGTGCAGGAGCGTGAGCTCGAAACGAGCGCGGTCGCGCAGATGAGCGCGTTCGCCGCGTGCGTCCGCTTCCTGCCACGCGAGCTGCAGGCGTTGCGCTTCGACAGAGTTGGCGTCACGACCTGCCAGCACGCTGCGAGCGCGATCGGCCAGCGACGCGCCTCGATTGGCAACCTGCAGCGCCTCGTCGAAACGCCCAGCCGACAGCAGCCAATCCGCGTAAGTGATACGGGCGTAGTGACTCTTCGGATCGAGCTCGAACGCTTCGCGGTACCAACGACCCGCCGCGCTCGCATCGCCGAGCCGCACCGCAAATTCTGCCGCCACGCCGGCGCTCCAGCTGCGGGTCGCGTCGTCGCTACGTTGGTAGTCCAATATCCGTAATAGCAATGTCTGCGCGCGCTCGAGGTCACCCAACGCCGCGCGCGCCTGCGCGATACAGGTCGTCGACGTGACCAGATCGACCAGCGGCAGCAGCGCCGTGCAATCCGCGAGCGCCTGTTGCGGTTCGTGCAGGTGCAGCCTGACCTGCGCGCGCATCAACCGCGCTTCGCGGTCGCGGCCGTTGGTTCGGAGAATCTCGCCGAGCACGCGCTCGGCGTCTGCGAATTCGTGCTTGTGCTGGAGCAGCCTGGCGCGCCGGATTGCGATCTCTGGATTGCGAGGATCGCGCGCGCCTCGTAACACCTGCTCCGCATAACCGTAGTAGCGCTCGTCGCCGCTGCGCGCGCCGGCATCGACCAGCGCGTCGATATTGCGGATCAGCGCATCAGGATCGCTCGGAGCCGCCACGCTTGCCGCGGGGAGCTGCTCGACTCTCAGCACGACCTGTGACGGTTCCGGCCGATAGACGCGAACCGCAGCTCCGGCATCCGTGCCGAAGACTGCGGCCGCCAGCAACGCCAAAAGGAGGCGTTGCACGAGACTCACTGCAGCAGCCCGTCGAACGCGGTCGGATTGTCTTCCGCGTCGAGCGTGAACGTGAAGCCGCTGAGTGCGGGCCGATCGCCGTTCTCCTCGATGGCGAACCACTGATTCACCGTCGTGGTAAACGAGACGAACACGCCGTTGACGGTGACGCGAAGCACCTGCTGCGCGACCAGCCCGTCGGGGTCGGTCGCACGGAGAGTGATCATCGCGTTACCGAACACCTCCGGCGCAGGCGTGATCTGCAACGTGCGATTCGCGCCGCTGCCGCCGAGCACGATGCCCTCGGCAGGGATGATCGCGGCGTCGGACGACATCGCGCTCACCGTCACGCTGTTGGCGCCCGAATCCGCGTCGCTGACCGTGAAATTCAGCGTCGGCGTTGCGGTGTCCTGCGGCAGCGACTGGTCCGCGAGGCCGGCGATCGTCGGCGCCTGCTTCGCGGCCGGCGGCGGCGTATTGCCTCCGCCGTAGCCGCCACTGCCGCCGCAGGCTGACAGCAGCCCCGCCGTCAGCGCGCCGAGCACGGCGAGACTGAGTTTTCCGTTGGCGTACATGATGATTGCTCCTGTGTTCTAGTTGGTCGCGCCGGGGATCGGCGTGCGCAGGTACGGGAACGTCTCATCGAAGTCCGCCGCGCTGATCGGCGCGCCGTCCGTGAACGCAACGTTGCCGACAGGCGCCTGCTTGTCCGTGCAGAGCTTCAGGTCGGTCGGCGTGCCGTTGACGGGCACCGGGTAGCACAGGCGGCCCATCACGACGCGCAGTGCCAGGTCGACGACGTCGTCGCCGGGACGGCGGCCGTTCGGGAAGCCGGCGAGATCGTCGCCCGCCACGCCGAAAGTGCTCTGCTGCGCAGCCGGCTTGGCGGCAATGCCGGTGTTGAGCCGCAGCATCTCCGACGGCGTCACCTTCTTCAGCTGGTTCACGCCCGGGAAGCCGGTCAGGAACGCGGCTTCGAGATCCTTGCGCGGGAAGTTCTGCGGCGCCAGGTTCGGGATCATCGTACCGAGCGTGTCGTTCACCGCCTTGCGGAACAGCGCATCGAGCAGGAACGGCAGCGAGGGATTGTCCACGTATTTCAGGAACTGACCGTCGTCTTTCGGCTCGCTGGAGCTGAAGCGATCCTTGTCGGGAATGCCGACGACCAGCTCGTTGACGAGCGGCGTCGACAGGCGCGACACCTGAATCAGCGCACCGCCGTCGACTTCGGGCTTCGTGTACGTCGCGAACGGATTGAGGATGCGCACCTGGCGCATGCTGGCCGAGGTCCAGCCGCCGATCACACCGTTGCCGTTGCCGGTGAGACACGCCGCCGGCAGCTCCAGCGCCAGCGTCGTGATGTTGGCGTCGGAGATGATGTCGTTCGCCGGATCCTGCGTGATGCCGCCCGGGAAGCCGCCGCCGTCACCCTTGCCCGGCGCGCTGTCGCCTTCGACCGGCACCAGGTTCACCAGGTCGAACACCTGGCCGAGATTGACCGCGAAGCTCTCATCGCGCTGACCGACGAACACGCGGCCGGTCTGCCCGCAGCCCGGAACTGAAATCTCGTGGATGAAGCTGTTCGCGTACTGCTTGTAGTTGTCGATGCTGCCGAAGGTCTTGGTGCCGACGAAGTCGTACGGCTTGCCGAACTCGGTCGCGCCGTTCGACGTCTTGGTGACCTGCGAGGACTGGCCACGGCGCCGATCGCCGCGCACCAGTGTCAGCGTGTAGCTCTCGTTGAAGTTGAGGGCGCTCGTGTCCTGCGCGCTCACCATGCCGATGTTCTTCAGCGGCACGGCGACCTGCACCTCAGAGCCCTGCGGCCCGACCGGCACGGCAAGACCCTTGTTGTTGTCGCCGAGGCGGTTCTTGAAGCGGAACTGGAACGTCAGGTCTTCCTTCGCGTCGCCGTCATTGTCGACGTGGATCTCGTACACGGCGAACGGATCGAGCGCGAAGTAGTTCGGGCCGCCGTACGGATCCTGCAGCGGAACGTAGTTGGCGATGAGCGTGACGTAACCGCTGCGGCCCGACTCGTACGAATTGAACAGGTAGAAGTCGGTGGAATCGATGCCCGGAAAGCGCGCGACATTCGGCGCTTCGCGGTGGCTCGAGCCGCTCGCCACGATCGGGCCGAGCAGCAGCGGCAGGGTCGTGGCGCACAGCGCGCTCACGAGAGCAGTCGTTCGAATCTTCATGATCGCACCTCCAGGTGGTTTAAGAACGGCGACTCGCGTGAGTCGTCTGGGGCGCTCTTACGCAACGTGGTTGCACGCGGATGCAACGCTCACACTTTGCGCATATCGATCCATGGGATCGCGATCGTGTCTGCATCCGCTGCGCACGCGCCGCCGTAGATGCACTTCGGCGCTGCGAATTACCAACGATTGTTGTCAGGTCGAGTGGGCCTGCACGCCGGTGCAACAGATGCGCCGGCTTTTTTTTCGGACGGATGAATGGACTCTCGCCAAGATCGCCAAGGCCGCCAAGGTCGGAGGGCTTCCGTGAAGACACGCTCTTCTTGGCGTGCTTGGCGATCTTGGCGAGAGAATCTCCGGGCTCAGCCGGTGGCGACGACGTTCGCGACGTACAGCACCGGTCCGGTCGGAGCGCCGGTCGGCGAGCCGCCCGGCGGCTCGAGGCTGATCGCGATCTGTCGCGAGCGCGACAACGCGAGGCGTTGCGCGTCGTTCAACTGCAAAGTGTCCCGGCCGGTCTTCGGCATCAGGCCGAGCGACACGGGCGCAGCGCCTTCTCCGGGCAACGCCCACAACTCGTAAGCACGCGCCGGATCGAGCGCGAGATTGTCAGCGGCGCTCACACGGAGCTTGCCGCGATTGCGCGGCGCCTCGACGGTCCACAGCTGCGCCTGCTGTTGATCCGCGAATTGCGCGACCGGCTGCAAGCTCCCCGGGCCGAAGCCGGTCCAGACACCGAATGCGATGGCGAGTGCGGCGATGCCTGCGGCGACAGCGAAACGCCAGTTGCCGAACGTGGCGGCAAATGCACGCTTCGGTCGCAGCGCACGGTCGCGCCGGATGCGGAACTTGATCCGATCCCAGACGAGTGCCGACGGCGCGACCGGCACGACGCCCGCGAGCAGGTCGACGAGGCGATCTTCCCAGCGACGCACGGCATGCAGAGCGGCCGCGTTGCGTGCGCAGTAGCGCTCGAAGCGGCGCCGCGCAGGACCGCGTAACGTGCCCAGCACGTACTGCGCAGCAAGCTCCTCGAGCAACTGTGGGTGCTGGTAGTTCATGAGTCCAGGCACCGCTTGAGACTGGCCAGCCCGCGGCGCATCCAGCTTTTGACCGTGCCGAGCGGGCTCGAGATCTCAGTTGCGATCTGGTCCTGCGAGAAGCCGTCGACGTACGCGAGCTCCAGGCAGCGACGTTGCTCGGCCGTCAGGCGACCGAAGCAATCGCTGAGGGCCTTGCGCAGACGCGCGGAAGTCGTGGTGTCGACGAAATCGGCGGCGGAAATGTCGACCAGCGCCTCGGCGGGCGCGTCGTCGAGCGGCGCCGCGGCCTGCTGCCGCCGCAGCAGGTCGATCGCACGATAGCGCGCGATCGCGCTGATCCAGGCCATCGCCCGGCCACGATACGCGACGTACTGATCGGCACGCTCCCAGATCTTCACCATGACGTCCTGCAAGGCCTCTTCCGCGACGGCGCGGCGCCGCAGGATCCGCATCAGGATGCCGAGCAGCTGCCCGGAAACGAGCTGATAGAGCTCTTGCAGCGCGCGTTCGTCGCGCTGCGCGCAACGACCCAGCAGCAGCTCGATGCGCTCCGCCTGCGTCGCATCCTGCGACGAGAGCGGAACGTCCGCATGCGCACCGAGCGTCTGGGAGTGCACGTCAGCCATTAGTCCCTGTACGTACATGGTTGGCGTCTGGATGCAGCGATTGCACTACGAAAAGGTCGGCCCGGCAATTCCTGCAGGCAATACGCCGACCTCCGAGGTGCGGATGCAGCCGGGTCGGGGGGCTCGCAGGTATGCTTGGCGCCATGCTTGAAATCGGCAGGCGCCTGACGAGCCGCTCGGGACTGAGCGTGGAAGTGACCTCGCGGGGCGCGATCCGCCGCTTCGACTGTGGCGGCACTGCGCTGAACCTGTTCGTCGGCAACGAGCTCGAAGGCGGCCCGACGAATCTGTACCTGCGGCGGCATCGCAGCGGCACGACTGAATTCACTCCGCTACTTGGCCCGCGCAGCCCGACGCGCTTCGATCTGCGGCAGGCGGACGGCCGGCTGATCGGTGCGGGATCGTGGCACGGCATCGACTATGTGATTGCCCTCGTGCTCGCACAGGACGCGCCCGCGTGGTTCTGGCACGTGCGCCTGCTCAACACGACGCCTGCGCAGCAGCAGCTGGATCTCATCTGCGCACAGGACATCGCGCTCGCGCCGTACGCGACTGTGCGCTTGAACGAATACTACGTCAGCCAATACGTCGATCATTCCCCGCTGCAGCATCCTTCGCGCGGCTGCGCGGTCGCTTCGCGGCAAAACCTTCCGACGAAAGGACGCAACCCCTGGTGCGTGATCGGATCGCTGCGTAGCGCGACGTCGTTCGCGACGGATGCGTTGCAGCTGCGCGATCTGACGCGAGCGCTGCCGGGCCGGCGTCTGCAGCACGAGCACTCGCTGGTCGCGATCCAGGATGCGACGCTGCAGGTGGATGCCGGCCAGAGCATCAGCGCCGGATTCTTCGGGTTCTACCTCGCGGATCATCCGGGCGCGACGGCGCCAGCCGACCTCGAACGCATCGACGAAGCGACGGCGCTGCCCGAAGCGGTGCAGGGAACGATCGGCTTCGTACCCGCCGACGTCACGACGACCGCTACGCTGTTCGCCACGGCGCCGGCGTTGCAGACGATCGAGCTCGATGAAGCGGGAGTCCAGGAGCTGTTCCCTGGCGAGCGCCGGCACGAAGAGCGCGACGAGCAAGGCACGCTGCTGTCGTTTTTCCATGGCGATGACAATCACGTCGTGCTGCGCGCCAAGGAGCTGCGCGTGTTGCGGCCGCACGGTCAAATGATGCGGACCGGTCTTCACGTCACGCCTGACGAAACCGCACTGACGTCGACCGGGTGGATGCGGGGCGTATTCCATTCGATGGTCACGCAAGGCCACGTGAGCTTCAATCGGTTCCTGTCGACGACGCACAGCTATCTGGGCCTGTTTCGCTCGCACGGCCAGCGAGTATTCGTGGAGTTGGACGGCGCGTGGCACCTGCTCGATGTGCCTTCGGCGTTTGCGATGACTTCGTCGGCCTGTCGCTGGATCTATCGTCATGCAGGCGGGACGATCGAGGTGCGCGCCGAGGCGCACAGCGATCCGCACGAGCTCCCGCTCATCATTGGTGTCACACCCCCGGCGCCGGTGCGATTCCTGATTTCGCATCACATCGCGCTCAATGGCGACGACGGCAGCACGCCCGGACCCGCTTCGTGGCGCATCGAGGACGGCGCAGTCAGCGTCACACCTGCGCCGGGGACTGAGCTCGCGCAGCGCTTCCCGAAAGGAAGCTTCCGCATCGCACCGTTCGGCGGGAGCGTATTTCAGCGCGTCGGCGGCGATGAGGTGCTGTTCGCGGATGGCCGGTCCCGGGAACAGCCATATATATGTATCGTCACCGCCCCCGCCGCTTCGGCCGGAGTGGCCATCAGCGGGCATTTGGTAACCGAGAACAACGCCGAGCCAATGCGCGTCGAGACCCCGGCCGCTCTCGCACCGCGACTGAACATGACGGCGCCGGTCGCCGGCCCGCTCAGCCAGCACCTCGCGCGGATCGCCGACATCGTGCCCTGGTTCGCAGACAACGCCTTCGTGCACTACCTGTCGCCGCGCGGGCTCGAGCAATACTCCGGCGGCGGCTGGGGCACGCGTGACGTTTCCCAGGGTCCGGTCGAGTTGCTGCTGGCGCTGGGCCGCGTCGAGCCGATCCGCTACCTGCTGCTGCGCGTGATGAGCGCGCAGAATGCCGATGGCGACTGGCCGCAATGGTTCATGTTCTTCGAGCGCGATAGCGCGATCCGCGCCGGCGATTCTCACGGCGACATCGTCTTCTGGCCGATACTGGCGCTCGCGCAATACCTGATCGCTTCCGGCGATGCGGGCGTGCTCGACGAGCGCGTTGCGGACGCCACGGTGTGGCAGCACGCGGAGCGAGCGCTCGCGCTCATCCAGAAACGCGTCGTGCCCGGCACCGCGCTCGCCGCATATGGACATGGAGATTGGAACGACGCTTTGCAGCCTGCGGACCCCGCGATGCGTGAGCAGATGTGCAGCGCGTGGACCGTAACCCTGCACTATCAAATGCTCCAGACGCTGGCCCGTGCGCTACGCGTGATCGATCGCCCGCAACAGGCAAAGCAGTTCGTGAGTCAGGCGGAAGCAGTCCAACGCGATTTCCAGCGCCTGCTCGTCGTCGACGGCGTGCTCACCGGCTACGCCCTGTTCGAGGAAGGCGGCGTGCGCCATCTGCTCCATCCAAGCGACACGACCACAGGCGTGCGCTACAGCTCGCTGGCGATGATTCACGCGATCCTGGAAGACCTGCTGCCGCCGGAGCAGGCGCGCAATCATCTGCAACTCATCGATGCGCACTTGCGTGGACCGGACGGAGTGCGCCTGTTCGACAGGCCAATGCCCTATCACGGCGGGCCGATGCGGCTCTTCCAGCGCGCCGAGAGCGCGACATTCTTCGGCCGCGAGATCGGGCTCATGTACATGCACGCGCACTTGCGTTACGCGCAGGCGCTGGCGCACGTCGGCGAAGCGGACCGTTTCTTCCATGCGCTCTGCCAGGCCAACCCGATCAGCATCGGCGCGATCGTGCCGCGCGCGACGCTGCGCCAGGCGAACTGCTACTACTCGAGCTCCGACGCCGCATTCGCCGATCGCTACGAAGCGAGCGCCGAGTATCAGCGCGTCGTGGAAGGCCGGGTCGAACTCGATGGCGGTTGGCGCGTGTATTCGAGCGGCGCGGGCATCGCACTCGGATTGATCGTGCGCAGATTCCTCGGGCTGAGTCCGGAGGTGGCGGCGCTCAGCGTCGATCCGGTGATTCCGTCGGCACTCGACGGGCTGCGTGTGACGACGACGCTGCTCGGCCGGCCGATCGACGTGAGCTACTCAGTGGGTGCGCGCGGATGCGGAGTGACTACGATCAAGTTGAATGGACGCAAGCTCGCGTTCGAGCGTGAGCACAATCCCTATCGCGAAGGCGCGGCGCGCGTGCCGATCAAAGCAGTGACGGATGCACTGCAGGCGAAGAAGAACAGGCTGGAAATCAACGTAGGCTAGGAGGCCGCCGCTCCCATCCCTCCCCGCAGGCAGGAGG
>DATEML010000261.1:0-8962 GCA_035275585.1 Steroidobacteraceae bacterium | reverse complement strand
GGGCGTATTGACGCGAATGCGTGTAACGCTGCCGTCACGAATCTCTTCGAGCGTCTTGATGATGCGCTCGCCGACCAGCGCCAGGATCGCGACCGTCGCGAACACGCCCGCCGCGATGAACGTCAGCGCGCCGCCGCTCTCCGAGAAAATCCAAACCACGCCCAGCGCCAGGATCCAAGCCAGCACGCCGACCGCCAGGAAGAACCATCGCATGACATTTCTCCACAGTGGGCTGTAGGAGAAATGGTTGACCCGCGAGCCGGGTTCCGGCCCTCATGCGCCGAGGAGCCGCCCGCGGGCGGCGGGCCGCATTGTTCCCTGTATGGCATCGTGAAAGAATCCGGCGCGACGACTCTCACGCGGGACACTTCCTATGCGCCTACAAGTCAATGACAAAGAGCACGTGGTCGAGGGTGTGGACGAATCCACGCCGCTGCTGTGGGTGCTGCGCGATCACCTCGGGCTCGTCGGCACGAAATACGGCTGCGGCATCGGCCAGTGCGGCGCGTGCACCGTGCACCTGAATGGCGCGCCGACCCGCTCGTGTTCGGTGCCTGTCAGCGCGGCCGCCGGGCAGCGCATCACGACGATCGAAGGGCTGGCCAGCAAGGACGGGAAGCTCCATCCGCTGCAGGCCGCATGGATCGAGCACGACGTCCCGCAATGTGGTTATTGCCAGGCCGGCCAGCTGATGTCGGCGGCGGCGCTGCTCAAGCAGAAGCCGAATCCGAGCGACGCCGACATCGATGCCGCGATGAACGGCAACATCTGCCGCTGCGGCACGTACCCACGCATCCGCAAGGCGATTCACGCCGCGGCGAAACAGGCGCACGAGTGAGGGAGTCGCCATGAGCGCAGCTGAGCACACGATTCTGTCCGCGGATGATTACGTACGAGAGATGCTGCGCGCTGCCGAAGCGCAGATTGATATCCAAGACAGCGGCGCCGCATTGAACCGCCGCGCGTTTCTCAAGCTCGCCGGCCTCGCCGGTGGCGGCCTGGCGCTCGCGTTCCATATCGGCGATCGCGCCACTGCACTCGCGAACACCAACGGCGGCGAGCAAGCGTTCGCCCCGAATGCCTTTCTGCGCATCTCGCCTGACGGCAGCATCCTGATCTACGCGAAAGGCCCGGAGATCGGCCAGGGCGTGAAGACCTCTTTTCCGATGATCATCGCCGAGGAGCTCGACGCCGACTGGTCGAAGGTGCGCGTCGAACAGGCGCCGGTGAACCCGACCGTGTATGGGCGGCAGAGTGCCGGCGGCTCGCGCTCGATCCCGACGAACTGGGACCAGCTGCGCCGGGCGGGCGCGACGGCACGCGCAATGCTCGTCGCCGCCGCCGCGAGGGATTGGGGCGTCAGCGAGAGTGAGTGCACGACCGAGAGCAGCATCGTCGTGCACAAGGCGAGCAATCGCCGCGTCGGCTACGGCGAGCTGGCGAGCAAGGCAGCGGCCCTGCCCGTTCCCGACGAGAAGTCGCTGCAGCTCAAAGAGCGCAAGGATTACAAGCTGCTCGGCAAGCGCATCACCGGCGTCGACAACCTGCAGGTCGTCACTGGCAAGCCGCTGTTCGGCATCGACCAGGTCATCCCGGGCATGCAGTACGCCGTGTTCGAGAAGTGCCCGGCAGTCGGCGGCAAGGTCGGCACAGCGAATCTCGAAGCGGTCCGCAAACTCCCGGGCGTTACCAGCGTGCTCGTGATCGAAGGCACCGGCAAGCCGACCGAAGTGATGCCCGGCGTCGCGATCCTCGCCAGCTCGACCTACGCTGCGATCAATGCGCGCCGCCAGCTCAAGGTGAGCTGGGACGAGTCGGGTGCATCGAAGGACAGCTGGAGCAAGGCGGTCAGCGATGCGCAGAAGCTCGCCAGGCAATCAGGGCCCGATTCGCTGCGCAACACCGGCGATGTCGAAGCGGCATTCGCCAGTGCGAAGACGCTCGAAGCTTTCTATACGTATCCGTTCGTGTCGCACGCACCGCTCGAGCCGCAGAACTGTACGGCGTCGTTCAAGGACGGCGCCGTGGAAATCTGGGCGCCGACGCAGACACCCGACTCGGCGCTCGGCCTCGTCGCGGGTGCGCTCGGTATCCCGAAAGAGAAAGTCACCATCCACCAGACGCGAGTCGGTGGCGGTTTCGGGCGGAGGCTGATGAATGACTACGCCTGCGAAGCTGCGCTGATCTCCAAGCAGGCGGGTGTGCCGGTGAAGCTGCAGTGGACGCGCGAAGACGACATGCAGCACGACTTCTACCGCGTCGGCGGCTTCCACTCCTTCAAGGGCGGTCTCGATGCGGGCAAACTGGTCGCGTGGTCGGATCACTTCATCACGTTCAGCCAGGACGGCCAGAAGCCGACCAGCGGTGGCGATCTCAGCCCGGATGAGTTCCCGGCGCTGCTGCTGCCGAATGTGCGCCTGACGCAGACCAAGCTGCCGCTCGCGATTCCGACCGGACCATGGCGCGCGCCGCGCTCGAACGCGGTGGCGTTCGCGGTGCAATCGTTCTTGCACGAATGCGCCGTCGCCGCACAGCGCGACCACCTGGAGTTCCTGCTGGAGGTCATGGGCGAGCCGCGCTGGCTGCAGCAGGGCAACGAGTATTCGCTCAACACCGGACGCGCCGCCGCGGTGATCAAGCTGGCGGCCGAGAAGGCGGGCTGGGGCAAGCAGCTACCCAAGGGCCGCGGGCTCGGGCTCGCTTTCCACTTCAGTCACGCCGGACATTTCGCCGAGGTCGCGGAGGTCAGCGTCGATGCGAATCGCAAGCTGACATTGCACCGTGTGACGGTCGCCGGCGATATCGGCCCGGTCGTCAACCTGAGCGGCGCGGAGAACCAGGTCGAAGGCTCGGTCGTCGACGGCTTCAGCACCGCGCTCGGCCTGCAGCTGTCGATCGAGAACGGCCGTATCCAGGAAACGAACTTCGATCGCTACCCGTTGCTGCGCATCCCGCACGCACCGGTGGTCGAAGTGCATTTCATCGAAAGCGACTTCTCACCGACCGGCGTCGGCGAGCCGGCGCTGCCGCCGGTTGCGCCGGCGATCTGCAACGCGATCTTCGCCGCGACGGGGCAGCGGATACGCACGCTGCCGCTGACCAGTCAAGGCTTCAAGGTCTGAGCTGAGCGACCCGCGTCGGATCCATGGCGCGACCGGCGTCGGCGCGAATGCGACGGCGCGTCGCCAGCTTCCACACAATCGCTGGCGTGAACATGGCCGTCGGCGCTTTCAGCAGGTGCATCACTTCGTAGAAGCGCTCTGTCACTTGCGGCGCGACGCCCGCCGCTGCGTGCACTTTGCTCGTGTACCAGTGCAGCAGTCGTAGCGCGCGGCCGCGCTCACCGGTCGTCTCGGCGTAACGGAAATCCTCGCCGGTCGCCAGCTGCCACGGCCGATCGGCGGCGCGCGCCGCTACACGGAAGAACGTTCGCCACAGATCCGTCAGGCTCCAGCCCAGCGCGACCCGCTCCTGCAGGCATGTCTCGAGCGCGTCGGCATACATCGATGCCGCGCTCATGCCCTGCCCATAGATCGGGTTGAAGCTGCACAAGGCGTCGCCGAGCACCAGCAGGCCGGAAGGAAAGCGGTTGAGCTTCTCGTAGTGCCGGCGCAATCCGGCCTGAAAGCCGTAGCGCACCGGCTCCATCAGCGGCTCGGCATTGCGCAGTGCCTCGTAAATATCCGGCACCGGCAGGCTCTTCGCGAACGCGAGGTAGCCGGGAAGGTCGGTCGGCGGATGATCGCCGTGCATGCCGACGACCGTGCACATCCAGCGGTCGCCTTCGATCGGCAGGATCAATGCGCCGCGCTTCGCCGGCGGCTGGGCCACTACGTAGAGCGCTTTCCAGTCGCGCGGCGTCGCGGGCGCGCGGAACACGCACGTCGAGTAGCCGACGTCGATACGCACCGAGGACTCCGCCGGGCGCTCATATCCGAGCGCACGCAGCTGCTGCGGGATCTGCGAGCCGCGGCCGCTTGCATCGATCACCAGGTCGGCGTGCAGGCGTTGCCCGGTTTCACGATCGTCACGACGATACATGCGCACGCCGCTGACGCGTTGGCCGTCGTAGATCGCGCTCTCGACCGACCAGCCGTGCATCATCTTCACGTTCGGCAAGCGCCGCACCTGCTGCGCGATCGTCCATTCGATCAGCGGCCGGCTCGCGGAGATGAAGTCGAGTGCGCTGTGGTAGCGGCACTTCCACACGCCGAAGTGAAACCACTTCACATCGCGACCCATGTTGACCGGCGTCGCGCCCGCCGTGAGCAGCTCCTCGCGCACGTTGCTGAACAGGCGGCAGATCGTGTCCTGACCGCGCACGAGCAGGCCATGCGCGTGGCGTCCCTGCGGAACGCCGCGGCGCGGCTCAGGGCGTTCGCTGCGCTCGTCGCGCTCGATCACCGTGACGGTCGTGAAGTAATCCGCCAGCACGCGCGCGGCCAGCAGCCCTGCCATGCTTCCGCCGATCACGATCGCATCGCCGAAGGTATTGCGCTCCATGGAAGGCTCCCGCAGTGTCCTGATGACAGTAGGGAACGTAGAGCGGCGCGGTTGCCGGCGAAACGCCGCAACGGCGGCGAACGTCGCTGACCAAAGTCAGCGACGCCGGTAGGACCGAAGGACAGGGGAGTGTGCTATTTCTTCGTCAGGCCGCGCTGCACGGCGAACAGCGCCGCCTGCGTGCGGTCTTCGAGCTTCAGCTTCGCGAGAATCGTACTGACATAACCCTTCACGGTGCCTTCCGTGAGGTGCAGCTCATCGCCGATCTGCCGATTGCTCATGCCGCGCGCGATCAGATCCAGCACGCTGCGCTCGCGCTGCGTGAGCAGCGCCAGCGGATCGGCCTGCCGGTTGCGCAGCTGTTCGACGAGCGCACGCTGCGCCTGCGGATGCAGCCACGTCTGGCCACCGGCGACCGTGCGCAGTGCTGTGAGGAAGTCGGCCTTGGTCACGTCCTTGAGGATGTAGCCCTGCGCCCCGGCCGAGATGATCTCGCGCACCTGCCCGTCCTCGGCGTAGCTGGTGAGCGCGATCACCTTCACCGTCGCGGAAGACGCGCGGATCACACGGATCGCGTCGCTCGCCGGCAGGCCCGGCATCTTCAGATCCATCAGCACGATATCCGGCGCGAGCCGGCGCACGGCCTCGCACGCTTCGTCGCCGTTGGTCGCCTCGCCGACGATGACGAACTCGTCGCAGTCGTCGAGCAGCGCGCGCAGGCCTTCGCGCACGATGCCGTGATCGTCGACGAGCAGCAACCGGATGGCAGGCGCAGCGCTCACTGCGGACTCGCCAACAATGGAATGCGTATGCATACGGTGGTCCCCTGTCCAGGCTGCGATCGAACTTGGCACACGCCGCCGAGCACCGCGGCACGCTCGCTCATGGTCTGCAGGCCGATCCCCTGCTCGCTGCGATCGGCGTCGGCCGCTGCGCGCTCCGCCAGGTCGAAGCCGCGACCGTTGTCGCTCACGGTCAGCGTCAGCACGTCGGCGTCGAGACGCCCGCAGATGTCGACGCGGTTGGCGCCGGAATGCCGGATGGCGTTCGACAAGGCCTCGCGACAGATCAGATACAGGCTCTCTTCCAGTCCGGGCGGCTGCGGACGATAGCCCGCGAAATCCAGGCGGATGCTCGGCGTCTGCGGCGCGAGCACGACCGCAAACCGCTGCAACGCGGCGGCGAGGCCCATCCGCTTCACGTCGGCGACGCCGACGCGCGATGCCGAATCGCCCGCGTCTCCGGACACCGAGTCCGGCCGCAGCTCGCGCAACAGTGCGCGCATTTCCGAGAACGCGAGACGCGCCAGCTCCTCGATGCGACGGGCGCGCCGCTCGCCTTCCGCCGGATCGCGGCGCCATGCCGACACCAGCGACTGCGACATCAGGCTGATCGAAGACAGCGCCTGGCTGACGGCGTCGTGCAGATCGCGCGCCAGCCGCTGCCGCTCGCGCATCACGGCGGCTTGCCGCGCTTCGGAAGTCAGGCGCGCGTTCTTGATCGCTACGGCCAGATGGTCCGCGATGATCTGCATGCTCGCGACGTCGTCTTCATCGAACGGATTGAGCCCTTCGAGGTTGATGCAGCCGAACGCTTCGTCGCCGAGCATGATCGGCACCGCGAGCTCGGTACGGACGTTGACCGGCAGCGGCGGCGCGACGTAGCGCGGATCCTTGCGCACGTCATTGACGATCTGCACTTCGCCGCTCATCACCGCGGCGCCGGTGATGCCCTTCGTGGCGGCCATGCGGAACGGCTGCTCGAAAATATCCTGGTAGGCGCCGGCGTGCGCGCGGAACAGCAGGTAGTCCTCCTCGTCGCGATACAGCAGCGGGATGACGACGTTGCGATAGCCCAGGTGATTGTGGATCGCCTGCGCCGCTGTCGCGACCAGCTCCTCGGGCTCGAGGCCCGAAGTGATCACGCGCGCGATGCTCGCGATCAGCATCATGCGCTCAGTGCGCCGCTGCTCGCGGCCGTAGCGCATCGCGTTCTGGATCGCGATGGCGGCGTGGCGTGCAAACATGCGCAGCGTCGCGAGGTCGTCCGGTCCGAACCGGCGCGGCGGGCGCGCACCGATGCCGAAGACGCCGAGCAGGCCACCGCTCGGGCCGGGGATCGGCACGCCGATCACGGCGTTGCCGGTCTGCTCCGGCAGAGTGATGCGATCGAGCTCGCCGTAGTTGTCGAGAATGACCGGCGCGCCCGTCGCGAGCACGCGGCCGACCAAGCCCTCGTTCGGCTCGAACTCGGCGCCCAGCTCGGTCTCCGGCAGGCGGTAGGTTGCCTCGATCTGCACGACGTGGCGACGCGACTCGTACAAGCCGATTGCGCCGTCGTCAGCGCCGAGCAGGCCGCAGGCACGCGTGATGATGCTGGTGAGCAGCGGTCGCAGCTCCAGCTCGCTCGCGATCTCTTCCAGGATCGAGCTGAACGGCTCGCTGAGGTGCGCCGATTCGTGCGGCACTTCGGGCGCCGGCGCGGGGACTTCGAGTCGGATCGTGATGGGACCGGAATTCATAGGGGAACGGTGCGAAGACATGGTTGGCCGCAGTATTCGCCGCGCGCGGCCGGGGTTCAAGCGAAACCCGGCCAAACTGACTTTTGTCAGTGGACGATTCAGCCGTTGGAAGCCTCGCGCTCCAGCACCACGGGCAACAGGCGGCCGATGATTTTACGTACGGCGTCGCGCTCGCGCCCGACCATGCGGCGCAGCGGGTTGCCGATGATCGCGTCGCCGAGTGCGGCCATCGTGACGAACAGCGTCGCGGAGGTGACGCGCTCGTGGACGTCCTGTGCGCCGGCGGCGGGATCGGCGCTGCGTTCGACGCTGTCGATGTAGTCGCGCACGACCTCACCGACCGGCGCGAGGCGCGTCGCCTCGCCGGACAGCACGATCCAGGCCGCGAGCCGCCCTGCGCCGCCCCGATCGAATGCGTCGAACACGATATCGACGAAGTCGCGAAACTCGCCCTTGCCTACGCGCAACCGCATCACCGCAGATTCGATCGCGGCGGTCAGCTCGCTCATCATCTGGCGCATCAGCTCGGACTGCAGCCCGGCCGCCGAGCCGAAGTGATGGATCAGGTTCGTGTGACTCATCCCCAGGTCCGTGGCCACGGACTGCAGCGTGATCGCATTCGGGCCGTCGGCCAGCAGGAGGCGCCGCGCCGACGCCAACGCGAGCGTCCGCGCCTCCTCCGGTGTGCGCCGCACACGACGCGAATTGAGGTTTTTTGCGAGCTGTTTCGCCTTGGGCACTATTGACACCACTCTCAGTAGGGAACTCTAATACGAAGCATGAGCGCAGCCACGACTCCCGCGGACCTGAAGATCACGCCTCGCGACCTGAACGTGGACCGTAACACGCGCAACGCGCGCTGGTGGCACGGCGGCGATCCGATCGCGACGGCCTACTTCAATGCGCTCTCCGCGGCCTTCCCGCAGGGAGAGACGTTCTTCATCGAGTCCGTGCGGCGCTATCGCGACCAGGTGGACGAGCCGCTGCGGCAGCAGATCGCCGCGTTCGTGCAGCAGGAAGCGATGCACACGCGCGAGCACATCGTGTTCAACAAGTTGCTGCGCAGCGCGGGCTACGATCTTACGGCGATGGACGCGGAGACGCGCCGCCGCGTCGACGAGGCGCGTACGCGTCCGCCATTCGTGCAGCTGGCGCTCACCGTAGCACTCGAGCATTTCACCGCGATTATGGCGCATTCGCTGCTGACCGAGCGGCAGCCGCTGCCGGGCGCGTCCGATGAAATCCTGCGCCTGTGGCAGTGGCACGCCATCGAAGAGATCGAGCACAAGGCGGTCGCATACGACACGTTCCTCGCGGTGACCCGGCATTTATCGGGGCTGCGGCGCTGGGCGCTGCGCTGCCACGTCATGGCGCTCGTCAGCCTGCAATTCTGGTACTCGAATTTCCAGCGCATGGCCGACTTCTTCCGCCAGGACGGCATGAACACGCCGCGCACCTGGTGGCGCGTCGCGAAGTATCTGCTGGTGAAGCCGGGCATGATGCGGCGGATCTTCTGGGATTATCTGCGCTTCTTCGGCCCGGGGTTTCACCCGTGGCATCGCGACGATCGCAAGCTGATCGCCGCCGTCGAGCGTAAGCTCGTATTGGACTAGAGAGCGCAAGCTCACGCGCCGCTCGTCCTCGGGCGGCATAGAGTTGCTTTGACAACGCCGGCGCGCGATTAGATCCCGGCGCTTCACGCCGGAAACTGCCTAGAAACCGCCCTCAGCCCCGTCCTGTCTCATGCGGCGCAGATTCGCGTTTGCGGATCGTTTCGCTGCCGTCCGCGTGGTCCCAGTCTCGCGAACGACGCCCAACCCTGCGGCGCGACTTTGCCGTTTAACAACTCTAGGGCTCTGGGAGAACAATCAATGTCTGCGACAACTGTGAATGCCTTTCCACCCCTCCACGCCTTGAAATCCGAGCGCGGCTGGTTCA
>DATEML010000260.1:0-14260 GCA_035275585.1 Steroidobacteraceae bacterium | reverse complement strand
GAGATCCTGCGCACGGCGTTCGACATGGGCGTCACGCACTTCGATCTCGCGAACAACTACGGCACGCCGTACGGCAGCGCCGAGAGCAACTTCGGCCGCCTGTTCCGCGAGGACTTCCGTCCATATCGCGACGAGCTGATCATTTCGACGAAGGCGGGCTGGGACATGTGGCCCGGGCCGTACGGGCAGGGCGGCGGGTCGCGCAAGTACCTGCTCGCGAGCCTCGACCAGAGTCTGCAGCGCATGGGGCTCGACTACGTCGACATCTTCTACTCGCATCGCTTCGATCCCGACACGCCGCTGGAAGAGACGGCCGGCGCGCTCGCGACCGCCGTCCAGCAAGGCAAAGCGCTGTACGCCGGAATCTCCGCGTACTCGCCGGAGAAGACCCGCCAGATGGCGACGGCGCTGCGTGCATGGCACGTGCCGCTGCTCATTCATCAGCCTGCTTACAATCTGCTCAACCGCAGCATCGAGAACGGCCTGTTCGAGGCCGTCGAGCAGGTCGGCGCGGGGATGATCGCGTTCTCACCCCTCGCGCAGGGCCTGCTCTCGAGCCGCTATCTCGAAGGCATCCCGGCCGGCTCGCGCGCTGGCCGCGGCACGCCGCTGCTCAAGCCCGAGCACGTGTCGCCCGAGCTCATGCGCAAAGTGCGTGCGTTGAACGAGCTGGCCGTCGCGCGCGGCCAGACTCTGGCGCAACTCGCGCTCGCCTGGGTATTGCGCGATCCGCGCATGACTTCGGCGCTGGTCGGCGCCAGCAGCGTCGAGCAGTTACGCGAGAATCTGGCGGCGTTGCGACAACTTGCCTTCAGCGCGGCAGAGCTGGCAGCGATCGACCGTATCGTCCTCGTCTGACACGCGCGGATTGACACGCGGCGCTGTCGCGCGCCTCATAGGCGCCTTCGGCACTCCCCAACAAGACCACTTGAACCGGAGGTAGCATGGCTATCGCGATCCACCCTGCCGTCGACGGCGGCGTGAAGAAGGGCTCCGCTTCGTTCTCGGGCGGAACGTTGAAATGCAAGTGCACGCAGGGGCCGGTCACGGTAACCCTCTCGTCGCAGACGGCGCACAACCACGTTTGCGGCTGTACCAAGTGCTGGAAGCCCGCCGGCGCGTTGTTTTCGCAAGTCGCCGTCGTCGGGCGCGACAAGGTCAAGGTCACGTCGGGACAGGAGAAGCTGAAGGTCGTCGACGCCAACGCGGTGATCCAGCGGTATGCGTGCACCGGCTGCGGCGTGCACATGTACGGCCGCATCGAGAACAAAGGTCATCCGTTCTACGGGCTCGATTTCGTGCACACCGAGCTGTCCTCGGAGTCAGGCTGGTCGGCGCCCGAGTTCGCGGCGTTCGTGTCGAGCATCATCGAGTCGGGCTTCGATCCGGCGAAGATGGGCCAGGTGCGCGCGCGGCTGAAAGAATTGGGCCTCGAGCCGTACGACGCGCTGTCGCCGCCGCTGATGGATGCGATCGCGACCCACACGGCGAAGGCCAAGGGCGTGCTCAAGTAATGTTGACGAAGAAGGACAGCTGGCGCTGTTTCGACGGGACGCTGTCGGTCTTCGAGCATCGCTCGCAAGCCTGCAATTGCGACATGCGCTTCGCGGTGTTCACGCCGCCGCAAGCGCAGTCGCAGCGCGTTCCGGTGCTGTGGTTCCTGTCGGGCCTGACCTGCACGTGGGAGAACGTGATGACGAAGGCGGGCCTGCAGCGCACGGCTGCAGCGCTCGGCGTCATGGTGATTGCACCCGACACTTCGCCGCGCGGCGACGACGTCGCCGACGACCCGGCCTACGATCTGGGGAAGGGCGCGGGCTTCTATCTCACGGCCACGCAGCAGCCGTGGTCCCGGCACTACCGCATGGACCAGTACGTCACGGACGAGCTGCAACGGATCGTTGCCGAGAATTTCCCCGCCGCGGATCTTGCGCGGCAGGGAATCACCGGTCACTCGATGGGCGGTCACGGCGCACTGACGCTGCATCTGAAGCATCCGCAGCGTTATCGCTCGGTCTCGGCGTTCTCGCCGATCGTCGCGCCTTCGCAGGTGCCGTGGGGTCAGAAGGCGTTCACTGCCTATCTCGGCAGCGATCGCTCCACGTGGTCGAGCTATGACGCGACTGAGCTCGTGCGCAAGCAAGCCTCGCCCGCGCACATCCTGATCGACCAGGGTGCGGCCGATCAGTTTCTGGAACGCGAGCTGCAGCCGCAGCGCTTCGTCGAAGCCGCGCGCTCAGCAGGCCAGCAGGTCACGCTGCGCATGCAGGAAGGTTACGATCACTCGTACTACTTCATCGCAACCTTCATCGACGATCACTTGCGCTGGCATGCGCAGGCGCTGAGCTAGGTGCGCGGCACCTTGTAGTAGTCGAACGCACGATCCCGGTAAGCCTGACCGTCGTTGCGGGTCAGCTCTTCGAGCGAATCCGCCGGCGCCGCCTTGAGCTGTTCCTTCGTCAGGTTGATCACGTACGCGCGCTCGCTCTCGTCGTAGTCGAGCGCGGCCCACGGCACGGGGTGATACTTCTCGCCGATTCCCAGCACGCCGCCGAAGCTCATCACGCCGAACAGGACGCTGTTCGATTGCTTGTCGAGCACCACGTCCTTGACCTCGCCGAGGCGTTCGCCGGCGCTGTCTTTCACTGTCGTGCCTATTACCTTGGTTGCGCGGATCGCGGACGTGTGTCCAGTGCCTGTCGTCATGGTCTGTCTCCTCGTTGGAGATCAGTGAATGTAGGCGTGCCGCTGGCGGTTCCATCGCGCGCGCGTCGAACGAGTTTCCTCCACACGACTGTCGGACGTGTCAGCACACGTCGCCGATGTGCGTCGCAGCTTGGAACGAAGCGCGCGCGCATTCGTTTGGTGGCGAGAATCATCATAAGGCGCAGGAGAAGTTCCGTGACGAGTGCTTCAGTCCGTTGCTGGATCGCAGCGTCGATCGCGACGCTTGGCTTCGTGCAGGTCGCGCACGCTGAGTTGCCGCAGCTCGATCCGGTGCAGATGCTGGGGCCCGACAGCACGGACGCGAGCGATAACCCGAATCAGGTGCCCAGCCCGCCATTCTTCGGCGCCGGCGTCGCGCTGCAAGGCAACGTTGCGCTCGCCGGCATGCCGGCGGCGTGGGACGAGAAGGGTCGCGTAGCCGCGTTCGTGCGCACCGCGGCGGGTCGCTGGATACGAACTCAGACGTTGACCGCGAGCAACGGCGCGCCGGGCGCGGGCTTCGGCGAGCACGTCGCGATGTTCAACATGCACGCGCTGATCACCTCGCGCAGCGCCGTCTACATCTTCAGGCTGCAGTCGAACAAGTGGCGCGAAGTCGGCAAATTGCCGTTCGGCCGCGCGGTGCAGGTGCGCGACCTGGATTGGCACTTGTACACCGTCGTGATCGGCGCCGGGGATTCGACCGGCGATGCTGCCTACGCGTTCCACATGAACACCGATGGCACTTTCCGGCGCATCACGCGCATTGCTGCGCCTGACGCGACTCCGAGCGATCGATTCGGCGAGCGTGTCGCCGTCTACAGCAGCACCCTGGCGGTCACTGCGCCGGGCTACAACTCGGGTCAGGGCGCCGCCTACGTCTTCACGTGCACCGAGACGCAATGCGTCCAGCGGCAGAAGCTGCTCGCGAACGACGGCCGGCCCGGTGACGACTTCGGCCATGCGGTCGATCTCGCGAGCGGCATCCTCGTCGTCGGTGCGCCTTCGGACAACTGGGTCCCGGGCGACCCGAACGAACCGCCGAGCGAGCAGAACCATCGCGCCGGCGGCTCGGCGTACGTCTACGTTCGCAACGGCACGACGTGGACTGAGCAACAGAAATTGCATCCGGGCGCGCGACAGCTGAACTGGTATGCGAGCTTCGGCTACCAGGTCGTCGCGTCGGCCACCCACGTCGTGATCGGCGCGCCGTACCAGGTAGACGACTGGGATCCGGGCTACGTGGTCGACTATCGCTGGTCAGGTGGCTCGCTGTTTGCGGCTCGCGTCATGGTGAACGACGTCAGCCACGGCGACGCCCTGGCCTTGTACAGCAACACGCTGTTCGCTGGCATTCCTGCGGCACCGCCGTACTACGGCGGTGCGGCGGTGTACAACCTGGCGAGTCAGTAGCGCGTCGCAACGATCGCTCCGGCGACACCGTTCGCCGCGAAGCGCCGTCACTCTGACGCATTTCGATTGATCCTCCGCAGGCGCGCGCCTAGCGTCGCGCCATCCTGGAAGGAGGATCTCCCATGTTGCGAAAAGCGACGGCGTTGGTGCTGCTTGCGGCGTGCGCCGTGCACGCCGATACGAAGACGAATAATCCCGAGACCCTGGCCGAGCGCTCGCAGGCCACAGCGCGCAGCGTGCTCGACGGCGCGGTGGCTGCGATCGGCGGCGCCGAGGCGTTGCGGTCGATCGATGTCGTGCGACTGCGCTTCGACGGTGAAACCTGGCCGCGCTTGCAGATGCCCACGGCCGCGCCGCCGTTCGAGTCGGGCACGCAGAAGGAAACACTGCTGCTCGACTTGAAGAACAATCGCCTGCTGCTGGAGCAGGAGGCATCGGGCGCGGGTTTCGCAGGCCACAACACCATCGTCATCAAGGGCGGACAGGGCTCGAACTACGATCACCGCGGACACACGATCACGCCGATTCCGGTTGCGCAGTCCAGCCAACAGCAGTTCGTGCAGTACTACCGCCGCTTGCCGCACCTGCTGCTGCGCCAGGCGCTCGATCGCACGAACACGCTGCGCTCGCTCGGCCAGGACACGTTCGAGGGCAAGCCGCAGGACGTCTTCACGTTCGTCATGGCGGATACGCAGCAGGTCGCGGTGTACGTCGACGCGGCAACTCGCCTGGTCTCCAAGTACGAGCTGATCTTCGTCGATCCGTTCACCGGCGAAGAAGCGTCGGAGATCATGTTCGGCGACTACACGCGCGCCGGCAATTTCCAGGTGCCGCAGAGCTGGCGTTCGCGCCAGGCCGGCGACCTCACGGTGAGCGCGAAGCTCAACGTCGAGATCAACCCGGCGGTGACCGATCAGTCGTTCGATGTCGCGGCAGACAGCTACGCGCACGTCGCGGCGCTGCCGGACAACCTCGAGGAGAAAGTCGAGCAGCTCGCCGACGGCGTGTTCGTGATTCAGAACGTCGCCGGTCAGAACCAGAACACGCTCGCCGTCGCGTTCAAGGACTACATCGTCGCGGTCGAAGCGCCCGGCTCGAGCGCCGGCGCCGACCAGGTCATCGAGCGCATCAAGGCCGCGATTCCGGGCAAGCCGATCCGCTACGTCGCCATGACGCATCATCACGGCGATCACATCGGCGGTCTGCGCAGCTTCATCGCCGAAGGCGCCACGGTCGTGACGACGCAGGCCAACCGCGAGGTGGTCGAGGCGATGGCGGCTGCGCCGCAGCTCGATCGCCTGGCGAAGAACCCGCGCAAGCCCGAGTTCCTGTTCGTCCAGCGCGGCAAGCGCGTGATCACCGACGGCTCGCGCACGCTGGAATTGCTGGACATCGGCCCTAATCCGCATGCGCGCGAAATGGTGATCGCGTATCTGCCGAAGGAGCGCATCGTGTTCCAGGGCGATCTGTTCTTCATACCGCCGAACGATGCAGCGGCGGGACCGCCGCAGGCGAGCACCGTCAGTTTCGCGAAGAAGCTGCAGGAGTTGCGGCTCGGCGTCGACCGCATCGCCAGCGTGCACGGCCGCACCACTACGATGGACGAGCTGAATCGCGCGATGCAGGGCGCGACTCCCAGCACCTGATTCGAGGCTTGTCCGCAGAATGGGCGCCGCGCCGCGGCGCTCATTCCACAATGGTGCAGCGCTGCCGACTCCATGAGCCAAAAGCGGGCAGCGCCGCACTCGACGCCGGACCTGGTTCGCGATTTTGCGCAGCGCATGGATGCGCGGGGCGCGCTTCTGATTACACTGCGCATCATTCGTTCGATGGAGATCACGGGATGCGCAAGGCGGCGGCCCTCGGATTGTTCGCAGTGGGCGTGTTTGGAGTCACGCAAAGTGGTGCGGCCGACTATCAGGCCGAAGCCCGACTGGAGCGGGCACAGCCGGCGACGACCGACACGGAGATCGACGGCGTCAACTGGCACTGCAGTCGCGACAAGTGCGTCGCGACGCCGGTCGGCCGCAAGTCGCCCGGCTCGCGCATCGACGAGTGCAAGAAACTGGCGGCTGCGCTCGGCAGGATCTCGAGCTTCTCGAGTCGCGGCAAAGAACTGAGCAAGCGCGATCTCGATAACTGCAACCGCGGGGCCCGCTGATCCAGTTCGGCGCGCTAAATCCGCAGCACGGAACTGCGGCCCATTCCTGATGAATCTTCACGTCACTCATTCGCGTGCGCCGATTGGCTGCGCGCGTGCGATTCCCTAGAGTTCAGGTCCTCGATCTTCAGGAGCGAGAAAGCCAATGACGAGCAAGTTTGCGACGTTGAAGTTATCGATGATCTGCACGATGGGGCTCGTGGCGAGCGCCATCATCCCGACGGCCGGCGCCGCGGGCGTTCCCTACCAGGCGGAAGCCACGCTGGCGACCGCGGTCCAGTCCGCCGCTGACAAGGACGTCGACGGCGTCACCTGGCATTGCGAAGGCGACAAGTGCGTGGGCAAGGCCGAGCGGCGCAACTCGCTGGACTCCTACATGAAGGAGTGCCGCAAGGTAGCGGCCTCGCTCGGCAAGCTGACGCGGTTCTACAGCCGCGGCCGCGAGATGAACCGGAGCGATCTGGAGAACTGCAACCGCGCCGCGGTCCCGTAGGGCTAGAATCGCGGCATGTACCGCGCACCGCTCAAAGACCTCCAGTTCGTTCTTCATGACTTGATCGGCGACGCCGATCTGCAAGCCTGTCGGGGCCTCGGGGACTATTCCGCCGATCTCGCCGACAGCGTGCTGGCCGAAGCGGGCCGCTTCGCCGAGTCGGTGCTCGATCCGCTCTATCGGACCGGCGATCGCGACGGCGCCAAGTGGACGCCGCAAGGCGTCGTCACGCCGCCGGGTTTCAAGCAGGCCTATTCGCAGTTCGTGGAAGGTGGCTGGCCCTCGCTGTCGCACAGCCTGGAATTCGGCGGGCAGGGCATGCCGCGCGTGCTCGGCAGCGCAGTCGAGGAGATCTGGACCTCGGCGAACTGCGCCTTCAAGTTATGTCCAATGCTCACGCACAGCGCGATCGAAGCGCTGGAGCAAGTCGGCACGCCGGCACAGCAGCAGACGTATCTGCCGAAACTGATCAGCGGCGAGTGGACCGGCACGATGAATCTCACCGAGCCGCAGGCGGGCTCGGACCTCGCGCAGGTGCGCACGCGCGCCGTGCCAGCCGGCGATCACTACAAGCTGTTCGGTCAGAAGATCTTCATCACCTACGGCGAGCACGACTTCACGTCGAACATCGTGCACCTCGTGCTGGCGCGCATCGACGGCGCACCCGGCGGCGTGAAGGGCATCTCGCTGTTCCTCGTGCCGAAGTTCCTGCCGCGCAAGGACGGCTCGCCCGGCGAGCGCAACGATGTGCACTGCCTGTCGATCGAGCACAAGCTCGGCATCCATGCGTCGCCGACCTGCGTGATGGCCTATGGCCAGAAGGATGGCGCGATCGGCTACCTGGTCGGCGGAGCGAACGCCGGCCTGAAGCACATGTTCATCATGATGAACGCCGCGCGGCTCGCGGTCGGGCTGGAGGGCTATGCGATTGCGGAGCGCTCGTTCCAGCAAGCGGCGGAATGGGCGCGCACGCGCATCCAGGGCAAGCCGCCGGTCGCGGCCGCGGACGGTCCTGCCTCCATCATTCATCACCCCGACGTCAAGCGCATGCTGCTGACGATGAAGTCGCATACGGAAGCGATGCGTGCCCTCGCGCTCTACGCTGCGTATCTGCTCGATCTCGGCGAGCGGCATCCGGATCGGACGCTGGCCGAGGGCGCTGCGGCGCGCGCTGCGCTGTTGATTCCGATCGTGAAAGGCTGGAGCACCGAATCGGGCATCGAGCTCACGTCGCTCGGCATCCAGGTTCACGGCGGCATGGGCTACGTCGAGGAGACGGGCGCGGCGCAGCCGTATCGCGACGTGCGCATCTCGTCGATCTACGAAGGCACGACCGGCATCCAGGCGAACGATCTGCTCAACCGCAAGCTGTCGCGCGATCAGGGCGCGGCGCTCAACTCGCTGCTCGCCGAGGCGACGCACGAGCTCGAATCAGTGGAAACGAACGACGCGAGTGTACGCAGCGCGAAGGCTGCGGCGATCGAGGCGCTGGCCACGACGCGTCGCTCCGCGGCTGTCGTGCTGCAGGCGATGACGAGCGCGCCGGCCGATGCGTACGCCGTGTCGATTCCGTTCCTCAAGCTCTGCGGCTTCGCACTCGGCGGCTGGCTGCACGCAAAGTCAGCGGCCGTTGCGGAGCGCAAGCTCGCGGCGGGCGGCGCGGACCGACAGTTCCTCGCGGGCAAGATCGCGAGCGCGCGCTTCTATGCCGATCACATCCTGCCGCAGACGCTCGCACTGGCACGCGTCGTGGAGAAGGGCGCAGGCAGCGTGATCGAAACGGACGCCGAGTTGATCTGACTTCTTACAAGCAATGATAAATGGCTGCGCACAACTCGCGTGCGCGCACGTCGCCGACGAGATCCGGCCCCATCTGATTGCACACATAACCGATCGCGAGCCGCTGCTCCGGATCCGCACAACCGAACGAGCCGCCCCAGCCCGAGTGGCCGTAACTTCGCGGGTTCGGGCCGAAGAATTGCGTGGTTCCATTCAACACGACGCCCGCGGCCCAGCTCGCCGTCATGCCCAGCGTGAGATCCAGGCGCTCGGTGAGGACCTGCGTCATGCGATCGATCGTTGCGGGTGACAGGAGCCTGCGGCGCGCAGATACGCCACCGTTGGCGAGCATCGCGTAGATGCGCGCGATCCCATCTGCCGAAGCGTGTCCGTTGAGCGCCGGCAGCTCGGCTCTGCGCCACTCGGCGGTGTTCGCGGCGTGGGGGTGCAACAGCGGATTCGTGACGCTGAGGCGCGTCTCTTCGATGGCGGGCAGCGCGCTCGGGTCGATCATGCTCTTCGGCGCCAATGTCTGCGCGACGCGTCGGTCCAGCGCAGGTCCGAGCCCGATGAAGAAATCGGCTTCGAGCGGGCTCGCCAGCTCCTGCTGCAGAAATTCGCCGACGCTGCGGCCGCTCGCACGCCGCACGATCTCGCCGGCGAGATAACCGAACGTGATCGGGTGATATGCAGTCTTCTCGCCAGGAGTCCAGCGCGTCTTCTGGCCTGCCAGCGCCGCGCAGCGTGCATGCCAGTCGTAAAGGTCTTCGAGGGACGTGGGCCGCTCGAACGCAGGGAGCCCCGCCTGATGCGACAGCAGTTGCGCGATGGTTATATGCTGCTTGCCGTGCTGCGCGAACTCGGGCCATACGCTCGCGACCGTATCGTCGTAGCTCAACACACCCCGGTCGACCAGCAAAGCGATGCACGTCGCGACGATGCCCTTGGTGGTCGAGTACACGTTGAGCAACGTGTCCTTGCGCCACGGATGCACGCTCGCGGCGTCCGCGTATCCGCCCCACAGGTCCACGACGCAGCGCTCGCCGTGGAAAACCGTGAGCGCGGCGCCGACTTCGCGGCAGGAGTCGTCGCGCAGGAAATTCGTCGCAAAACGCTCGCGGACCGGCTCGAAGCCGGCGGCCACGCGGCCGGAGACGATGTCGAGTTGGGTATTCAGTTGGGTGCTCATGAGGCTCTCATCGGGGACGCAGTCCCAGTCGCGACAGCTCGACCATCTGGTCGGCGATCTCCCAGCGGCGCTCGGCGGCGCTCGCCGGCAGCCATTTCGGAATCCAGCCGAAGATGCCGGCGCCCGCGAGTGCGATCGCATCGACGTCGCACTGGCGATTGCTGCCGTCGGCGATGCCCTGCCGGCCCATCTCGGTGAAGCGCCAGTGCAGTTGCGCCAGTCGCTTCTGCAGCGCCTTGCGCGGGCCGGGCGCAATCGATTCGAACCCGATCAGCGGCACGAGCGGGGAGGGGCCGGCGACCTGCGCCTGCACGTTGAGGTGCAGACCGATCATGCCGCGCTCGTGCCCGGTGCTGCCGCTGCGTTCCGCGAGATCCGTCATCTTCTCGTCGAGCGCCGCGGAGCGCTCGTAGCAGCTCAGGATCAGTTCGCGCTTGTCGGAGAAGTAGTGGTACAGCGCGCCCTTGGTTGCGCCGAGCGCCGCCGCGATCTGGTCGAGCGACGCGCCGTCCAGCCCCCGCTCGTTGAACAGGCGTGACGCAGTCTCCAGCAACTGGTCGACCTTCATCGCCGCGGCATGCTCGCGATCGAACATGTTGGCGGGCGAGCTGACCAGCGACTTCACGTCGATCCGGCAACTGAACGGCGGCGCGGGCGAGCGCGCCAGCCCGTGCTCGAGATGGTCGACGACGGCGTCCGCCATGCGCAGCGCGAACGCGGCGTCGCCGCCTTTGCCGACCCAGCCGGGCGACAACACGATCCAGCTGACGATGCCGAAGATCGCCTGCGCGACGACGTGCGCGTCACATTCGCGAATCGTGCCCGCGCGGATACCGCTGCGGACGAAGCTTTCCAGCGCGGCGATGTTGCGCCCGTGCTCGGCCTCGACGACCGTGCGTTTCGCATCCGACAGGTAGGCGATCTCACTCACGACCGCTGCCTGCGGCCGTTCCGGCGCGAGCGCGCGACGAACGAATGCCGAGATGCGCCCGACGTCGTCCTTGCCATCCTCGTGCGCGTGCGCCAGGTCGTCGGCAGTGAGCTGGCAGGCGCGCAGGTAGCACTGAAAGACCAGGTCTTCGCTGTCCTTGACGTAGTAGTAGACGGCGGCGCGTGTGAGGCCGACACGCTTGGCGACCTGGTTGACTGCGGTTGCGGCAATGCCGCGCGCATTGAACTGGCGGGCCGCCTCGTCCAGCAGGACTTCGCGCTGCGTCGGCCGCGCCGGCGCACTGGCGAGTTGCGGGCGCCCGGCACGTGCACGCCTGCGGCCGGCCGCCGCCCTGTTCCTGCCTTGCTGCTCGCGCGCTCTGGCCAATTGAAGCTCTCCCGGCGGTCCGGTCCCGCCTGACATCGCCGCATGCAACCATAACCGAACGTCAAATAGCTTGACAAGTGGATTCGACGAGGTGTTAGCTTGACATACCGAAGTGTCAAACGACGCCGGTGCAGGGGGTGGGCGATGAGTCACGCGAACGGCAACAACTACAGGCGCCGCGGCACCGGACGCATCGGCATCGGCTCGCTCGGGCTGCTCGCGGCAGTGGCCGCGGTCGCCGCTGACGACACCGCGGACAACACGGCCGAGGTGCCGACGATCGGCGAGATCGTCGTGACCGCGCAGCGCCGCGAGGAGAGCAATCTGCAGGTCGGCCTGACGCTGACCGCGCTGTCGGGCGATGCGCTCGCGCAGCAGCGCGTCGAGCAGGTTCTCGATCTCAAGGGCCGCGTGCCCAACCTCGACATCAAGGAGCAGGTGCCGGGCGCGATGCCGGTGATCACGATCCGCGGCGTCGGCCTCAACGACTTCGGCGCGGCCAACAGCCCGAGCGCCGGCGTGTACGTCGACCAGGTGTACGTCGCTTCGATCGCGATGATGGCGTTCGACATGTTCGACGTCGAGCGCATCGAAGTGCTCAAGGGACCCCAGGGCACGCTCTACGGCCGCAACTCCACGGCGGGCGCGCTCAATATCATCACGCGCAAGCCGCAACAGGATTTCGACGCCTACGCGACGCTCGGCTACGGCAACTACGACACGCTGGATTTCGAGACGGCGGTGAACGTGCCGCTGACCGATACGGCGGCGCTGCGCTTCAGCGCCAAGACGATCCAGCAGGACGAAGGCTACTGGGAGAGCCGTCAGCTGCCCGGCAGGACGATCGGCAATCGCGACCTGACGATGGGTCGCTTGCAGCTCGCGCTCGCGCCCGGCGACAGCTTCGATCTGAACCTGAAAGTGGAAGGCGTGCGCTCGCGCTCGGAGATGGGCCAGCCGGAGTTCTTCGGCACCGTCGATCCGCTCACTGGCGGCACGTGCGCGCCGATCCTGGCGGGCCACATCGACAACACGCAGTGCACGGATTTCCTCGGCTACACCGATACCGACGGCGATCCGTTCAAGGGCGACTGGGCGCGCGAGGGCGTGTACGACATCGACAACGCCGCCGTGACGCTCACCATGAACGCCGACCTGGGCGCCGCGACGCTCACCAGCGTTTCCGGCTACGTGGACTTCGAGCGCACGTTCGACATCGACGTCGACGCGACGCCGGCACGCGAGCTGGATTTCGTCGAGAGCGACGACATCAAGCAGTACTCGCAGGAGCTGCGGCTGGCCGCGAGCGGCGAGCGGCTCGACTGGATCGTCGGCGCGTTCTACTCGAAGGACGAGGTGGGAATCAGCGTTCCCGGCGGGCACGAGGATCTGTTCTTCACGCGCACCCTCGTCACGGCCGACCAGGATACGAAGTCCGCAGCAGGCTTCGCGCACGGCGAGTGGCACCTCACCGACAAGCTCGATCTGGTGACGGGCCTGCGCTACACGTGGGAGGAACGGCAGTACGCGGGGGGCACGACCGACCTGAATCCGATCGGCTTCAGCTGCCTGCTGAGCCCGACGTGTACGCCTGGCTTCGTCGGCCCGGCGCAGCTCACGTTCGTCGACGAGACCATCGACGATCGCAACTGGTCGTGGCGCGCGGGGCTGGAGTACCAGCCGCAACAGTCGCAGCTGCTGTACGCGACGATCTCGCGCGGCACCAAGAGCGGCGGATTCTTCTCCGGCATCTCGACCACGAACCTGCAGCTTGCGCCCTTCGAGCCGGAGGAGCTGACGGCGTACGAAGTCGGCTTCAAGCAGGGCTTCGGCAACGCGTACCTGAACGCCGCGGTTTTCTATTACGACTACTCGGACATCCAGACGTTCGTCGCCGTCGACATCGGACCGTTCATCATTCAGCGCCTCGGCAACGTGGACGAAGCGCGTATCTACGGACTCGATCTCGAAGCGACCTGGGCGCCGACCTCGCATCTGACGCTGCAAGGCAGCGTCGGCTGGCTCGACTCCGAGCTCGGCGCGTTCAGCACGCTCAACGGCGACGTGCCGAAGGGCAAGCAGCTGCCGAACGCGCCGGATCTGACGCTCGGCGCGCTCGCTCGCTACGAAGCGGACTTCTCGGCGACACTCGGCGGCGCGATCCAGATCGACGGCAGCTACTCGGACAGCGCGTTCAAGGATGCGATCAACGATCCGGTGATCGCCCAGGACAGCTATGTGCTGGTGAACGCACGCGTCGCTCTGTTCAACGCCGCACGCTCGTGGGAAGTGGCGTTGTGGGGCAAGAACCTCGGCGACGAGCAATACGTCGCGCAGGGTCTGAATACCGGTCTCGGCGCAGGGAATCGCAACTACAACACGCCGCGCACGTACGGCGCGTCATTCACGTATCGATGGTGAGTGCTCTTCTCTTCCCAACCCTCCCCCGCAGCGCGGGGGAGGGCAGGTGGCGCGCAGCTCAGTTCTTCAGCTGGAACTTGATCGGAACGCGCTTCCACATCGGCATCGCCGCACCGTCGCTCGTGCCGGGCTTCATGCGCCAGCGGCGCGCCTCGCGGGCAGCGGACTCATCGAGCTTCAGGTAGCCGCTCGACTTGTCGATGCGCACCGCGCCGACGCGGCCGTTCGGCAGGATCTGCAGCGCCAGCAACACCGTGCCTTCGTGTCCCTGACGGATCTCCGAAACCGGATATTCGGGCTCGGTGAACGGGTAGCGCGGGTCGAGCTCCGGCTCGATGATGAGCGGCCCCGCGCCCGGGCCTTCGACCACTGTCAGCGGCGGCAGCGGCGGCGTCGGTTCAAGAGTGAGCAGGCGGGGCCCGCCGATCTCGTCGGGCGGCAGTACCGGCGCCACGGGCGTCGGTACCCAGACATGGCGCACGACCGGCTCGACTGGCTTGAGCGGCTGCGGCTTCGGCGGCGGCTTCGTCGGCACGGGATCGATGACTATCAGGGGCGGCGTGATCTGCACGCTACCGATCGTCACGCCGTGGGTGAGCCCCCAGAAGAATCCCGCATGCAGCAGCACGATCAGCGCGATGAACCAGCCGCGCTCGGATTTCAAGGCGTGGAGGGGTGGAAAGGCATTCACAGTTGTCGCAGACATTGATTGTTCTCCCAGAGCCCTAGAGTTGTTAAACGGCAAAGTCGCGCCGCAGGGTTGGGCGTCGTTCGCGAGAC
>DATEML010000259.1:0-16694 GCA_035275585.1 Steroidobacteraceae bacterium | reverse complement strand
GCGCCGTAATCGCTGGTCATGACGTACAGCGACAGGTCGACCAGGTCGACGATCTCGGTGTCCGACTGACCGATGCCGGCGGTCTCGACGATGATCAGGTCGAAGCCCGCGAGCTGGTACAGCTCGAGCACGTCCTTGAGCACCGCGGAGGTCGCAAGGTGCTGGCGGCGGGTGGCGAGCGAACGCATGAAGATCTGCTCGTTCGCGAGTGCGTTCATGCGGATGCGGTCGCCGAGCAGCGCGCCGCCGGAGCGACGACGGGTCGGATCCATTGCGACCACGGCGATCTGCCGATCCGGAAAATGCCGCACGAAGCGCGACAGCAGCTCGTCAGTGAGACTCGACTTGCCGGCGCCGCCGGTGCCGGTAATGCCGATGACCGGCGCCTCGCGCTTCGCGCGCCCGAGCGCGCGGCGGACCTGTGCCGCCTCACCTTCGCCGTCCGCGCCTTCGAGCATGGAAATCGTCGTCGCGATACGCCGGTGATCGCGCACGTGCAACGGCCCGAACTCATAGTCGGGCTTGCGCGCGGACCGCACGCGCTTCATCACGTCCTCGATCATCGGCACGAGGCCCATGCGCCGGCCGTCCTCGGGCGTGTAGATCTTCTCGACGCCGTACTGCTCCAGCATCTGGATCTCGTCGGGGGAAATCGTGCCGCCGCCGCCGACGACCACGCGAATGTGCTCGCAGCCCTGCTCCTTCAGCATGTCGACCATGTACTTGAAGTATTCGTTGTGGCCGCCCTGGTAGGAGCTGACAGCGATGCCGTCGGCATCCTCCTGGATGGCCGCGCGCACGATGTCCGACACGCTGCGGTTGTGGCCCAGGTGGACCACCTCGGCGCCGCTCGACTGCAGCAGCCGGCGGATCATGTTGATCGCCGCATCGTGGCCATCGAACAGTGAAGCGGCCGATACGAAACGCAACACGCCGCTGCCCGCCGGGGCGGGCTGTTGTCTCAGGGAGGCCTGCTCAACCATGGTTCACTCGTCCATCTCGATCATTGTCACGGGGGCGGCGCTAGACTCGTCTGACGATCGACGAGCGCGGCCGAAAGTCGCATCTTCCTTGCTTTGGCGGCGGCATGCCAGTTTCCAATGGAGTCATCGTAATGCAACGCACATTTACGGCATTTTCCCTGGTGGCGGCGGCCCTGGTCGCCGCGGCAGCCCTGGCCGCGGACGGCCCGGCGAAGACCGTGCCCCTGCGCACCCAGCCCCTCGACGGTATCGCGAACAAGGTCGCCGACATGCTGACCGTGGAATACGCCCCGGGGCAGTCGTCGCCGGCCCACCGGCACAACGCCAATGTTCTTGTATACGTTCTGGAGGGCGCGTTGATCATGGGCGTCAAAGGCAAAGAGCCCGTGACCGTGTCCGCGGGTCAGACGTTCTACGAGTCGCCCTCGGACATCCACGAGATCTCGCGCAATGCCAGCGCCACGCAGCGCGCGAAGTTCCTGGTCGTGCTGATCCACGACCAGGGCGCTTCGACGATGCTGCCCGCGACGCAGGAGAAGTAAGATAGGAGTGGATGACCACCGTCACGGAGCACTACGCAACCCACCTCGCGCCTGTTTACGTCTGGATGGCAGGTGGTGTCGAAGCCGCGCTTCAGGCAGGTGCAGCCGAGATCGAGGCGTTGAATCTGCCCTACGCCGATGGAGCCGTGGTCATCGACCTGGGCGCCGGCTTCGGCATGCATTCCATCCCGCTCGCGCGCAAAGGTGCGCAAGTCACCGCGATCGACACGTCCGCCGAGCTGCTGCAGACGCTCGCTGAGCTCGGTGAGGGCCTGTCCATCAAGACGGTCGACGATGATCTGCTGGCGTTTCGCAGCCACATGACGCAGGAGCCGTCTGCCATCCTGTGCATGGGAGACACGATCTGTCATTTGCCGGAGATCGGCGCCGTCGAGAGCCTGGTGAGAAATGCGGCCGCCGCACTGCCCAGCGGCGGCCTGTTCGTGGTCTCGTTCCGCGACTACTCGGTGCCGCTCGTCGGGGACCAGCGCTTCATTCACGTCCGCAGCGACGACACTCGTATCCTGACCTGCTTCCTCGAATATGAGCCCGAGGCCGTGGTCGTCCACGACATTCTTCACGAGCGCACATCCCAAGGGTGGCAGACTCGCGTCAGCCATTACCGCAAGCTGCGGCTGTCACCCGAACGTCTGATCGCCATCCTGCATTCGAGCGGGTTTCGGGCTCATGGTGAAGGTGGCATCAGAGGAATGGTTCGTCTCGTCGCACGCAACAATCAGGACTGACAACACTCATGGCCACCCCCGCACCGCACCTGCCGATCGCAGCACTCGTCGCCATGGGCGGAGTCGTCGCCTGGCGTCTCTACGGGCGCACACGCAAGCTCCTTCAGCGCCAGCTCTTTCACCCCAGGCGCTCGCGGTTCAACGTCATCTTCTTTCCACTGCTGGTTGTCGTCCTGCTGGTGACGTCCTATCGCAGCCCTCTCGCAGTCGCTGCCGCGCTTGCCGGGGTCCTGATCGGCGTCGGGTTGGCCGTGTACGGCTTGCGACTGACCAAGTTCGAGGAGACTTCCGAGGGCCTCTACTACACGCCAAACGCGCACATCGGCATCGCTCTGTCGGTGCTGCTGGCCGGTCGTCTTGCCTATCGCTTCTATCAACTCTATGGCCCTGCGGCTGCGTCTGCCCCGCCTGCGGACTTCACCCGCAGTCCGCTGACGCTGCTGATCTTCGGCACGCTCGCCGGCTACTACGCGTGGTATGCGTCAGGCCTCATGCGCCGGCACCGCGCGACTACGCGTGGGCAAGAACCGCCGCGGGCAGCGTGAAGCGGAAGATCGTGCCCTTGCCGGCGGCGCTTTCTACAGTGATCTTGCCGGCGTAGCGCTGCACGATCCGCGCAACGGTCGCCAGACCGATGCCGATGCCCGGAAAGTCGCTGGCAGAGTGCAGCCGGTGGAACGGCTCGAAGATGTGCTCGGCCCCCGCCATGTCGAAGCCGGCGCCGTTGTCGCGCACCGAGAAGACCGTCGTGTCGCGCGCCTCGGCGTGGCCGAGCTCGACGCGCGGGTGCTCGGTGCGCGACGTGTACTTCCATGCATTGCCGAGCAGGTTGTAGAGCAGGCTCTTCATCAGCCGCGGATCGGCGTTGACCGTCAGCTTCGGCTCGATGCGGCACTCGACGCGCTGACGCGGATACTGCTGGTTCAGGTCGTCGACGATCGTCTGCGCCAGCGCGGACAGATCGACGCGCTCGTTCAGTAGCTCCTGCCGCGAGATGCGCGCCAGCGACAGCAGGCCATCGATGATGTCGGAGGAGCGCCGCACGCAAGACTGGATACGATCGATGCGGCCGCGGATCGAATCGGTCATGGAAGCCTGCAGCTCGTCGCGCAGCAGGCCGGCCTGACCGGCGATCGCGCCGAGCGGCGAACGCAAGTCGTGCGAAGCCGAAGCGGTGAATGCTTCGAGCTCCTGGTTGGTGAGCGCGAGCCGCTGGTTCGCGCTCTGCAGCTCCGCGGTGCGCGCCGTGACGCGGGTTTCGAGCTCGATGTTGAGCTGCGCGAGCCGCGTGTTCGCGCGCTCCACGCGCAGCATGAAGTTCTTGAGCAGCGCGGTCAGCGCGAGGAACAGCACGGACACCCCGGCGAGCACGTAGATGAGGCTACGCGTGCGGTCGCGCCAAGGCTGCAGAATCGCTTGCTTGTCGCGCGCCGCTGCAACCACCAGACGATAGCTGCCGATAGTGCGGAACGCGTACAACCAGGTGCCGTCTACGATCGGACTCGGCCCCTCGACGAAACCGCCTTCGCGAGACAAGTCGCCCGCCTGCTTGAACAGCTGCGTCTGCCCGACGTTGATCGTCCGCTCCCCGCCCGGCACGCGTGGTACTCGCAACAGCAGATCGCCGCGCGTCGAGATCAGGCTGAGCGAGCCGTCACGGATCGACATGCTGTCGTACAGCTGCTCGAGCGCCTCGACGCCGAGCAATGCGCCCGCCCACACGGTTGCACCGTCGGGCTGCACGATGCGCACCGCGATCGGAATCGCGTGCTGCGAGCTCTCGATCGGATCGGGGATGCGCGGGCCGATGTAGACGTTGCGCTGCCGCTGTGACTGCAGATCGAACCAGTGCGGCCACGATTCGAACGCCAGCACCTGCTCGTCGCGAGTCACGCTGAGGTAATGACCTTCCTCGGCGACGAACAGCGCCCGCACGTAGTCGCCGCTGCTCAGCTCGTGCGACACCAGCTCTGCCGCCTGCGCCGGGGTGATCGAACCGAGACCGCCGCGACTGTTGATGGAATTGGCGGCGGCGCGCGCCGCGCCGAGACCGTCGTTGAGTACCGCCTCCATGTGGACGTACATGCCCGAGGCGACCGCGCGCAGCTCGTGACGGGAGTTGTCGAGAACCTCGGCTTCGTCGGTGCGGATGCGCCAGGTCGCGTAACTCCAGACCAGCACGATGATGACAATAGCCTGCGCAACCACCGCGCGCTTGACGAACGACGGCAGAGTCGTATCGGGATGCTTGTTTCCGTCCTGCATCGTAGGCTCGCGAATGATCCAGGTTCGCGAGCGCAGTCTCGCACCGTCGCCGCGACGGTGCCAGCAAGCAGGTTAGAGGCCCGTCACAGAATTGCGCTCAATTCCTGATACAGAGCACCGGCGGACGGACCGAGCACGATGTGCAGGCTGTTCGGCGCCGGTCGTGCGATGCCGCGGACGGTCAACGCAGCGACGCGGTCAGCGACGACGGCGTCGGGATCCTTGACAGCGACGAGAAGCCGGCTGGCCGCGAGGCGCACGTCGCGAACGTTGGCGCGACCGCCGAGCGCTTCGAGCAGGCCGGTGGCCGAGAGCGACGGCGCAGATTCGGCCGGCGACGGCGCCTTCAGCTCGGCGCGAATGTCGGACGCGAGCTGATCGGCGATGGGACCGACCACGACCTGCAATGTTTCCGGGGACGGACGCACGACACCGCGCGCCCCGAGCTGCTTGAGCGCGCCCTCGTTCACGGACGCCTGGTCGGCGACGACGAGGCGCAGCCGGGTGGTACAAGCGTCGATCGACACGAGGTTGCGAGCACCCCCAAGTGCGTGCACCCACGCCGCGCCGCCCGCTGCCGTCTGCGCCGGCGCGGCGCCGGGCACAGCCTCGTCGACCTCGCGACCCGGAGTTTTCAGATCGAGGCGCACGATGAAGAAACGGAACACGCCGTAGTAAAGCGCGAAGTAGGCGAGCCCGATCGGCAGCAGCAGCAGCGGACGCGTCGCCGACTTGAAGTTCAGCACATAGTCGAACAGCCCGGCCGAGAAGCCGAACCCGAGCCGCACGCCGACGACATTCATGAGCGCCATCGCGGTACCGGTGAGCACGGCGTGGATCGCGTACAGCACCGGCGCGAGGAACATGAACGAGAACTCGATCGGCTCGGTCACGCCGGTCAGGAACGAGGTCAGCGCCATCGAGAACAGCAGGCCGGCGACGGCGCTGCGTTTCTCGGGCAGCGCGGAGCGATACATCGCGAGACACGCCGCCGGCAGTCCGAACATCATCACCGGGAAGAAGCCCGACATGAACGCGCCCGCGCTCGGATCGCCCGCAAAGAACCGGTTCAGGTCGCCGGTGACGCCGTTGTAGTCGCCGATCAGGAACCACGCGATGTTGTTGAGGATGTGATGCAGCCCGGTCACGATCAGCACGCGGTTGAGCACGCCATAGACGAACTGGCCGAGCGAGCCCGACGCGAGCACTGCGTGACTCGCGGTGTCCATACCCTGCTCGAGCATCGGGAAGCCGTAACCGAAGCACAACGCGAGCACGATGCCGGCGAAACCGCTGGCGATCGGCACGAAGCGGCGGCCCGCGAAGAACGCGAGATAGCTCGGCAGGCGGATGTTGCTATAGCGGTTGTACAGCCAGCCGGCCAGCAGGCCGTTGATCAACCCCGCCGGCACGCTCAGCTTCGCCAGCTCCTTGGCCTGGTACGCGGCAGCCGCGAGATCCATCGCCCGCTTGGAAAGATCGGCAGTGACTTCCGGCGGCACCGCGATCAGGACTTCGGCGCCCTTGGTCGTCACGAGAAAACCGACGACGCTCGCGAGACCCGCGGCGCCATGATTTTCGCGCGCCAGCCCGACCGCGACGCCGATCGCGAACAGCAGGCCGAGGTTCGAGAAGATTGCATTGCCGGCCGCAGCCACCGCCGCGATGTTCAACAGATCGGGCTGCCCGAGGCGCAACAGCAGTGCGGCTGCCGGCAGCACGGCGATCGGCAGCATCAGCGCCCGGCCGATCGGCTGCAGGCTTCCGACGATATTCTTCATGACGCCACCTGCGGTTCCGAGGCAGAGAAGTCGTTGACGAGCGCACGTACCGCCTCGGCGGTGTCGAGGGTCAGGGTGCGCTGAGCGAGCGAGCGACAGGCATCGAGGGTCAGCGTGCGGATCAGGCTCTTGAGCTGTGGCACGAGCGTCGGCACGACCGACAACTCCTGCACGCCCAGGCCGAGAAGCACAGGCACAGCCGCCGGCTCGGAAGCAAGCCCGCCGCACACTGCGACGAACCGCGACTGCTTGTCCGCGGCGGCGACCGTCGTCGCGATGAGCCGCAGCACCGCGGGGTGCAGCCCGTCGATACGATGCGCGAGCTCGGAGTGACCGCGGTCCATCGCGAGCGTGTACTGCGTAAGGTCGTTCGTGCCGATCGACAGGAACTCGACTTCGTTCGCGACGCGCTCGGCGAGCAACGCCGCGGCAGGGGTTTCGATCATCGCGCCGACGGCAATCGAGCCGCTGTAGCGCAGCTCGCGCCGCACCTCTTCGATCATGCGCCGGACGGCACGGATCTCGGCGGTATCGGTGATCATGGGCAACAGCACGCGACATTGCCCCGCCGGCTGCACGCGAAGGATCGCACGCAACTGCACGCGCAGCAGATCGGGACGCCACAGGCTCGTGCGCACGCCGCGCAGACCGAGCGCGGGATTCGGCTCAGCGGGCAGCGGCAGATATGGAATCGGCTTGTCGCCGCCGATGTCGAGCGTGCGAATCACCAGCGGCCGTCCGTCGAGCGCCGTCGCGATGCCCTGGTACTGACGCAGCTGCTCCTCTTCGTCCGGCGCCGCATCGCGCTCCAGGAACAGGAATTCCGTGCGCAGCAGGCCACAGCCCTCCGCGCCGTGCGCCATGGCAACGTGCGCTTCGGCAAGCGAGCCGAGATTCGCGAACACTTCGATGCGAATGCCGTCCGCCGTTCGGCAGTCGGCGTGCGCGGCGGCTTGCTCGGCTTGCTTGCGTTGCTGGCGCGCAGTGATCGTTTGCTCCGCTGCCGCCAACGCAGTCTGATCCGGCGCGGTCGCGAGATTGCCCTGCTCCGCGTCGAGCACGAGCCAGGCGCCTTCCGCGACATCGAGTACGGCCGGCCCGAGCGCGACCAGCGCCGGGATGCCCATGGCAGCGGCGAGAATCGCGACGTGCGAAGTCGGCCCGCCCGCCGCCAGGCAGATGCCGGCGAGCCGCGTTGCATCGAGCGAGACGAGCTGCGAAGGTTTCAGGTCTTCGGCAATGAGAATCGCGCGCTCGGGCAGATTGCGCACGACGATTGGTGCCTCGCCATTCAAGGTCAGCAGCACTTGCGATTCGAGATCGAGCAGATCGTCGACGCGCTCGCTCATGCGCGGATCGCCGAGCGCGCGCAGCGTATCGGCGCTCTCGCGGACCGCGCGGCGCCACGCGAATCCGGCGCTCTTGCCGCGCGCGATCGCGCGGCGTGCCGCTGCGACCAGCTCCCAGTCGTCGAGGAATTCCAGGTGCGCCGCGATCACCTCGCGCGCCGTGCCGTGCGCGGCGCCTGCGATCTGCTCGAGCCGCACACGCACTTCCGCGCGCGCGCGTTCGAATTCGGCGCTCTCATGCGCAATGCCCTTGCCCGCTTCCGTTACCTGCACTTCGGCGCCCTTGAGCGGAACTGCGCGGCCGACTGCGAGCCCGCGGCTTGCGATGACGCCTCGCAGACGATTCGGTTGAGTCGGCGAAGCAGACGGCGCAGCCGGGGTGGCGGCGATCTTGGTCGCTGCCCCGCCCGCTGACTTCTCGTCCAGCGACAGGATCAGTTTCTTCAGCTCGGCGACGGCCTTCGCCGCATCCGGGCCTGAGGCGACCAGCGTCAGCTCGTCGCCACGCTGCGCGCCGAGCGACATGAGGGCGACGGCGCTCTTGCCGTTCGCCTTGCGGCCGCGCGCGACGATCGAGATCTCCGCAGCTGAGGATTTCGCGAGGTTTGCAATGAGCGCAGCCGGTCGCGCGTGGATGCCGTGATCGTGAGCAATGGTCACGCGCTCGCTGACTTCCTGCTGCGCAGCCTGGTCGCGCTGCACCTGCGCCTCGCCCGCGGCGGGTTGCAGCTCGAGCAGCGGGTCGCCGACGTCGACCGCCTGGCCAACCCGGGCATGCGCGATCGAGAAGCGCTCGCCGTTCGTGATCACGATCGGCGTGATCAGACTCTTCGCGCGCTGCGCGAGCTTGTCGAGATCGAAGTTCAGCAATGCCTCGCCCTGGCGAACGCGCGCGCCGGCCTTGACGACGGCCTCGAAACCCTCGCCACCGAGCGCGACGGTATCGATACCGACATGCAGCAGGATCTCCGCGCCGTTCGCGGCCCGCAGCGCGACCGCATGACCCGCGGCCGCGACGGAAATCACTTCGCCGTCGCACGGCGCGTGCAGGACGCCGCCTGTCGGGTCGATCGCGACGCCATCGCCGAGCAGCCGCTGCGCGAAAACGGCATCGGGGGTTTCATCGAGCGGCGCGCACCAGCCGCGCAGCGGAGAAACCAGCGTCAGATTCGCCATGCACGCTCCAGCAAGGACTAGTTGACTGCGACGGTCGCAGGATGAGCGCCGCCGTTGGCGTCCGCAAGGTCGACCAGCTGCACGGCATCGAGGACCCAGAGCGGATCGACAGCCGCCTGCGTGAACGTGAAGCACAGGTCGTGCGGACCTGTGCGCTTGCCGATGGCCGCGGGCGGCAGCTGCGTCACCGCGTAGTTCTTCGCGGCCGGCGCGAGCGGCAGCGTGGCGATCTTCTCGCCCTCGCAGCCGTCGATACGTACTTCGAGCTCGCCCGCCGGCGTCTGCGGCTTGCGCAACGGAATCTTCTTCACGTCGTCGCCGATCTGGAAGTTGAAGGGCACCTGCCCGACCGACGCCGCGATCGCCCCGATTTCCGACAGGTCGGCGGCGCGGTAGATCCAGCAGGGATTCATGATGTCCACGAGGAAGACCGCCCGGTCGCCTTGCAGCGGCGCATCGTCCTCGAGCGAGAGCAGGATCTTCCGGCTGCACGATTCGAGCTCGTGGCTGGTGCGATGCCCGGGCCGCTCGGCGACAGGCTCGGGCGCGCGTGCGAAACCGACACCGAGCGACTGATAGCGCGCGAGCTGATCGGGCAGACGCGCCGAGAACGATTGCCAGTCGATCTTCGCGGCCGGCGACCAGCCGACCTCCGCGATCGCAGCGGCACGCGGGAAGATCATGTATTCGGCGCGATCCTCGGTGCGGACGTGCTCGGTCCACAGGTTCGCCTGCACGCCGATAATGTGCGCGCGCTGCTGCTCGGTCAGCGCCGCGGGAGCGGGATCGAAGCGGTAGACGTCTTCGAGACTTACGACCGGCCCGCGTCCGGGACGCGCCCAATCGAGCGGGCGGTTGTCCAGGTAAAGCGTCGGCGCCGGTGACAAAACCGCGTCGTGGTCCGAGGCAGCTGCTGTGACCGCGCCTTCGATGCCCCGCCACGACATCACTGTCGCGTTCGGTGCCAGCCCGCCTTCCAGAATCTCGTCCCAGCCGATCAGCCGCCGCCCGTGCGCGCCGAGATACTTTTCGATCCGCTGCACGAAGTAGCTCTGCAACGCGTGCTCGTCCTTGACGCCGAGCTCGCGCATCCTGCTCTGCACGCGCCGCGAAGCCTGCCACTGATTCTTGACCGCTTCGTCGCCGCCGGTGTGGATGTACTCGCTCGGGAACAGCGTCAGCACTTCGCCGAGCACGTCCTCGAGAAACCCGAAGGTCGACTCTTCGACATTGAACAGGTTCGGATAGACGCCCCAGTCCGCGGGAACGGTCGAGGGCTTGCCGAGGACGCCGAGCTGCGGATACGCGGCGATCGCCGCGCTCGCGTGCCCTGGCATGTCGATCTCGGGCACGATCGTGACGTGCCGCGCAGCTGCGTACGCGACGATCTCACGCACCTGCTCCTGCGTGTAGAAGCCGCCGTAGAGTCGCGGCCGACCGGTAGCGGGATCGATGTCGGCAGCTGCGGCGGGCCCGGCTGGCACGCGCCACGCGCCAACCTGCGTCAGCTTCGGATACTTCTTGATCTCGATCCGCCACGCCTGATCGTCCGTCAGATGCCACTGCAGAACGTTGAGCTTGTGCAGCGCCATCGTGTCGATCAGACGCTCGATGAATTGCGGCGACTGGTAGTGGCGCGCCGAATCCAGCAGCAGGCCTCGCCAACGCAATCGCGGCGCATCCTCGATCTCGAGCGCGGGAATGCTCGAGGACGTCGAGGCAAGCTGCCACAGCGTCACTGCCCCATAGAAAAGGCCGCGAGGGCTGTGCGAGGAAACGACGATCCGCTGGGGGGACACACTGAGCGAATACGCCTCTTCCCCGACCTGGGAGCCCTCGCGGGCCTGGAGCGAAAATGAGATTGCGTGCTCGCCGGCTTCGCCCGCCGTGCCCGACAATGCAACGCCGCGGGTTCGCTGCATCAGGTCGACGAAATACTTCGCGACCTCCTCGCCGGGGGACCCGGCCGTGTAGTGCACCGGCGTCGCGGCGCTCAGCTCGAACGCACCGCGGTTCATGACGAGCTGTGCCGGAACGGGAATGACCGAAACCGTTCGCGGCGTCTCAGGCTGCGCCGCTTGCTTCGAGCACGCAGCCAGCAGCGCGCATGCGGCGACGACCGTGAAGGAGCGCACGTGCCGGGTCATGGACGCGGTCGTCGACGTCGTCACTTCGACGACCGCGTCTGCTGGCGTGATTAGAACTTCACCTGTACCGAAGCCTGATACCGGACACCCGTCTTGTAGATGTTGGCCGGCTGCGATTTCTGCTCGAAGTACTGGAAGTACTCCTCGTCGAGCAGGTTCTGGGCATCGAAATTCAGCTGCCACGTGTCGTTGAACTTCCAGCCGAGGCTCAGACCGAGGTCGGCATACGAGTCCACGCTCACCGGCGGCGCGCCGGCGACGAAGCCGCCCGCCAGGTACTCGCTGCGCCAGCCGTACGTCACGCGCGCACTGAGCGGTCCGCGCTCGTAGTACGGGCTGATGTTGTACTGGTTCTCCGACTGGAACGGCAGGTCGTTGCCGGCAGCCGTTTCGCCATCGGCGTACGTGTAGTTGGCAATGACGCCGAAGCCCGTCTGGCCGAACGGCTGCTGGTAGCTCAGGTTGATGCCCTTGATCTCGCCGTTGCCGGAGTTGCGGGGACGCAGGATGCTGTAGTTGCAGAAGCCGTCGGCCGTGCACAACCCCTGGGCGACGAAGGTCAGGAAGACACCCGGATTGGCATCGTCACTGAGCGAATTGAATTGCCGCTCGGTGCCTGCCTCGGTCTCGACGAAGTTCTCGATGTCCTTGTAGAACACCGATGCCGCCAACACCGACTCGCTGGCGAAATACCACTCGGCCGCGAGGTTGTAGTTGGTCGACTCGTACGGTCCCAGGTCCGCGTTGCCGCCGGATCCGGTGAGCGTGGTGTCGTTGAGGAAGGTATTCGGCGCCATCTGGTTGTACGGCGCCCAGGCCACGACCTTGGCGGCGGCGAAGCGCAGTACGAGCTGGTCAGTGGCATCGAACGCGACATTCAGCGAGGGCAGCACGTAGTCGTTGTCGTTGTTGCGCGTGACCAGCCAGTCCGGCTGCGCCGGCAGCGTCGGCACATCGCTCCCCAGATCATAGGCCGTGCTCTCGATCTCCGCTTTCACGTAGCGCACGCCGAAGTTGCCGTGCAGGCGCTTTTCCTTGCCGAAGTTCAACTGCGCGTAGCCCGAGGTGTTGGTCTGATTGATGTGGAACGTGTTGTTGAGGAAGCTGGCCGCATCCTGATTCGCGAAGTTCGGCGGCGCGTTGGTCACCCAATTGAGCACGTTGCCGCGGCCGGCGTAGATGTGGTGGCCATGATCCTCGGAAAAGCCCCAGATATCCGTGAGGCCGACCGTGCCGACCTGCTCCAGGTCGCCGACGGGCGGAATGCCGAAGACGCTGAGCGTAAAGTCTTCCTCGTGCTTGTGGCGGCGCACGCCGACCACCAGCTCGTTGAACATGCCGTCGAACTGCAGGCCCAAATCAGCCTGCCCGTAGGTGTCCTTGGCTTCGGTCTTGAAGACGCCGTTGTTGCCGAAGAATCCTTCGGCGACCCAGTTGGCCGGATCGCGCGCCGCAGCCGGATCGTCGAACGTAATGCCGCGGCGAATATCCCAGCTGAAGCCGCCGGTAAAGGCCGGCTCGATGAAGAACTGCTTGAGATCGTTGTGCGCCTTGCTCTGGCCGATCTGGCCCGACAGCGACCAGCGATCGCCGGTGTACGCCGCCTGCAGGTCCAGGCCTCGGGTCTCCGGCTCGGACTCGCGCACGTTGTTGTCGTAGAACACGAGGCTGTCGGGCCCCGAATGCCCACTGGTCACGATGCCGTTGGGGCCGACGTTCAGCTCGTCGACCTGGTCGGGCGTCAGCGACAGGAAGTTGTACATCGACTGGTTGTAGTTGGCGAAGTCTTCCTTGATGTACAGGCCGCTGAGGTTGAGCTCGAGCGCGTCACTCGGCTTCACCTGGAAATTCAGCGTGAGGCTGTTGCGCTTGCGGGTCTGCTGGAACCAGGCGGCGTTGACGAAGTTGGGCACCTGCGCATTGGGGTCCAAACCCGTCACATTCGTGAAGACGGACGCCGGCTGATAGCCGAAGATCTCCGCGCCCTGGCGATCGACCTGTTCCTCGTAGTGCTGCGCGGCGAGCGCGATGCCATACGTCTCGCCGTCGTTCTTCCAGCTGTACAGCCCGGAGGCGCTCGGTTTCCCCTCGCTCGCCTGGTCGTTGTAGTTGTATTGGCCGGTGAGGCTCAGGGTGTTGGCGTCCAGATCCAGCGGCCGGCGCGTGTGCATGAGCACAGTGCCGCCGAGGCTGCCTTCGGGCAGGCGCGCTTCGGGAGATTTATAGATCTCGAGGCGGCCGATGATTTCGGACGCGATCTGCGTCTGATCGAAGCCGCGGTTCGGCTGCTCGCCGAACAACCAGATCGACTGCGCCACCGGGTGGCCGTCGAGGTAAGTGAGGTTGAGGCTGGGATCGGTGCCGTCGATGCTGACGCGCTCGCCCTGGCCGAAGCGGCGGTCGATCGCGACGCCGGGAATCTGCGTCATCGCCTCGGCCACATTGGTGTTCGGGAACGCGCCGAGGTCCTCGGCGGTCACCGCTTCAACGACGGCATTCGCCTCGCGCTTGGTGTCCAGCGATTGCTTCAGGCTGCCGCGAATGCCGGTGACGATGACCTCTTCGATTCCTTCGTCCTGCGCCGCGAGCACGGGCACCGCCGCGCCGGACAAAGCCAATGTGATCGCTGCTGCGAGCAGTTTTGATCCGTGGGTCGATCGCTGTGTGCTCATAAGCCCCATACCCCTTGTGCTTTGTGATGATCAGACCAATATGGGGCCAATATAGTACCAGTCGAATGAAAAAGCCAAGCCTGTTGCATACCATTTATTTGCGTTTCGGATTTTTCCAACTGAAATAATCGATTAACGCATACATAATGGCCTTCATGGCCTGTATTGGTATTGCATTGGTAATATGACGGTGGCATCTTCAGCGCCAAAGAATGCGAGGAGAGCAGGTTTGGCAACCTTGTCCCAGTATTTGCGCCCTCTCGACGAAGAGCACACCCTGCCGCTCTACCAGCAACTGCAGCGCCGCCTGCGCGAGGCCATCGAAAATCGCATCCTCGGGCCCGACGACGCACTGCCGCCCGAGCGCGATCTCGCCGAAGAGCTGGCCGTGTCGCGCATTACCGTGCGCAAGGCGATCGACGGTCTCGTCGAAGAAGGCTTGCTGGTGCGTCGCCAGGGCTCCGGCACGTTCGTCAGCAATCGCGTCGAGAAGAATTTCTCGAAGCTCACCTCGTTCTCGGAAGACATGCGCGCGCGCGGCCGCAAGCCGCGCAGCGTGTGGCTGAATCGTGCGCCCGGCACCGTGACTCCCGAGGAATCGCTGCCGCTGCGATCGAGTCCCGGCACGCCGGTGTATCGCTTCAACCGCATTCGCTACGCGGACGAAGTGCCGATGGCGCTCGAGTACGCGACGGTGCTCGCGTTCTGCCTGCCGTCGATCGACGCTGTCGAATCGTCCTTGTACGAAGCGCTCGAGCGCACCGGCAATCGTCCCGTGCGGGCGCTGCAGCGCCTGCGCGCAGTGCTGTTCACGGCCGAGCAGGCGAAACTGCTCAAGGCGAAGGAGGCCGACGCGGGCTTGCTCGTCGAGCGGCTCGGCTTCCTCAAGGACGGCCGCGCGGTGGAGTTCTCGCAGTCGTACTATCGCGGCGATATCTACGACTTCGTCGCAGAGCTCAGCGCACAGTCATGAGCCTGTCGAGCCGAATGTACCGCGAGGCCGCGCAGGCTCCCGCAGCAGTGCGTGAGCAGCTCGACACGAATGCCGCCGCCGTCACTCGCATCGGCGCGCTCCTGCGGGACATGAAGCCGCACGCTGTCGTCACATGCGCGCGCGGCAGCTCTGACAACGCAGCGACGTTCGCCAAATATCTGATCGAGTCGCACGCCAGAGTCCTGACCTCCTCCGCCGCGCCTTCCTTGAGCTCCTTGTACGAAGCGCAGCCGGACCTGCGTGGTGTCGTGTTCATCGCGATCTCGCAGTCGGGCAGGAGTCCCGATCTGCTCGCCTCGACGGAAGCCGCGAAGCGCGGCGGCGCGCTGGTGATCGCGCTGTGCAACTCGACCGAATCGCCGCTCGCGAAGATGGCGGATCATTTCCTGCCGCTGTGCGCCGGCGTGGAGATGAGCGTCGCGGCAACGAAGTCCTATATCACTTCGCTGAGTGCGGTCGTGCACCTGGTGGCGAGCTGGACTGCCGATGAGTCGCTGCTCAGCGCGCTCCAGCATTCTCCCGGGCAGCTGGAGCAGGCGTGGAACCTCGACTGGAGTAACGCGCTGCCGGCCTTGACGCGCGCCGCGAGCCTGTATGTCGTCGCGCGCGGCTTCGGCCTGGGAATCGCGCAGGAAGTCGCGCTCAAGCTGAAGGAGACCTGCGGGTTGCACGCCGAAGCGTTCAGCGCGGCGGAGGTGAAGCACGGGCCGATGGCACTGGTGCGGCTGGGATTCCCGGTACTGATGCTGTCGCAGAACGACGAGAGCCGCGCCGGCATCGCTGCGCTCGCGCACGACTTCGTCGTGCGCGGAGCGGAAGTGCTGCTCGCCGGCATCGCAGCCGAGCACGCGGTGTCGCTGCCGACGATCGCCGCGCTGCCGGCGATCGAGCCGATGCTGATGATCCAGACCTTCTACCGCATGGCCGCGGCGCTGGCGTTTGCGCGCGGCTTCGATCCGGATACGCCGCCGCATCTCAACAAGATAACCGAGACGCTGTGATGAGCCTTGCGTTGATCAACGGCCGCGTGCTGACCGATGCCGGCTTCGAAGCAGGGCGGGTCGTCGTGCTCGCCGGCGGGCGCATCGAGGCGGTGCTGGCCCACGACCAGTGGCAGGCCGCGCACGCACGCCGCAGCAGCGGCGCAACGCGGCAGACGGTCTACGATCTCAAGGGCAACCGGCTCGTGCCTGGGTTCGTCGACACGCAGGTCAACGGCGGCGGCGGAGTACTGTTCAACGACGACCCGAGCGTCGATTCGATCATCGAGATCGGCCGCGCGCATCGCCGCTACGGCACGACCGGCTTCCTGCCGACGCTCATCAGCGACGACCTGGAAGTCGTGGTGCAAGCCGTGCGCGCGGTACAGACGGCGATCGAGATCGGCGTGCCCGGCGTGCTCGGCATCCACATCGAAGGGCCGTTTCTCAACGAAGAGCGCAAGGGCGTGCACGACGTCACCAAGCTGCGCTGGCTCGACGAGGACGCGCTCGGCCTGCTGACGTCGCTCAACGGCGGGCGCACGCTCGTGACGCTCGCGCCGGAGCGCACCAGCCCGCAGATCATCCGCAAGCTCGCCGACGCCGGCGTCATCATCTCCGCGGGCCACACCAATGGCACGTACGAGGAAATCAAGGACGCGCTGTCGCAGGGACTCACCGGCTTCACTCACCTGTTCAACGCGATGTCGCAGCTGACCGGGCGCGAGCCCGGCGCGGTGGGCGCGGCGCTCGACGACGCGGACAGCTGGTGCGGCATCATCGTCGACGGCCATCACGTCGATCCGGTCGTGCTGCGCATCGCGTTGCGCAGCAAGCGGTCGGATCGCTTCATGCTCGTGACGGACGCGATGCCGAGCGTCGGCGCGCCGAAGAACAAATCGTTCAAGCTGCAGGGCCGGTCGATCTCGGTCTCGGACAACATGTTGCTGGACGAGCACGGCCGGCTCGCGGGCTCGGACATCGACATGGCGACCGCCGTGCGCAACACCGTGTCGATGCTCGGCGTCGAACTGGAGCAGAGCTTGCGCATGGCGAGCC
>DATEML010000258.1:0-3856 GCA_035275585.1 Steroidobacteraceae bacterium | reverse complement strand
TCACGACGCTCGGGCTACTGGCGGGCACGCTCGCCGCGGTCGGCGCTACTGCCGCAGGCTACTTCCTGGCGACAGAGCTGTTCAACCTGGAATACACCTTCAGCTTCGCTGTGTGGGGCATCGGCTTGGCTGCCGGCGCTGTGCTCGTCGGAGTCAGCGGCACGCTCGCGACGCGCTCGGTCGTCAACCACCCGCCGGTGGCAACGCTAAGAAGCCAGTAGGCTTACTGCAATCCCAACATCAGCCAACCGACGTTTTCCGTCTGCCCGCGCCAGTTGTAGCCGTCGACCTTGACGAGATAGTCGCCCGGGCCGAACGCCGACGAATTCAGCGTGAGGCGCAGCTCGCGGTTGGAATCGCGGGCCACGCGGCGCAGCTGCATGACGAGTCCACCGTCGACCTTCTCGACCGTGACCATGAACTGGTTGTATTTGCCTTCCGAGACGTCGACGTACAGATCCATCCACTGCGGCGGCTTCATCCAGCCGAGCGCGAGCGTCGGCTGTGACGGCTTGCCACGCACCAGCTGCACGCGATAGACGCGGGTGCTCGTTGCCGCCTGCATCTGCGTCGCTTTCGCGGCGCTCTCCAGCTCTCGAACCTTTTTGCTCAGCGAATTCGCCTGCACCGCGTAGGCGACGACCCCTGCTGCGGCCGCGATCAGCGCGAACACGAGCCCGATCAGCACTGTGCGGTTGCCGCCGATGCTCGGCACGCGCGAGAACTGGCGCTCCTCTTCCTCGACGTCGAAGCCCTCGTCCGAGGCTTCGATCGCGGCATGGGTCGCGCTCGAAGGAATCGCCTTGAACACGCCGGTCTCGCTGTCTTGCGCCGGCCGGCGCGCCAGCCGCGCCTTGAGGCGCACCGGGATCGGCATCGACTTGAGCGCCTCAGGATGATCGAGGCAGTACTGCTCGAACTCGCGCGCCTCCCTGACGGTGAGGTCGCCGGAGAGATAGCGGTCGACGATGTGCTCGGCTTCGATGTACTTGCGATCCATGGGCCGCGTCCGCTGTTTTTGTGAGCAGAAGATAGCAGAGTCAGGCTAAAAGCCTGACCCACACTAGTTGCTCCCTTGCCTCTCGCACAGTTTGCACTTCGGCCAGTAGGGCTTGGCGATGTGATCGAGCGTCCAGCGATTGCCTTCGGCGAAGAATTTGCGCATCGCCTGCGAGGCCGGCGAATCGTCGTAGCCGAGGCCGACCATGCGCACCTGCGTCATGTCGCCGGCGGGATTGAAATAGATCACCGTCCAGGTGCCGGCGACGGCGTCGCGATGCGGGAAATTCGCCGGCGCCTGCTTGATGCGGATCGCGAGCATGCGCTCCGGCTCGTAGGCCAGGATCTCGTTGACGATGGTCTGCGCGTCACCCAGCGTGCCCTTCGGGTCGTAGTGGCTGCGGATCTCGCCGCCGATCGCGAGCCGCACGTCGGCCTGCGCCGCACCGGTCGCCAGGTAGCCCTCGGAGGTCGTGAACAGGCGCCAGACCTCGGCGACCGGCGCGTTGACAAATCCCTCCGTGACCTGCGGCTCGGCGCCCCAGGCCGCCGCCGCAAACCAGCCCGCCGCCGCCGCAAAAAGGTGCAAAGTTCGCCGCCGCGCTCCGCCTGTCATGATGCCTGCTCCCCTTTCATCCGATGAGCGTCGCCAGCGCCCGAAAGTTAAGTCGGAAGTGGGCGATAGTACTCATTATTCTTGCGGTCGCCTGCCCGATACTGCGATGCTCTCCAACTGTTTCCATAATGTTAAGGCGGCATCGGGCTTGGCGCGCAGGAGCAGGCCGACTCCATGATCCTCACGCTGGAAGTCATCGGCGAACAGGCACAAGACCTGGGGGCGGGCGGCCGCAAGGTCTTCAATGCCATCGGCGGCACGATCGGCCGCCTGCCGGACAACGACTGGGTGTTCCCGGATCCGTACGTATCGGGCCGGCACGCCCTCATCCGCTATTTGAACGGCAAGTACTTCATCGAGGACACGAGCACCAACGGTGTCTTCATCAACTCACCGGACCATCGTCTGTCGCGCACCGAGTCGCACCAGCTCCGCGACGGCGACGTGCTGTTCATCGACGCCTACCAGATCAAGGTTTCGCTCGCGAAGGATCCGGCTGCGGAGCAGCGCAACGATCCGTACGCGCTGCTGCAGGCACGCCACAACAAGTCCGTCGGCGCAACGCGCGAAATCCCGCCGCCGCCTCCGCCGAAGCCCGAAGACGATCGCACCGCGAGCCTCGTCAAGAACGTCGCGGGCCAGAGGGAAGAACATGCGACGGGCACGCAATGGTTCGGCATGAGCGACATGTCGTCGGGCCCGAAGCCGGCGCTGCGATCACCACCGCCACAGCCTGCAGCGAATGCCCGCGCCGCGCGTCGCGTTCCCCCGTCAGTGCCGGAACGGCCGGTGCGCCCGGTGCCGAGCCCGGCGCCGCGCGCCTCGCAGCCTTCCGCGGATGATGACGCACAACTACGAGCGCTGATTGCAGCCGCCGGCATCGAGGGGCTCGATCCTTCGAGCGAGGCGGCACAGGAACTCGGCTACATGCTGCGCGCCGCCGTCGCTGGTTTGATGGAAGTTCTGCGCGCACGCGAGCAGATGAAAGACGAGCTGCGCGTACGCGGCACAACCTTCAAGGTCGCGAACAACAATCCGCTCAAGTTCTCCGCCAACGTCGACGACGCGTTCCACAACCTGCTGGTGAAGCACAATCCGGCGTATCTCGAGCCGACCGCCGCGCTCGAGGATGCGTTCCGCGACGTGCGCGATCACCAGGCGGCGTTCCTGTCGGCGATGCGCCTCGCATTCGAGTCGATGCTGTCGCAGCTCGATCCGAACCGGTTGCAGGACGACTTCGACCGGCAGATCAAGAAAGGCTCGATCCTCGGCGTGCCGGCCAAGCTGCGCTACTGGGACCTGTATCGCGACAAGTACTCCGACTTCGCGAAAGACGCGCAGGGGGCGTTCCGCAACCTGTTCGGCGACGCGTTCGCGAAGGCGTACGAGGAGCAGCTCGAACGGCTGCGGGGATTGGCGCGCGGTCGCGATAAGTGACGCAGCGACGCGGGGACAGCCTGGTGCTCGAAGACACAATCGTCGAAGAAGACATCCACCCGGTCTACGTCTCCGAGGCCGCGACCGACACCGGCCGCGTGCGCACCGCGAACCAGGACGCGTTCGCGCAGGTCGGCGAGCGCGGGGTCTGGGCAGTCGCCGACGGCATGGGCGGCTATCGCGATGGCGATGTCGCAAGCCGCATGGTGTGTGAAGGCCTGCAGAACCTCGCCAGCACCACGTCGCTCGAAGCCACGATAGACGCCATTCGTGAGCGCATGACCGAGGTCAATCAGCGCCTGCACCAGGCCTCGATTCGCGAGCACGATCCGGTCGTCAGCGGCAGCACCGTTGCGATTTTTCTGGTCCAGCGCACCGCGTGCGCGGTCGTATGGGCGGGTGACAGCCGCGTCTATCGATTCCGCCACGGGCGCCTGACGCAACTCACGACCGATCACACCTGGGCGGCGGAGCTCAACCTCCAGCAGCCGAACGAGGAAGCGGATCACGCGATCACGCGAGCCGTCGGCGGCGAGGACACGCTGCTGCTCGACGTGCGGCGCGATCGCGTGCGCCTCGGCGATCGCTACCTGCTGTGTTCCGATGGGCTGACGCGCGAGCTGCCGGATGAACGCATCGCCGAGTTGATGGCGGGCGAAGACCTGCAGCAGTGTGCGAAGGCGCTCATTGACGCCACATTGCAGGCTGGCGCGCGCGACAACGTCACCGTCGTCGTGATCGAAGCGCAATGAAGAACGACGAAAAGACCGAGCACTTGCCGTCGCACGAGGCGACGCTGGTTCG
>DATEML010000257.1:0-3655 GCA_035275585.1 Steroidobacteraceae bacterium | reverse complement strand
TCCGGCACGCCGACCCACGGCTTGATCGCGATGTTGATCGACGAGTCCGCGAGCTGGCGCACACCGATGACCGGCGTGACGTCTTGCAGCACGCGCTTGTTCTCGCGCAGGACTTCCTGGATCAGCGTCAGCGCCTGGTTCAGATCGGTGTCGTAGGCGACGCCGACCGTCACGTCGACCTGCCGGATCTTGCCGTAGTTGTGCAGGATCTCGCCGACGATTTTGCGATTCGGGATCACCACTCGTGAGCGGTCCGGATGGCTGAGCGTCGTCTGGAACAGCGTGATCGTTTCGACCGTGCCCTCCTCACCGACGATGCCGATGTACTCGCCGACGCGGAACGGTTTCGTAAAAATGATCGTCAGCCCAGCGAACAAGTTGCCGAGCAGCCCTTGCATGGCCAGTGCAATGCCGGCGCCCGCGACGCCAAGCCCTGCGACCAGCGGCAGCAGCTCTACGCCGAGGTTCTGCATCGCCATGATCACGAACAGCAGCGTGATCACGGCGCGTGCGATACGCACGATGAGGGTGCGCACCGGCGGCTCCATCTCGAGGTGCAGGAGCGCGCGCTCGAGCCAGCGTCCCAGCTGCCGGCCGACCATATAGCCGATCGCGAGTATGATGAGCGCGGCCAGCAATTTCGGGCCGAATTTCAGCGCGAGATCGATCACGGTGGTGCGGATCTGATCGAGGGTTTCGACGGGCGCGGCCATGGGAGTGCTCCGGCGGGAAGGAAGGAGAGACGATAGTAGGAGGGTTTGCCGATGAACAGGTCGAAGTCAGGGATTTCACGACCGCGGGCCGCGGCATCCATGCTCGCGCTATCCCTCACGGCAGCAGTCGCGGATGCCCAGACGTGGCAGCGGGCGACGCTGGACGGCGTCGAGCTCGAATATCGGACAGTCGGCGAGGGCGAACCCATCGTGCTCGTGCACGCCGGCGTTTTCGCGGACTTTTTCGAGCCGCTGCTGCGAGAGCCTTCGCTTGCGAGCCGATATCGACTCGTGACTTATCACCGCGTCGGCTATGCCGGCAGCAGCCGCGTCGCCGGCGCCGTGAGCATTGATGAGCAAGCTGCCCACCTTCGTTCACTGATGGGAAAGCTGCACATCGAACGCGCGCACCTCGTGGGTCACTCGTCAGGCGGCAACATTGCCCTGCAGCTCGCCCTGGATGCACCGGAGAGGGTGCAATCGCTCGCGCTGCTCGAGATGGCGCTCCCCCTTCCGCCCGGCTCGCCCGGACGATCGGGGATTCCCAAGGCAGTCGAGCTCTATCGCGCCGGCGACAAGCCCGCCGCGGTCGACACGTTCATGCGCGCCGTTGCCGGGCCGGACTATCGTGCGAGCGCGGATAAGATGCTGCCCGGCGCGTTCGATCGCGCCGTGGCCGATGCCGATACGTTCTTCGGCCAGGAGTTGCCTGCAATTCAGCAATGGCGCTTCGGCGCGGCCGAAGGTGCACGCATCAAGCAACCAGTGCTGCTCGTGATGGGTGGCAAGAGCCACGAGGTCTCGCCCGTCTGGCAACAGCGGCAAGACCTGCTGACCGCCTGGTTGAGCAACGCTGAGCCATTCGTGCTCGACGGCGCCACGCACATGCTGCATCTTCAAAACACACGCGGCATGGCGGAACGGCTGGCTGCGTTCGTCGCGGACCATACTCCCAAGAAGTAGCTGTCGGAATGACGCCCCTCCGCGCGTCCTTGTATCGAGTTCGGACATTCACTACAGGAGTTTTACATGTCTACGCGTTCGACCCTGGCCAATGGGCTGGTTACGTTGACCGCCGTTTGCACGGCTATGATCGCCGCCTTTGTTGCCCCCATTGACGCGCGCGCCGCGGAGAGTTCCACCATGCCCAAACCCACGAAGAGCGGCCACATCCCCGTCAACGGCGTGAACTATTACTACGCCGTGTATGGCAAGGGCGAACCGCTACTGCTGTTTCACGGCGGCCTCGGCCAGATCGAGATGTTCGGTCCGAACCTGGAGACGCTCGCGAAGAACCGCGAAGTGATCGGCGTCGACCTGCACGGCCACGGGCGCACCGATCTCGGCAATCGCGACATCAGCCTGATCGACATGGGCGACGATCTCGCCGTGCTCGTGAAGAAGCTCGGTTATCAGAAGGTCGACGTCATGGGCTACTCGCTCGGCGGCGGCGTCGCGTTCCGCTTCGCTGCTCAGCATCCGGACATGGTCCGACGCCTGGTGCTGGTCTCTACCCCCTACGCGCAGGACGGCTTCTATCCCGAGATGCTGCCGCAGCAGGCGGCAGTCGGCTCCGCGATGGCGGAGCAGATGAAGGAAACGCCGATGTACAAATCGTACGTCGCGATCGCGCCGCATCCGGAAGACTTTCCGAAGCTGCTCGACAAGATGGGCGCGTACATGCGCAAGTCGTACGACTGGTCGGCCGACGTGAAGAAGCTGACGATGCCGACGATGCTCATCTACGGCGACAGCGACATGATGCGCCCGGAGCACATCACGAAGTTCTACCAGCTGCTCGGCGGTGGGCTGAAGGATGCAGGCTGGCAGCGCGAGCACATGTCGCCGAATCGCCTGGCGATCCTGCCGAACGTCACGCACTACGAGATGGGCGTTGCGCCGCAGATGGTCGAGACGGCGCTGCCGTTCCTCAACGGCTATGCGCGCGCGGCGACGTGGGCGGAGCAGGTCAACGGCACGAAGTAAGGCATAATCCGCGGATGAAACCGACCTTCGCTCTCATCGGTCTGCCGACTGATCGACACTCGTCCTATTTACGCGGGCCCGCCAAAGGGCCCGCGTTCATTCGTGAGGCGCTTGCCTGCGACGCCAATACTGTTGCGGCCGAGGACGGTCGTGAGCTGGGCGTCGACCTGATCATCAACGACTGCGGCGATGCGCCGCTGCGTGAAGCGGACGGCGACGACGACATCATCGAGCGAACGATCCGCGCGCCGTTGCGCGAGGGTCATTGCCCGATCTCTCTCGGCGGCGATCACGCGGTGACGTATCCGATCCTGCGCGCGGTTCACGCCGAGCGCGGTCCGGTCGATATCCTGCACTTCGATGCGCACCCGGATCTCTATGACGATTACCAGGGCAACAAGCGCTCGCATGCTTCACCGTTCGCGCGGATCATGGAGGAGGGGCTCGCACGACGGCTGGTGCAGGTGGGTATCCGCACGCTCGAGCGGCGGCAGCGCGCACAGGTCGAGCGATTCGGAGTGGAGATTATTCCGATGCGGACGTTCTCGCCGTATGCCGTGCCCGTTCTCGCGGGGCCGCTGTACGTGAGCATTGATCTGGATGGGCTCGATCCGTCCGTTGCGCCGGGTGTGTCGCATCATGAGCCCGGCGGACTGACGGTGCGCGATATTCTCAATGTGCTGCACGCTCAGCGTGCGCCGCTCGTCGGCGCGGATGTCGTCGAGCTGAATCCGGATCGGGATGTGAATGGGATGACAGCGACGGTCGCGGCGAAGCTCGTGCGGGAACTGTGCGCTTACGCGTGCAGTCGGGCTGAAGCCCGGCCTACAGGGGAGTAGGTCGGGCTTTAGCCCGACTCCTATTGCAGAACGAATGGCTTGTGCTTGATGTTCTTCATGCACGTGACATCCAGCGAGCGCTGATCCGCGGTTTGCAGGAACCTCGCCGCGATCTCC
>DATEML010000256.1:0-14728 GCA_035275585.1 Steroidobacteraceae bacterium | reverse complement strand
CCGCTGCTCGACGAGTGGGGTATTCCAAGCCGCCTGACGAGTCTTGCAGGCTACGCGGGCTGCCATGAGGGTTACGTGACGGATCTGGCGGCTGCGTGGCTGGGCTCGCTGGATCGCGGCGTGCTTGGCGAGGTGGAGATGTTTGCGTGCGGGCCGACGCCGATGCTGAAGGCCGCTGCCGCAGTGGCCCGGCGATTCGGTATCGCGTGTCAGGTGTCGCTCGAAGAGTTCATGGCGTGCGCTGTGGGCGGCTGCGCGGGATGCGCGGTGCGAGTGATGACGCCGAGCGGGCCAGCGATGAAGCGGGTGTGCGTGGACGGGCCGGTGTTCGACGCCAAGGCCGTGTATCCGGAGTCGGGCTGAAGCCCGACCTACAGCGAACTACCCAGCGTTGGTTCGAGGGCTGTAGGTCGGGCTTTAGCCCGACAACATCAGCCGAAGTTGATCTTCGCTTCCAGGTTGGTGCGCGAGTCCGCGTACGCCAACGCATCTTCCAGCGTGATTCGTCCCGCGCGATAGAGCTCGTACAGCGCCGTATCGAAGTGCTGCATGCCCTTCTCGCTGCTCGTGCGCAGCGCTTCCTTGGCGCCGATCACGTCGCCCTTCTTGATCAGCTCCTGTACGTGCGGCGTGTTGATCAGCAACTCGCATGCCGCCGCGCGGCGCTTGTTCTTACCCGGCACCAGGCGCTGCGCAATGATCGCGCGCAGGTACTGCGACAGGTCGAGGAAGATCTGCGTGTGCTGGTCGCGCGGGAACATGTTGATGATGCGGTCGAGCGTCTCGGCCGCGTTGTTGGCGTGCAGGGTCGCCAGCACCAGGTGGCCGGTGCCCGCCAGCATGATCGCGGACTCCATGGTCTCGCGGTCGCGGATCTCGCCGATCAGCAGCACGTCGGGCGCGGCGCGCATCGCGCTGCGCAGCGCGCGTGCGTACGACTTCGTGTCGAGCCCCACCTCGCGCTGGTTGATGATCGATTTCTTGTTCGAATGCAGGAACTCGATCGGATCCTCGATCGTGATGATGTGATCCGAGGAGTTCTCGTTGCGATAGTTGATCATCGCCGCGAGCGTGGTCGACTTGCCCGAGCCGGTCGCGCCGACCATCAGCAGCATGCCGCGCTTCATCATCACCAGGTCCTTGAGGAGCTCGGGCAGGCCGAGGTCGTCGAGCCGCGGCATGTCGGCGGTGATGTAGCGCAGCACCATCGCGGGGTTGCCGCGCTGGTGGAACACGTTGACGCGGAAGCGGCCGAGGCCGGGCTCGGAGATCGCGAAGTCGATCTCCAGCTCGTCGTTGAAGGCGTCGATCTGCTCCTGCGTCATCAGGCCGTAGGCTGCCTGGCGCACGACTTCCGGCGTCAGCATCTGCTTGTTCACCGGAAAGATCTGGCCCTCGATCTTGATCTTGATCGGCGCGTACGAGGTGAAGAACAGGTCGGACGCGCGCTTGTCCACCATCAGCTTGAACAACGGCTTGGTGTTGAGCACGACCTGCCGGTCGTCCCCCGTGTTCATTTCCGTGTCGACTGCGTCGCCTTCGGCTGCCATGTCTTGTCTCTCAGGTCCTCATTGCTAGCGGCCGCCGATCACGCCTTCGGTCTCTTCTTCCATGATACGCAGGGAAGCACCCGCTTCGTCGGTCAGTTTGGTCTCGCGCTTGCTCTCGAGCTTGATGCGCAGGCGCACTTCGTTCTTCGAGTCCGCGTTGCGCAGCGCGTCCTCGTAGGAAATCATGCCGCTCTCGTACAGCTCGAACAGCGCCTGGTCGAAGGTCTTCATGCCGAGGCGGTTCGACTTCGCCATCACTTCCTTGATGGCCGCGACCTCGCCCTTGAAGATCAGGTCGGCGATCAGCGGCGAGTTCAGCATGATCTCCATCGCCGCGATGCGCCCGGTGCCCGACTCGCGCGGGATCAGCCGCTGCGAGATGAACGAGCGCGTGTTGAGCGACAGATCCATCAGCAGCTGCTCGCGGCGGTCCTCCGGGAAGAAGTTGATGATGCGGTCCAGCGCCTGGTTGGCGCTGTTGGCGTGCAGCGTCGCCAGCACCAGGTGGCCGGTCTCGGCGAACTGGATGCCGTACTCCATCGTGTCGCGGTCGCGGATTTCGCCGATCAGGATCACGTCCGGCGCCTGGCGCAGCGTGTTCTTCAGCGCCATGTGCCAGCTCTCGGTGTCGACGCCGACTTCGCGGTGCGTGACCACGCAGCCCTTGTGGTTGTGCACGTACTCGACCGGGTCCTCGATCGTGATGATGTGGCCGCGGGTCTTCTCGTTGCGGTAGTTGAGCATCGCCGCGAGCGAGGTCGATTTGCCCGAGCCGGTGCCGCCGACGACGATCACCAGGCCGCGCTTGGTCATCACGATGTCTTTCAGGATCGGCGGCAGCTCCATGTCCTCGAGGGTCGGGATCTTGGCGTTGATCGTGCGCACCACGCAGCCGATCAGGCCCTGCTGCACGAACGCGCTGACGCGGAAGCGGCCGATGCCGACCGGCGCGATCGCGAAGTTGCACTCCTTGGTCGAGTCGAACTCCTTGGTCTGCTTGTCGTTCATGATCGAGCGCACCAGCACCGCCGCCTGCTCGGGCGTGAGCACGCGCTCGGACTGCGGCCGGATCTCGCCGTCGATCTTGATCGCCGGCGGAAAGCCCGAGGTGATGAACAGGTCGGAGGCCTTGCGGTCCACCAGGCGCCGCAACAGGTCCTGCATCAGTTTGATAGCTTGTTCGCGTTCCATTACCCGCTCCGCCTAGTCACCCGTGCCCAGTCATTAGAACGATTCCTTGTTCTGCGCCCGGAAGCGCGCTTCTTCCTTGGTGACGATGCCTTTCTGCAGCAGCTCCTGCAGACACTGGTCGAGCGTCTGCATGCCGTCCTTCTGGCCGGTCTGGATCGAGGAATACATCTGCGCGATCTTGCCTTCGCGGATCAGGTTACGGATCGCCGGCGTGCCGATCATGATCTCGTGCGCGGCGACGCGGCCGCCGCCGATGCGCTTGAGCAGCGATTGCGAGATGGCGGCCCGCAGCGACTCCGAGAGCATCGTGCGCACCATTTCCTTCTCGGCCGCCGGGAACACGTCGACGATACGATCGATGGTCTTGGCGGCGGAGCTGGTGTGCAGCGTGCCGAACACCAGGTGGCCGGTCTCCGCGGCGGTCAGCGCCAGGCGAATCGTCTCCAGGTCGCGCATTTCGCCGACCAGCACCACGTCCGGATCCTCGCGCAGCGCCGAGCGCAGCGCCTCGCTGAAGCCGAGCGTGTCGCGATGCACCTCGCGCTGGTTCACCAGCGAGCGCTTGCTCTCGTGCACGAACTCGATCGGATCCTCGATCGTGATGATGTGATCGGGCTTGTTGTCGTTGACGTAATTGACCATCGCCGCGAGCGTCGTCGACTTGCCGGAGCCGGTCGGGCCGGTGACCAGCACCAGCCCGCGCGGCTGCATCGCCAGGTCCTTGAAGATCTTCGGCGCGTTCAGGTCGTCGAGCGACATGATCAGCGAGGGGATCGTGCGGAACACCGCGGCGGCGCCGCGGCTCTGGTTGAAGGCGTTGACGCGGAAGCGCGCCAGCTTGGGAATCTCGAAGGAGAAGTCGGTCTCGTAGAACTCTTCGTATGCCTTGCGCTGCTTGTCATTCATGATGTCGTACACCATGCTGTGCACTTCCTTGTGGGTCAGTGCAGGCATGTTGACGCGCTTCATGTCACCGTCGACACGGATCATCGGCGGCACGCCTGCGCTCAGGTGCAGGTCGGACGCGTTGTTCTTGACGGCGAAGGCCAGCAGCTGCGCAATGTCGACAGGCATGAATTCCTACCTACGAGAAATTGCCCACGCCCCTTGCGATGCGCAGATGCGGACCGCGGGCAATGAGGTCACGAGTATAGCGGAGCGATGTCGAGCTCAATATGTTAACTGGTCCGCACTTTTCGGCGGATGAGGCCGGGGGCGCGGGCGCCAGCAATGTACGGGAGCGACTCCTCGAAACACGGAACCGCATCTCATCCGCTGCATTGCGGTACGGTCGCGCAGCAGATTCCGTGCGGCTCATCGCCGTCTCGAAGATGCAGCCTGCAGACGCGATCCGCGCGCTGGCCGAGCTCGGCCAGATGGACTTCGGCGAGAACTACCTGCAGGAGGCGCTACCGAAGCTGGAAGCGCTCGCCGACCTGTCACTGACGTGGCATTTCATCGGCCAGCTGCAGGCGAACAAGACGCGCGCTGTCGCCGAGCACTTCCACTGGGTCCACACGCTCGACCGCGAGCGCATCGCAGTCCGACTCAACGAACAGCGCGGTGCGCACGCGCCGCCTCTCAACGTCTGCATCCAGGTGCGGCTCGAGGACGAGCCCGGCAAGGGCGGGATATCCAAGACGGAGCTCGCGCCGCTGGCGCGCAGCGTGCTGGAGTTGCCGCGACTGCGACTGCGCGGTCTGATGTGCATTCCGCCGCCGCGCGAGGGCTTCGAAGCACAGCGGCAGTTGTTCGCCGAGCTCGCGGACTGCGTCCGGGAGTTGCGCGGGCAAGGCATGCCGCTGGACACACTGTCGATGGGCATGTCGGGCGATCTCGAAGCGGCTGTCGCGGCCGGCGCGACCTGTGTGCGCATCGGCACCGCGATATTCGGAGAACGGAAGTGACCATCGCATTCATCGGCGGCGGCAACATGGCGCGCAGCCTGATCGGCGGCCTGCTCGCGCGTGGTTGGCCGGCGCAGCAGATTGTGGTCGCCGACCCGATGCCGGCACAGCTCGAGGCCTTGCGCACGCAGCTCGCAGTCCGCATCACCGATGACAACGCCACTGCCGCGCGCGAAGCGGACATCATCGTGCTCGCCGTGAAGCCGCAGGAGATGCAGCGCGCGGCTCACGGCATCCGGGACGCGATCGCCGCCAGACGCCCGCTGCTGATCTCGGTAGCCGCAGGCATTCGCGCATCCGACATGCAGCGCTGGCTGCCTGGCATGCCGATCGTGCGCGCGATGCCAAACCGTCCGGCGTTGCAAGGCTGCGGGATGACCGGCCTCTATGCGACGGCTGATGTCTCCACGGAGCGACGCGCACAAGCCGAACAGATCCTCGGCGCAGTCGGCGCGACGCTGTGGCTGGAGTGCGAGCAGCACATGGACATCGTCACGGCCGTTTCGGCGAGCGGCCCTGCCTACTTCTTCCTGCTGATCGAGATGCTGGAGCAGGCGGGCGCAGCTCAAGGCCTGGCGCCTGAAGTGAGCCGCAGGCTGGCGATCGAGACTGCGTATGGCTCTGGCGCAATGGCGCATGCGGCGAGCGAGTCGCCGGCAGTGCTGCGCCAGCAGGTCACCTCGAAGGGCGGCACGACGGAGGCGGCGCTGCAAGTGCTCGAAGAGCGGCGCATCCGCGAGGCCTTCGACGCCGCGGTCGCGGCCGCGACGCGCCGGGCGGCCCAGCTGGCGGACGAGTTCGGCTCGGATCGGTAGCCGCCTGTAGACTCTCGCGCCGGCGTAGTCAAAATACGCGTCCATGCGAGCAATCATCTTCGTCGTCGGTGCGCTGCTGCAGCTGGTGGTCACGATCTTCCTGCTGCGCGTACTGCTGCCGCTGGCGCGCGCGGACGCGCGCAACCAGCTGTCTCAGGCCGTGATCCGCCTGACCAATCGCGTCGTGTTGCCGCTGCGCAAGTTGTTGCCACCGGTCGGCAAGGTCGACACCGCGTCAGTCGTGGCGCTCGTGCTCGTGCAGCTGCTGGCGACCGGCATCCTCTGGTCGCTGAAGCAGTATCCGTGGGTCATCGCGCCTCCGCAGTTCTTCCTGGTGGCGCTGGGCAGCCTGCTCGGCACGATTCTGCTCTTCTATACGTTCGCGCTGCTGCTCTACGTGCTGCTCAGCTGGGTGGCTCCGGGGACCTACAGCCCCGCCTCGGCGCTGGTATCCAGTCTGTGCGAGCCGCTGCTGGCGCCGGTGCGGCGCGTGATCCCGCCGTTGGGCGGCATCGATTTCTCGGCGGCTTTCGTCATCATCGCGCTGTGGGCGCTGTACATCGCCATCAACGAGTACCTGCTCACGCCCGGCTATTGAACCGGCCGCGCGCGGCGCATAGTCTTGCCCGGTCGCTCTCTCGAAGGGAGAAAACGTCGGTGCCATCAGCAACACGGACTCTTGCAGCGCTCGTAGGGTGCGCTGCACTCGCGAGCGGATGCGACTTCTCTGCGCAGCGTCAGGTGCCGACGGCGCAACCGAGCGAGGAATCGTTCCGCGACTTCGGCAGCTACGAAGTGCACTACAACGCGGTACGCACCGACGCGCTGACCCCCGACATAGCGCGCAACTACGGCATCCAGCGCAGCACCAACCGCGTGATGCTCAACGTGACCGTGCTCCACAAAGAAGCAGGCGCGCGCAAGCCGGTCCCCGCCGAGGTGAAAGTCGACGCACGCAACTTGAACGAGCAGCTGAAGAACATTGAGTTGCGTCGGATTTCCGAGAGCGAAGCGATCTACTACATCGGGGAAGTTTCGATCAGCGGCACCGAGATCCTGGTGTTCGACATCACCGTGACGCCCGAGGGAACGCAGACGCCGCTGTCAGTCAAGTTCACGCGCGAGTTCGTCTCGACCTGACGCGCGCACGCGCCAAACGCGTCCGAGGCTGAAAAAACCGGCAAAAAAAGTCGGTGCGCTAGTTAATCCCCGGCGAATCTTGTGCTATTTTCCCGCGCGCCTTGCAGGTTTCACGCGACCGCTCCTCGTTTAACAGGGCAGACGGCGCGACTCGTTACAACGTACAGGAGATTAGAAAATGGCAAAAAAGAACGCAGCGCCGACGAAGTCGGAAATCCTCGCTCAGATTTCCAAAGACACCGGTCTTGCCAAGAAGCAGGTTTCCGATGTGTTCGAATCCCTCGGTGGCGTGGTCAAGAAGAGCCTCAAGGGCTCGGGCCTGTTCACGTTGCCGGGGCTGCTGAAGATGAAGGTGGTCAAGAAGCCGGCGACCAAGGCGCGCGAAGGCGTCAACCCCTTCACCGGCGAGAAGATGATGTTCAAGGCCAAGCCGGCCAGCAAGAAAGTGCGCATCGCGGCGCTGAAAAACCTCAAGGAAATGGTGAACTGATCACCGGGGCGCGCGTCCCGGACGGCTCACCCGTCCGGCACGCGCGTCGCTCCCGACGCCGCGCTTCAGTCGTCGAGCCGTCCGGCCATGACGACTTTCAGCTTCAACCGTACGCGCTCGCGATCCGAAATGTGCAGCAGCCCTGCGATCCGCTGGATCAGCTGCTCTTCGTGCTTGTCGATGCGACCGTCGGCGTGACTGACACGCCACAGCATTTCCACGATTCCCAGCTTCTCGCGCTCCGGCAGCTCGGTGTTGAGCCGGTGCGTGAATTCGTGCAGGGAAACGGCGGCGTCGGCGCGGCGCCCGGCCTCGGCGAGCAGCCTTTCGACCGCATCCGCGTCCAGGGCGAAGCGCTTCTGCAGCAGCTGACGAATCGCGTCGAGCTCGGCCGAGTCTTCCGCAAAGTCCGAGCGCGCCAGCTCGATCAGTAGTGCGGCCGTGGCCAGCTCGAGTGGCTCGCGCTGCTCGAGCAGCCCTTGCGCCATCGGTTGTCCCGCGAACATCCGCTTCAACGTCTCGATCATGAGCCAGCCTCGGTCGCGTCCAGCCACTCCAGCACTACGGCGCGCAGGTCGTTGAGCCGGCCGTGAAAGAAATGATCGACGCCCGGCAGCAATGCGAGCTGCGGCGGAGAAGCGAGCGTCGCCACCCAGCGTTGGATCTCGCCGGCGTCGACCAGTTCATCGCGGTCGCCCTGGATCAGCAGCCACGGACAGCGCGGCAGCTCCGCGCCGCTGACAGCGAACCGGTGAACTGCCGGCGCAACCGTGATCAGGCGTTGCGCATCGCGCGCCACGGCGGCGCGGACTGCGATTGCGCCGCCGAAGGAAAAGCCCGCGGCCCATAGCGCCGCGCCCGGCCAGCGCTGCAGGGCCCAATCGATCGCCGCGAGCGCATCCTGCGTCTCGCCCTCGCCTTCGTCGTAGCGGCCGGCGCTGGCGCCCACGCCGCGGAAATTGAAACGCAGCGCCGGCACGCCGCGCTCGTTGCAGGCTTTCGCCAGCATGTGCACGACCTTGTTGGTCATGGTGCCGCCGTGGACTGGATGCGGATGGCAGATCACGGCGACGCGCGAGCCGTCTGCGCCCGCCGGAATCTCCAGCAGCGCTTCCAGGCTGCCGACGGGGCCGGCGATCGTCGCGCGCTCGGTGGTGGGTCGGATCAGATTGGCGGACATGTTCGCCGCGATACTATACGAGGGAACATCGCGCCACGCGCGGTGTTGATCCAGAGTATCAGCCCTGCGCGGGAGACGAAGTCATGAAGCTCACCTCCGCCAGCTTCCTGCCAGACCAGCCGATTCCAGAGGAATTCGCCTTCGGTGCGCCCGATCCGGTCCTGCACGTGCGCCTCGCCGCGAACCACAATCCGCAGCTGAAATGGAGCGGCGCCCCCGCGCAGACGCGCTCGTTCGCGCTGATCTGCGTGGACGGCGACGTGCCGACGAAGCCGGACGACGTCAACAAGGAAGGACGCGTCGTGCCCGCGAGCCTGCCGCGCGGCAAGTTCTATCACTGGGTGATGGTCGACATTCCGGCGGCGGTGACCGAGATCGCGGCTGGCGAATGCTCGAACGGCATCGTTGCCGGCGGCAAGCAGGAGCTGCGCGGGCCGCGCGGCTCGCGCCAGGGCGTCAACGATTACACCGGCTGGTTCGCCAACGATGCCGACATGGCGGGAACCTATCGCGGCTACGACGGCCCGTGCCCACCGTGGAACGACATGCGTGTGCACCACTACAACTTCACGGTCTACGCGCTCAGCTGCGAGCGCGCGCCTGTCGAGGGAGATTTCACGGGTCCGCAGGTGCTGGACGCGATCGGCCGTCACGTCCTCGCCGAAGCGACGCTGGTCGGCACTTACTCGCTCAACCCGACAGCGACGCGCTGATCACTTCGGCTCTTCGATCTGCAGCAGCTCGACGTCGAAGATCAGCGTCGCGCCCGGCGGAATCACGCCTCCGGCGCCGCGGTCGCCGTAGCCGAGGTCCGCGGGGACCACGAGCCGCCGCTGTCCGCCGGGCTGCATGCCTTGCACGCCCTCGTCCCAGCCACGAATCACCTGGCCGGCGCCAATCGCGAACTTGAACGGCTCGCCGCGATCGCGCGAGCTGTCGAACTTCGTGCCCTTCTGCTCCGGCGCGGCGGGATCGTACAACCAGCCCGTGTAATGCACGACGGCGACCTGCCCCAGCGAGATGCCCTCGCCCGTGCCTTTCACGATATCCGTCTTCTGCAGCTCCGTCGGCGGCGCGACGGCCGCTGCCGGGGCCGCGGCAGGCTTCGGACTCTGCTCCTTGCTGCACGCAACGGCGGCCAGAGCCAACGCACACATCGCAAGAAGTGGTATCGCTTTCATGGGCGTAGATTACCTCAGTGCATCGTGAGCAGCAGCCGATTGAGCCGCTGCACGAAGGCAGCCGGCTCCGCGAGTTGTCCGCCGTCCGCGAGCGTCGCCTGCTCGAACAGCAGCGTCGCCAGGTCGTCGAAGGCGGGGGCTGCTTCGGTCGACTCGATCCGCTGCAGCAGCGGATGAGTCACGTTGATCTCCAGTACCGGTTTGGTCACCGGCACTTTCTGGCCCGCGGCCTCGAGGATGCGACGCATCTGCGCGCCAAGATCGTGCTCGCCGAGCACCAGGCACGCCGGCGAATCGGCGAGCCGGTTCGTGACACGCACGTCGCTGACGCGCTCCTGCAGTGTCTTCTTGATGCGCTCGACGAGCGCAGCGTGCTCTTTCGACAGCGTCTCGCGCTGCTGCTTCTCTGCGTCGGACTGCACCGCGCTGATGTCCAGCTCGCCGCGCGCGACGTTGCGGAGCTGCTTACCGTCGAACTCGCGGAGATGATCGACCAGCCACTCGTCGACGCGATCCGACAGCAACAGCACTTCCAGGCCCTTGCCGCGCAGGACTTCCAGATGCGGGCTGGATTTCGCGGCCGCGAAGCTCTCGGCGATCACGAAGTAGATCTCCTTCTGCCCCGGCTTCATGCGCGCGACGTAGTCTTCCAGCGACACGTCCTGCTCCGCCTTATCCGCGTGCGTGCTCGCAAAGCGCAGCAGCCTGGCGATGCGCTCGCGGTTGGCATGATCCTCGGCGGGCCCTTCCTTGAGCACGGTGCCGAACTCCTTCCAGAACGCGGCGTATTTCTCCGGCTCGTCCTTCGCGACCTTCACCAGCAGGTCGAGCACGCGCCGCGCCAGGCCGGTGCGCATGCCGTCGATCGCCGCATCCTGCTGCAGCATCTCGCGGGAGATGTTCAGCGGCAGGTCCGCCGAATCGACCACGCCCTTCACGAAGCGCAGATACAGCGGCAGGAACTGCTCGGCGTCGTCCATGATGAAGACGCGCCGCACGTACAGCTTCAGGCCACGCGCCGCCTCGCGATGCCAAAGGTCGAACGGGGCGCGCGCCGGCACGTACAGCAGGCTCGTGTATTCCTTCTTGCCTTCGACCTTGCCGTGCGACCACGCGAGCGGATCGGTGAAGTCGTGCGTGATGTGGCGGTAGAACTCCTTGTATTCCTCGTCCTTGACCTCGGTGCGCGGCCGTGTCCACAGCGCCTGCGCGTGGTTGACCGTTTCGTACTCGGGCGCGGCAGGCGCCTGCTCGTCCTTGGCGTCGCTTTTGGCATCGTTTGCGGCGCGCATGCGCACCGGGAACGCGATGTGGTCCGAGTACTTCCGCACCAGCGCGCGGATGCGATAGGCGTCGGCGAAGTCCTGCTCGCCTTCCTTGAGGTGCAGCACGATGCGGGTGCCGCGCTCCGCGAGCTCCAGCGTCTCGACGCTGAATTCGCCGTCCCCGCTGGACTGCCAGTGCACGCCCGCGGCAGCGTCGAGCCCGGCGCGGCGCGAATAGACGTCGACGCGGTCGGCAACGATGAACGACGAGTAGAACCCGACGCCGAACTGTCCGATGAGCTGCGCATCCTGCTTCTGATCGCCGGTCATGCGGGCGAGAAATTCCGCCGTGCCGGACTTGGCGATCGTGCCGAGATGCTCGATGGCCTCGTCGCGGCTCATGCCGATGCCGTTGTCGGCGATGGTGATGGTGCGTGCGTCGGGGTCGGTGTCGATGGTGATGAGGAGCTCACCGCCGCCCTGCAGCAGCTCGGGCCGCGCCAGCGCCTCGAACCGCAGCTTGTCGAGCGCGTCGGAGGCGTTGGAAATCAGCTCGCGCAGGAAGATTTCCTTGTGGCTGTAGAGCGAATGGATCATCAGCTTGAGCAGCTGCTTGACCTCCGCCTGGAAGCCCAGCGTCTGGGGCTGGGCGTGCGCCTGAGCCGCGTCGCTCATCGTCGAATTCTCCGTGCGCGCCGAAAAAGGAGCGCAATGATAGGGGACGCGGGCGCTTATGGGGACCCGGGCGGGGGATTCAAGAGAGGTAGGTTGGGCTTTAGCCCAACTCTGTCGGGCCGAAGCCCGACCAACGAAGTTCGACCTACTCGGAGGGGTCGGAGGCGATGCGAGCGCGCCGGCGGCGCAGCGTCTCGAAGAGCGTGGCGGAGAGGACGACCGCGAACGCGACGAGCATGGCGTGCGGTACGAGGATCAGCGCAAAGCCGGTCGCGGCGAACAGGGCGAGCGCGGCGATCAGGCCGAGGATGCGCGGAGCGTAGTGCCGCAGCACTGCCAGCACGTCGTCCAGCTCGTCGGCCCACAACAACAGAAATTCCATGCACGCGTTCCTGGGTAAAGTCCGCGACGACTCTACGCACAACATTCCCGGCGGGATGTGAGACGACTCACAGCGTCCGCCACTGCGACCAGTAAACATCGGCACAACGCCGTGGGGCAGCTGCGCCCCGGTCCTGCGCCTGCACGTTCGCCTTAAGGCACGTCGAGCATTTCGGCTGATTGCAATGTAACTCTGCGAAAACACACTGCCCGGGGACAATGTTCATTCGTCACTATTGCCCTTCTGTTGCAGCGGCTCGTGCTGCTGCGTAGGCTTCCACTGTCAAATCGGATCCTGCGGCTGGCATGCAGAAGATCGTCCTCCTCAATCCGAAAGGTGGGTCCGGCAAGACCACGATCGCGATCAATCTCGCCAGCTATTTCGCCGTCTGCGGGCTCAAGCCCACGTTAATGGATCTGGACGCGCAAGGTTCCAGCGCGCGCTGGCTGACCAAGCGCGCCAAGGGACAGCCGCCGATTCACGGCATTGCGGCCTACGAGCGCAACTCGCGGGTGACGCGCAGTTTCGCGACGCGCCTGCCGCAAGACACCGAGCGCCTGGTGGTCGATACGGCGGCAGCCCTCGAATCGCAGAATCTACCGGACATCACCCGCAATGCGACCGCGGTGCTCGTGCCGGTACTGCCTTCCGACATCGACATCCACGCCGCCGCGAAATGTATTTCCGACCTGCTGCTGATCGCGAAGATCCGCCGCGAAGATCAGCGCATCGCGGTGATCGCCAACCGGGTGAAGAAGAACACCCTGGTCTACAAGGCGCTGATGAAGTTCCTGGAAACGCTCAACATCCCGGTCGTGGCAACGCTGCGCGACTCCCAGAATTACATTCGCGCCGCCGAGTCGGGCCTGGGCTTGTTCGAGATGAAGCCGAACCAGGTGCGGGAAGACATGGAGCAGTGGCTGCCGCTGATCGGCTGGCTGGCGCAGCGCCGGCCGTTGCACATCCCCGCCGGGACGCCTGCGATCACGTCGCCGGCGAGCGTGAATTCGTTGCCGATCACCGCGGGTGCGCCGAATCCGGTGCCATCGCCCGCAGCTGCGGCCATTGCCGCCGGCGTCTCGACTTCGACCGAGGCCGAGCCCACGCCCGCGCCGCCGCGTGAACCGACGATCGGCTGAACGGCTTACTTGCCGCTCTTGTCCTTGTCCCAGTTGCTGCGGACCTTGTCGGTCCAGCTCTTGTAGTTCGACCAGCTGTTCAGCGATCGCGTGATCGCTGCATGCCGCGGGTTCGCGGGCTGGGTCGAAGGATGGGCGCGGTCGAGCCAGTTGCGCTGCGGATCGCGCGGCGCTCCGGCACGCACGACCGGGCCAACGCTTTCGCTGGTCCATGCGCGATGCGATCCAGTCGCGCTGAGGTCATCGCCTTTGTGCTCTGACATGGTCGTGCTCTCCTGTTGCACGCACCGTATCGACCCCATGCCGGATTAAGTGAGGAACTGCTTCACAGCGATCCGGTGTCGTCGCGGTAGTGCGACAGGCATCTCGCTCGCACGCTGCAAGTGTGGAATTTCGCAGGCGAATTTAACCGGCCGTTATCGATTATTGGATCGTTCGCAATGTTGCACGCGCAAGACGCAGCGTGCACGGGACACACTTGCTCACACGCTCGGCGGCTCGTTCAGCAGCGCGGCGAACGCCGGCTTGATCTCGGCGAGGATGTCGTGGATCGCCGCGGGCACGAGGCTGCTGTACACGTCGAGCAGCACGATCGCGTTGACGATCGCATCCTGGCGAGTCGCAGCGCGCAGCCGCTGCGCCATGCCGCGATTCACCGCGTGCACGCCGCGATAGACGCGGCCGAGATCTTCGAGCACGAAGTCGCCCTTGCCGCCTTCGCGCGTAATGAAGTGCTGCGCCACCAGGTACATCGCAGCGACGCGGTACGCCGTCTCGGATTCGCTGGAGAACGGCAGGTGGAAGCGCGCCATCGGCCGGAAAACCGCTGTGCGCGGGCAGCCGCTCGACGCCATGATCAATCCCATGAGCGATGCGAGCGCCTGCTGCGCGGACAGCGTCGCCACCACCGAGCGCTCCTCGGTTTCCACCGCCACTCGCACCTTGTCGTACGAGACCAGGTCGGTGAAGCCGTCGATCACTGTCGCCAGGTGCCGCGCCGCGGGGCAATGCGAGACCTCTGCCTTGTTCAGCGGGCAGCCGGTGCACTGATGGAAGCCGAGCTCGGTCCAGGCCGGCGGTGAGAGATCCGCGGGCGGCGACAGCTCGGCGGTGTCCTTGTCGAGCTGGAGCTCGAAAGTGCGCTCGCGCGAATCGGGAAACGTGAAGTGATACTTGAGAGCGACCCGACTCATGCGACCAGCCGATAGCACGGCCGGTACTCGCCGGCGAGCTTCATGCGCTTCTGCGCCACGAACGCGGACAGCAGATCGTCCAGCAGCCGCATCAGCTCCTTCTCACCATGCAATTCGAATGGGCCGCGCTCTTCGATCGCCTGGATGCCCTTTTCCTTGACGTTGCCCGCGACGATGCCGGAGAACGCGCGGCGCAGGTTGGCCGCCAGCACGTTCGGTTCGAGGTCGCGCCGCAACTCCAGCTTTGCCATCGCTTCGTGCGTCGGCTCGAACGGCCGCTGGAAATCCGGCGGAATGCGCAGCAGCCAGTTGTAGTTGTACGCGTCGCTCTTGGTGCGGCGATATTCGCGCACCGCTTCCACGCCGCGCAGCACTTCGCGCGCAGCCTGCGGCGGATCGCCGATCACGATCTTGTAGCGCTTCTGCGCCGTCGCGCCGAGCGTCGCGCCGATGAACTGATCGATGTGGCCGAAGTACTCGGCGGCCGAAGGCGGCCCCGTGAACACGATCGGCAGCGGCTGATCCGCGTTCGCGGGATCGGTCAGGATGCCGAGCAGGTAGAGGATCTCCTCCGCGGTGCCGGCGCCGCCCGGGAACACGACGATCGCGTGCGCGCAGCG
>DATEML010000255.1:0-4590 GCA_035275585.1 Steroidobacteraceae bacterium | reverse complement strand
GTACCAGCCGCGCACTGCGTCGTCGGGCGGCGGCCGACCGTCCGTGAAGATCGTGCGCGCGTCGTGGATCTGTTCATTGAGGATCACGACGTGATCGCGGCCCTGGAAGATCTGCAGATAGTTGTTGTCAAAGCCCGGCGTGAGCGGTGGACCGTTGTCGGCGGCGATGCAGCGCTCCGACAAGCCCCGGTCTTCGGGGCCGTCCTTGCCGATGCCGCCGAAGCCGAAGCGCACCGGCCGCGTTCCCGGCACATCCTTGAAGGCGGCGGCGAACCCGCCGATCTTCGTGACGCCGTCCACCAGCTTCGGCAGCCGGCCGTTGAGCGGATAGATGAGCAGCGAGGTCCGCAGGTTCTCGGTCTGCGACTCGTAGTCGAGCCAGAACTGGTTATGGAACCCCACGCCTTGCTGCGTGATCTGCTCGAACTGTTTCTCGCGCGCAGCGTTCGACTTCTCGATGTCTTCGCGCGTCTGGTACAGCTTGTCCGGTTTGTCCTTCGGCCGCTGCAGCGGCACGTCGGAGCTGAAGTTCCACACGCCGCGCAGATCCGGCTGGTCGTACTCGTTGCGCGGCGCCTGGTACTTCGCTGCTTCGGCCGCGTGTACGGCGGGCGCGAGCAATGACGCGCTCGCCCAGGACATTGACAAGAGCAACCACTTCCCAATGTCCATCATGCGCGTCTCCTATTGGATGTTCACGATGACTTTGCCGCGGGCGCGGCCCGTTTCGAGGTACTCCATCGCCTTCGCGGCTTCGTCCAGGGCGTAGCGCCGGTCGATCACCGAGGTCATCTGGCCGGCCTGCATCAGGTCGCCCAGGAATTTGAGGTCGCCGGGTTCGAGCTGCGCGATGAAGAAGGCCATCTTCTGGTCGATGAACGGCGAGAGCGCGGTGACCCTGATCGCCGGCATGAGCGGTCCGATCCAGTCGCCCTTCTCGGCGCCGACGACGACGAGGTGACCCGTCGGCTTGAGCACGCGGCGAAGATCGGAGAGCGAGCGATTGCTGACGTTGTCCAGGATCAGGTCGTACTGCTCGCTGCTCTGCGTGAAATCGTCCTTGGAGTAGTCGATCACGTGGTCGGCGCCGAGCGAGCGTACGAGCTCGACGTTGCGCGTGCTGCACACGCCAGTGACTTCCGCGCCGTAGTGCTTGGCGAGCTGCACGGCGTATGTGCCGACGCCGCCGGATGCGCCGTTGATCAGCACCTTCTGTCCCGCCTTGATCTCGCCCTTGTCGCGCAGGCCCTGCAGTGCCGTGATCGCCGCGACTGGAATGGCGGCGGCCTGCTCGAACGTGATGTTGGCGGGCTTGAGCGTAACGGCCCGGCTCTCGCGAACCACGACGTATTCGGCAACGGCGCCGCCCGCGCCACCGAACACTTCGTCACCTGGCTTGAAGCGCGTAACGCTCTTGCCGACAGCTTCGACCGTGCCGGCGAAATCGACGCCGACGCGTGGGTCCGTCGGCGTGCCGATTCCCGACGACATGCGGATGATGTACGGCGAGCCGCGCATCGTGTGCCAGTCGAGCGGATTCAGCGCGGCCGCGTGTACTTTCACGAGCAGCTGGTCGTCCGCGGGGGTCGGCTTGACGACTTGCTCGACCGTCAATACGCCCGGCGCGCCATAGCAGCGAGCGACGAGGCCTTTCATGGACTGACTGCCAGCGGGCAATGCGGGGGGTGTGCCGCAGCGCGAGTTGTAGCTGAGCGCGATGGCGAGCGATGCGAATGCCAGCGCCAGGACGATCGCGATGATTCCCAGGATGCGGTTACGTAATCTCATGGTTGTGCGCTCCTTCGGCCGGGACTATGAGCGCGGCCGATCCTGCGGGCCAGCCGCTTGCGACAGGACACGGCAGAGCGCCGGCGAGTTACGTCTGGAACGGACGAGTGGCGGTCATGGGCCGCTTCCGGCGGGCGTGGAGCCGCGAGCCGTCCCGAACGTTGGTCTATAGTCACGCCATGGCGATCGTTGCACCCGCCGTCAAACCCCGAGGCCTTGCCCGCATTTTCGCGTGGCGGCGCGCGCGCTTCGTCCTCATCGTCTCGCTGATGTTCGGCCTGATCCTCAACATCGGCAATCAGGCGCCATTCTTCGTCGTGCTCGCGCGCGCCGTCATCGTCGGCATGGCGATTCTCTTCATGTTCGGCGCGCTCGAGCAATGGCCGCGGCGGCTGATACGACCGTTCTCGCGCTGGGGCTGGCAGCTGCTCGGCATCGTGCTCGTGATTCCACTCGCTGCGTTGTTCGCCTACTTCGTCACGACTGGCGGCGACCCGGAGCTTGGTACAAACAAGCTGCGGCAGATGGGCTTCGGGCAGTTGTGCATGACTGCGTTGCTGTTCGCGCCGTGGATTGCCGTCGGCGCGATGATCCGCCAGCGCGATGAGTTCGCCCGCGACCAGGCCCATACGTTCGAGCTGGAGAAGAGCGAGCTCGAGCGCAAGGCGCTGGATACACGCTTGCGCCTGCTGCAGGCGCAAGTCGAACCGCATTTCCTGTTCAACACGCTGGCGAACGTGCAGGCGCTCGTGGATGCCGGCTCGCCGCAGGCATCGAGCGTGCTGAAGAGCCTGATCGCGTACCTGCGTGCGGCCGTCCCGCGCATGCAGGAAATTGGCACGACGCTCGGCCAGGAGCTGGACCTGGTGCGGGCGTATCTGGAGCTCATGCAGATGCGCATTCCCGATCGATTGCAGTTCGCGCTGCACATCGAGCCCGCGGCGAATTCGCTGCAATGTCCCCCGATGACGCTGCTCACGCTGGTCGAGAACGCGGTGCGGCACGGCATCGATCCGAGCGAGGAGGGTGGGCGCATCGACGTGGATGTCTGGTTGCGCGACGGTCGGTGTCACGTACGCGTGACGGACACGGGAGGCGGTCTGCAATCGAAGAACGGCGGTTTGGGAACGGGGCTTTCGACGTTGCGCGAGCGTATGCAGCTGGCGTTCGGCGGCGATGCGCAGTTGCGGCTCACCGAAGTGAAGCCTCACGGCGTGTGCGCCGAGCTGGAGTTCCCAGCTCGTCAGGAGAGCAAATGAAGCCGCATCGGCCGACCGCGCTGATCGCAGACGACGAGCCGCTGCTGCGCGACGTGCTCGAGCGGCTGCTCGGGCAAGCGTGGCCGGAGCTCGAGGTCGTCGCGCAGGCGCGCAACGGCCGCGAAGCCGTCGATCGGTTCGAGGAGTATCAGCCGGACGTCTGCTTTCTCGATGTGCACATGCCGGGGATGACCGGCGTCGAGGCCGCGCGTCACATCGGCCGGCGCGCGCACCTGGTGTTCGTCACAGCGTATGACCAGTACGCGGTGCAGGCCTTCGCGCAAGGCGTGCTCGACTATCTGGTGAAGCCAGTCGAGCCCGCGCGGCTCGCCGAGACGGTGTCTCGTTTGAAAGAGCGCTTGCGCGCGGCCCAGCCCGCGCTCAACACCGATGCGCTGCTGCATCAGCTTGCGGCAAGTCTCCATAAGGGCTCGACACCTGCGCCGCTGCGCTGGCTGCGTGCGTCAGTGGGCCAGACGGTGCGCCTGATTGCCGTGGATGACATCGACTTCCTGCGTTCGGAAGAGAAGTACACGACGATCGCGTGGCGTGACGACGCGCAGCAGCCGAAGGAAGCCGTGGTGCGCATGCCGCTGAAGGAACTGCTTGCGCAGCTGGACGAGTCGCAGTTCGCGCAAGTGCATCGCTCGGTGGTCGTGAACATGCGTGCGATCAGCCATGTCACGCGCGGCGCGAACGAGACGGCAGACATTCATTTGAAAGGAAGGGACGAAGTGCTGCCGGTCAGCCGCAGCTACCTGCACCTGTTCCGGCAAATGTGAGTGTGCCGTGCGCATCCTCGGCAAATTTTTAGGTCGAGGCGAAACCCAGTAGAGAGAGATCTCCGTTCTATCTCATCAAGACCATGCGCAGTGGGTTACGGTCGATGCAGGCTAGACAAGCGTTTACCCTATCATGTGTAGTCGCCATGGGACTGCACACTCTCGTTAGCCCCGCAGCCAGGGCAACGTCTCCCAACGATGCCGCTACGCGATGCAATGCGCTTGCGACAAAAGATTTTGCGGGCGTGATCGATGCGCCAACCAAAATAACGGATGCGCGATGGGTCGAAGCTTCCGACAGTATGCCGGAGCATTGCATCGTGATCGGATATGTCCATCCGCGCATAGGCATTTTGCTCGCGATGCCTGCTTCGAACTGGAATGGCAGGTTTCTGGAAGAGGGGTGTGGAGGGTTCTGTGGCGGCAATCTCGTCAGGGCTGCAGACAAGTACGCCAATGAACTATTTTCTGATTCGCTGGGCCGCGGGTACGCGCATCTCATATTCGCCAGCTCCGGTGCTAGCGCGATGGCTGGCGCGAGCGCGGGTGCGACTAGCGCACTCTGGGCATACAACGACATCCAAGGCCAGTTTGATTTTGGAATTCGGGCCGCGCATGTCGCGGCTCTGGCGGGGAAAGCCATAGTCGAGAGCTTCTTCAGCTCAGCGCCCGCAAAATCGTACTTCTCCGGGTGCTCTTCGGGCGGACAGCAGGGATTGTCCGAAGCGCAGCGCTTTCCATGGGACTTTGACGGAATCCTC
>DATEML010000254.1:0-6584 GCA_035275585.1 Steroidobacteraceae bacterium | reverse complement strand
GACCGCCAGCACGACCGCGACGCTGGCAATGGGCGATGCCCTCGCCGTCGCCGTGCTCGAAGCGCGCGGCTTCAGTGAGCACGACTTCGCGCGCTCGCATCCGGGCGGCAGTCTCGGCCGCCGCCTGCTGCTGCACGTGGAAGACGTGATGCGTACCGGCGAGCAACTGCCGATGGTCGGCCCGGACACGTTGCTGCGCGACGGCCTGCTGGAAATCAGCCGCAAGGGGCTGGGCATGACCGCCGTGGTCGACGCCGAGCGACACGTTCTCGGCATCTACACCGACGGCGACCTGCGGCGCGCGCTGGACCAGCCGATCGACTTCCGCACCCGGCTCATGCGCGAAGTCATGACGGCGCACCCGAAAACGATCGCGCCGCGGCGCCTCGCGGCGGAAGCAGTGCACGTGATGGAGACTCACCGCATCACCCAGCTGCTCGTCGTCGACGAGCACAACGTCCTGGTCGGCGCGCTCAACGTTCATGATCTGTTCCGCGCCGGCGTGATGTGATGGACACCCTGGTCGAACGCGCCAACGACGTCCGCCTGCTGGTGCTCGACGTCGACGGCGTCCTGACCGACGGTCGCCTGTACTTTTCAGCACGCGGCGAGGAGTTGAAATGTTTTCACGTCCGCGACGGCGCGGGGATCGTGCAGGTGCTGCGCGCCGGGCTGCAGCTGGCAGTGATCTCCGGCCGACAGTCCCGCGCGGTCGAGCGGCGCATGAGCGAGCTAGGCGTAACCTGGATCCGGCAGGGCGTGCAGGACAAGCTGGCGGCGCTGCGCGAGCTGCTGGACATCCTGGCGCTCGGTCCGCAGGCAGTCGCGAGCATCGGCGACGACACCGCCGACCTGCCGATCTTCGAGATTGCGCGGCTCGCAATCGCGGTCGCGGATGCGCATCCGAGCGTCAAGTCGCACGCTCACTTCATCACGCAGACACCCGGCGGAACCGGCGCGGTGCGCGAGGTGTGCGACCTGATCCTGGAAGCGCAGCGGCGCAGCCACACATGAGACCGCAATGAACTGGCGCTGGATCTCCCTCGCCGCCCTGCTCGCCGCGCTCGTCATCGGCTACGGCGCATTGACCGAGCGCAATCCGGCGCCCGCCGCCAACAGCGGGCAAGCCGAGCGGCCCGGCTACTACTTGCAGGACGCCATCATCACCCAGACGCAGAAGGACGGTTCGGTCAGCCTGCGCCTCGTCGCCAATCGCATCGAGCAGCAGCATGTGAACGACAACATCGCACTGGAGACGGTGCGCGTGAACTACTTTCAATCGCCCGAGCACGAGTGGCTGCTGACGGCGCGCAAGGGCTTCGTTCCGGCCGACTTCCGCGTCGTACAATTGTTCGGAGATGTCGAGCTGCGGCCCGCAGATGCACAACCCACCGCGTTCCTGCGCGCCGATGCCATGGCGATCGACACGCAGACGAACGTTGCCTACAACCTCGCCTCCCCGGTGCACCTGCGCTTCGGCCAGTACTCGACGGTCGTGAAAAATTTCCGCGCCAATCTGGACAGCGAAAAGATACGGCTGGAGTCGGTCAATGCCCGCTTCGATCCGCAATAACCTCGCGGGACTCGCGGCTTGCGCGCTGCTTGCGCTCGGCGCCAACGCGCGCGCCGCGGAACTGCTCCGGCCCGGCGATGCGTTGAACGCGGACGCGGACGTCGTGACTTCGGATTTCCGCACCAACACCCTCGAATTCTCCGGCAACGTACGCGTGACCCAGGGACCCATGTCGATCCAGGCCGACGCTGCCAAGGCCGACGACTTCCGCAGCGAGAACAGCCGCTGGAGTTTCGAGAAATCCGTACACATCGTCACCGCGGAAGCGGATCTGCAGTCGGATTCCGCCAATGCCGCCGTCGTCGGCGGCCAGCTCTCGCGGGCGCGCGCCGCAGGCTCACCTGCGCAATTCCAGCAGCGTGGCGGTAGCGCCGATCGGCAGATTCGCGGACGCGCGGGCGTCATCGAATACGACTTCGCCGCCGGCATCGTCAAGCTGACGGACCAGGTCTGGTTCAGCAACGGCAAGGACGAGTTCCGCGGCGACGTCGTCATCTACAACGTGCGCGACGAGCGCCTGCAGATCAATCCAGGGGGGCAGGGGCGCGTACAGGGAATCATCCGCCCGCAAGGCAAGACGACGGTATCTCCGCCTGCTCCTGCGCCCGAGAGCGGCGAATGAAGGCACCCCGCGAAATCGTGTTGAGCACCGTGGAGTGGGCTAGGTCGGCGGAACGATTTCGTGGGGACCCCGCGTGAGCCTGCTGCGCGTCGAGGGACTCGCCAAGAAGTATCGCGCGCGCCAGATCGTCAAGGATCTGTCGCTGGAAGTGTCGCGTGGCGAAGTCGTCGGCCTGCTCGGTCCGAACGGCGCCGGCAAGACCACTGCGTTCTACATGATCGTCGGGCTCGTGCCGACCGACGCCGGCCGCATCATCATCGACGATCAGGACGTCTCCAGGCTCCCCGTACACCGGCGCGCCCGCCTCGGCCTCGGTTACCTGCCGCAGGAGCCGTCGGTGTTTCGCAAACTGAGCGTGCGCGACAACATCAACGCAATTCTCGAGACGCGCCCCGAACTGGACGCACAGCGCCGCGCGGCAGCGCTGGAATCGCTCCTGGACGAGCTCCACATCGGACATATTCGCGACAGCCTCGGGCAAAGCCTGTCGGGCGGCGAGCGGCGGCGCGTGGAGATCGCGCGGGCGCTTGCCGCGGAGCCGCAATTCATGCTGCTCGACGAGCCGTTCGCCGGCGTCGACCCGATCTCGGTGCTGGACATCCAGCGTATCGTCCGCCACCTGAGCGCACGCAATATCGGCGTTTTGATCACCGATCATAACGTTCGAGAAACATTGGGAATTTGCACGCGCGCCTACATCGTCAGCGGCGGTTCGGTTATTGCGGCCGGAACTGCGGAAGAGATCCTTGCAAACCGGCAGGTCCGTGAGGTGTACTTGGGCCAGGATTTCCGACTATAGATTTTCGAAGACATTTGGGAGCGCGCCTGCCCGGGGCACGCGCATCGTCCAGCTCCCGAAGTTGCGAGACGAATGCTCAAGCCAGCCCTGCAGCTCAAACTTGGCCAGCAGCTCACGATGACTCCGCAGCTGCAACAGGCCATCCGCCTGCTGCAGTTACCGGTGCTCGAACTCCAGGCGCAGATCCGCGAGGCGCTCGAGAGCAATGTGATGCTCGAGGCCGAGGACGAAGCCGGGAGCCTGGAGACTGGCGAAGTCGAATCCGGTCAGCAGTTCGAAGCGACCGCGCCGAGCCCTGAACCTGCCGAAGCCACGACCCCGAGCGCCACCGAGCGCACCGAGCGCGAGTCGGATCTCGATGTCCCCGACGAGCAGGACTGGAGCGATGCGCAGGTCACCGGCCCGTCGGAAGCGCCCTGGTCCGGCGACGACGAGCACTCCCAGGATTTTTCAGCCGCGCGCGGCGAGACGCTGCAGGAACACCTGACCTGGCAGCTGGAGATGTCGCGGCTCTCCGAGCGCGACATGCGCATCGGCGCGGCGATCATCGATGCGATCAACGACGACGGTTACGTCATCGAGTCGCTGGAAGAAATCGCGCGCAATCTGCAGCCGGAGATCATCGCCGCGCCCGCCGAAGTGGAGCGCGTCCTGACTCACGTGCAGGCGATGGATCCGGCGGGTGTGGGCGCGCGTTCGGTCAGTGAATGCATCGAGTTGCAGTTGCGGCAATTGGATCCGCAGACCGCGGGACGGGACACGGCGCTGATCATCGCCGCCAACTTTCTCGACCAGGTCGCCGACCAGCAGTACGCACTGCTGCGCCGGCAGCTGCGGGTCACCGAAGAGGAGATGGAGCACGCGCTCGTGCTGGTGCGCGCCTGCCAGCCGCGGCCCGGCTCGAGCGTGCATTCCGTACCGGCCGAGTACATCGTGCCGGATGTGTTCGTCCGCCGCACCGAGCGCGGCTGGGCCGTGGACATCAATCCGGCGAGCCTGCCGCGTATCCGCGTCAACCAGAGCTACGCCGGCCTCATCGGCCGCTCGGCCGACCACGCAATGCTGCGCACCCAGCTGCAGGAAGCGCGCTGGCTGATCCGCAGCCTGGAAATCCGCAACGAGACGCTGCTGAAGGTCGCGCGCTGCATCGTGCAGCGCCAGTCCGCATTCCTCGAGAACGGCGACGAGTCCATGCAGCCGATGATCCTCAAGGACGTCGCCGAGGCCGTGCAGATGCACGAGTCGACGATCTCGCGCGTCACCACCAACAAGTACATGCACACGCATCGCGGCGTGTTCGAGTTTCGCTACTTTTTTTCCAGCCACGTGGCTGCGAGCGACGGCACCGAGATGTCGTCGACGGCGATCCGCGCCAAGATCCGCAAGCTGGTGTCGGCCGAAGAGCCCGACAAGCCGCTGTCGGACAGCCGCATCGCCGAGATCCTGTCGCGCGAGGGCGTGCTGGTCGCGCGACGCACGGTCGCCAAATACCGCGAAGCGCTCGGCATCCCGCCGTCGAGCGAGCGCAAGAAAGTTCCGGTCAGGTAAGCCAGATCAAAGTCAACGTGCGAAGGAGGCTTCCATGCAACTGAACGTCACCGGTCATCACGTCGATGTCACCACCTCGCTGAAGGGATACGTCGAGAAGAAGCTGGACCGCATCGTCAGACACTCGGACCACGTGATAGACGTTCATTGCATCCTCACCGTCGAGAAACTGCGCCACAAAGCCGAAGCCACGGTCCTGCTCAATGGCGCGACCGTCTACGCCGATGCCGTCGAGCAGGACATGTACGCCGCCATCGACGCCCTCGCCGACAAGCTCGACCGCCGCGTCAAGAAGCACAAGGAAAAGCTCTCCGATCATCACGCGATCGAGGCGCAGAAGCCGCGGCCTTCCTGAAGAATAGAAACGGTCAGCGGTTGGCGGTTAGTGGAGAGCCGGACCGGCAGGTCCGGCTTTTTCGTATTTTGTCGTGGACACGGCAACCGTAACGACGAATCGGCTATTCTTTTCCCATGCGCCTCGTCATCGTCAGTGGTCTGTCCGGCTCCGGCAAGAGCGTGGCGCTGCACATGCTCGAAGATCTCGACTATTACTGCGTCGACAACATTCCGGCGGGGCTGCTGCCGATGTTCATCTCGCACACGGTGCGCTCGAACGAGCCGACCTACGGCTATACCGCGGTCGGCGTCGATGCCCGCAATCGCCCGGCCGAGATCGGCTCGGTGCCGCGGCTGGTCGCGGAGCTCAAACGCAGCGGCGTGAACTGCGAAGTGCTGTTCCTGCGCGCCGACCAGGAATCGCTGCTCAAGCGCTACAGCGAGACGCGGCGGCGCCACCCGCTGAGCCGCGACGGACTCGGCCTGGCGGAGTCGCTGCGCCAGGAGCGCGAATTGCTGGAGCCGATCGCCGACGCCGCCGACCTGATCATCGACACGACGCGCACGACAGTGCACGAGCTGCGTGAGCTCATCCGCCAGCGTGTCGGCGGGCGCAGCGAGGGACGCATGTCGATCCTGTTCGAATCGTTCGCGTACCGGCACGGCGTGCCGGGCGACGCCGATTTCGTATTCGACGTGCGCAGCCTGCCCAATCCCTACTGGGAGCCGGGCCTGTCCGCGCTGACCGGCCGCGATCCCGCGGTCGTCGAGTACCTCGAGCGCCACCCGATCGTCGCCAAGATGTTCGCCGACATCGTCGGCTTCCTCGAGCACTGGATTCCCGAGCTGAGCCGCACGAACCGCAGCTACCTGACGATCGCGATCGGCTGCACCGGCGGCCAGCATCGCTCGGTCTACCTGGTCGAGCGCCTCGCGCAGCACTTCGCCACGAAGTACGCGCAGGTCCATGCGCGCCACCAGGTGGTAGAAAAGAAGTGACCGGGCGCTAGGCGCCGTCGACTGGCCGGTCACCAGTCACTATTCACTTCTTCCTTCTGTACACTGCGCCGTTGACTTTGGCGCAGTGATGACGATGACCGAAGCTCCGGCACCCAAGACGAGCCGACTCGCGGCGCTGCGCAGCGCGCTCGAGCAGGGTTCCATGCGCCACGGTCAGCGCATGATCAACTCGATGCATCCGGCGGAGATCGCCTCGCTGATCGAGTCGCTGCCGCCGGCCCGGCGCGAGATCGTCTGGGAGTTCGTCGATCCCGAGCTCGAAGGCGACGTGCTGATCGAGCTCAACGAGGAAGTGCGCGCCGAGCTGATCGGCGGCATGGACGCGGAAGAGCTGATCGCGGCCACCGAGGGCATGGAAGTCGACGACCTCGCCGACCTGATCGGCGACCTGCCGGAGACGCTGAACGAGCGCGTGCTGCGCTCGATGGACGCGCAGGACCGCGAGCGCCTGAACGCGGTGCTGCGCTTCGAGGAAGACAGCGCCGGCGGCCTCATGAACCTCGACACCGTGACCGTGCGCCCGGACGTTACGCTGGAAGTCGTGCTGCGCTACATGCGCATGCGCGGCGAGCTGCCCGAGCGCACCGACCGCCTGTTCGTCGTCAATCGCCACGACAAGTATCTCGGCGGCGTGGACATCACGCGGCTGCTGACCGAGGAGCCGGAGCGGACGGTCGGCGAGCTCA
>DATEML010000253.1:0-43757 GCA_035275585.1 Steroidobacteraceae bacterium | reverse complement strand
AGGTAGCGGTCGAACCAGTCGGTGACGTCCGCGGCGACGCGGTTCGGCGGTAAAGTGAAGTGCCCGTTGTCGTATGCGATCTGCGCCTTGTCGGCGGCTCGCGTGCCGAGAAGCTCGAACGTGCGCTTCTGCGACTGCTCGTACGGATAGATGTGATCGTAGCGCCCGCTCAGCATCAGGACCGGGACCGTGATGCGCGGCGCGTAGTTGATGAGATCGATCATCGGATGCAGTGGACTGTGGATCCAGATGCCGCCCGATGCGAGCACCGCGGCGTGAACGCGCGGCTCGAGAGCGAGATTGATCGCACCTGCGAAGCTCGCGCCGCGGCTGATCCCGAGATAGCCGACGTGCTTCGTGTCGATGTCGGGCCGCGATTCGAGGTAATCGATGGTGGCGCTGAGATCGTGTTGCCACAGCAGTGCTACGCGGCGCTCGCGGTCGAGAGCCGCGGCCCGGTCAGTCGGCGGCGGCGAGTAGCGCTCGTAACCTCCGGCCCAGATCGGCATCACGAGCGCTCGTCCGCTGTCAACGACGAACCCGGCGATCTGCAGCTGTTCGAGTGCAGCGCGGTTCGGCCGCTTCATGAAGCAGCAATCGCCGACGCCGGAGTAAACGATGGGCTGCAGCGACCCCTCGTGCGCTTTCGGTCGCACGATGTAGAGCGTCGTAGGTTCCTGCGTCGCGAAGGTCAGAGCGATTTCTTCCGCGATCCACAGCGGCGATGCATCGATGCGAGTGATCGTAGCCGTCGTCGGCGCGACGCGCGGCGTCGTGAACTGGAAGCGCATCGCCGCGAAGGCGTCGTCGGAGAGCGGCGCACGATTCGCGAACTCGGTGTCGCGCACCAGCTTGATCGGCTCCAGCAACGCCGGATCGAATTGCCCGTTGTCCAGCGTGCGCATCAGCCGCACGCCGTGATCCGGCAGTCGTGCCATCGGATCCGCCGTGTAGACACGCGCAAAGTTCGACGCGTATTCCGGCCAGCCGCTGCCGAGCGCCACTGCATCTTCGCCGGCAAAGTTCCAGACCCATTCGCGCGCGTTGCCGGCCATGTGATACGTGCCCCACGGTCCGAGTCCGTGCTCGCTGCGAGCCGACTCCGGCGCGTCCGCGAAGAATCGGCTCTGTGCGGTGATCGCCGCGGCGGTCGGGAACATCGGGTCGTACGGCGTGAACGCCGCGCGCATCCAATGATGAATCGTCGGCAACATCTGCTTGCGAAAGCGCGCGTACGCGACGGCTTCGTACCAGCTGATGCCGCCGACCGGCAGATCGTCCTGTCCGCGAGGATACGTGCTGAGTTGCCAGCCCGCGGGCCCGGGCCGGCCGGTCGCATCGACGAACACCTTGCGCGCCTGCTGCCATGACAGCACCTGACCGCGGTATCTGAATCGCAGGTCCTGCCAGTAGCGCTCGGTGTCGTAGCCGCCGGCATCGATGAACTCCTTGAACTCGCGATTCGTCACCTCGCTGCGCGCGATCGCAAAGCCCGGGATGTCGTGGCGGTCGCTGCCGAGCAAGTCCGTCGACCAGCCGCTGAGATACACGGGAACATCGGTGTGCGGCACGAACACCATGTCCTCGGGCAACTCGTTCGCCGCGACGAGCTCGAGCGCGACGCTCGGACGATCGAATGGAAAGCGCTGCGGCAGCTGGGTCTGCACTGAGGGTCCGGGCACAGCGACGACGAAGTAGCCCGTGCGAAGCCCTTGCTTCTCGACCTTCAGGCGCAGCGCGCCGCGTGGCGCGTCGATCCACTGCGTCAGCGGTGTCGTGCCGGCGGCAATCCATTCGCCGTCGGCATCTTCATAGGCCTTGAAGTAAACGGTTGCGCCGGACTGTGCGACCAAAGGCTTGATCGGCACCGCGATCTGGCGCCACAACTGCGCGAACGCCGGGTTCGCACGCGCGCGCGTGCTCTGACTCAGCGGCCGCGCGAGGGCGAAGGCTGCGCCGTATCGGTCCTGGTCGACCAACGCTGCAATCTGCGCCAGGGCTTTCGTCTCCTGCGCGCGCTCCTCCCGGGCCTGCATGTGTGCGATGCCGGCGTAAATGGCGCCGCCGATCAGGAGAACTGCGATGACGATCGCTGCAATCCACCTTGATTGCCTCCTCCGCTCGCCGGGCCGGGTAACAAGAGGATCCGCCGTCGCGACCGCTTCCTGCTCCGTCAGCCGATAGCCGACTCGCGCGATCGTCTCGACCGAGAACCCGCCGCGGGTTTCCGCCAGACGCCGCACGCGCCCGATGCAGCGGTTGATCGCGTCCTCGCCGACGACCCGCCCGGCCCAGCAGGCTTCGATCAGCTGATCGCGCGAGACCACCTGTCCGCGATGGCGCGCCAGCAGCACCAGCACCTGCATGACGCGGGGCTCGAGGGTTTCGGGCTCGCCTCCGTACAGGACCTCGCGAGACGACGGGCGTACGGCCAGGGGTCCGACCGTGAAATCCGGTTCCTGAGCCAGATCGACCGGCCGGGACGCTGCATCGGCATTCATCGGCATTTCATCGGCCCGCACTGCTCGTCGACACGTTGAGCCGATTTTGCCCGCCTTTCCGCGTTACCCCCCTAGGGCGGGACGCAGCATCGGCCTTCATCGGCATTTCATCGGCAATTCGTCGGCCGGAGATCCTGGCCGGCAGGGTGTCGCAACGGTGTCATGGCGTCGCGATCACGTCGGGCTAAGCCCCTGTTTGGGCCGAGCATAAGTGGGAGCGCCATGCCGAATCCAGTCTGGTTCCTGACCGTTGCCGCTGCAGCTGCCGCCGCGCTGGCGTCGGCCCATGCCGCGGACGCGCCGCTGCCGATGCACCTGGGCGACACCGGTCTCTACGCCGCCGGGTCGAGCACACAGATCGATCCGCGCAACCTCGCGTTCTCGCCCCAGTACCCGTTGTGGTCGGACGGTGCGGCGAAGCGTCGCTGGATCTACCTGCCGCCTGGCACCGCGATCGACGCGTCGCGCCCGGATGCGTGGGAATTCCCGAACGGCACGCGCCTGTGGAAAGAGTTTGCGCTGGATCGTCCGGTCGAGACGCGGTTCATCGAGCGGCTCGCCGATGGCACGTGGCGCTATGCAACGTACATCTGGGACGAAGAGGGGACGGACGCGACGCTCGCACCAGCTGACGGCACCACGCTGCGCGGGAGTTACGCCGTGCCGGCGGAGTTCGACTGCCGAGCCTGTCACGAGGGCGCCGCGGCGCCAGTGCTCGGATTCAGCGCGCTGCAGCTGTCATCTGATCGCGACCCGCTCGCGCCGCACGCCGACGCGCGCACCGACATCGACCTGCAAACGCTCATCGCACGCGGGCTCATCAAGAACGTCCCGTCTGCGCTCGCCGGTGCACGACCCCGCATCGAAGCGAGCTCGGCCATCGAGCGCGCGGCGCTGGGTTATCTGCACGGCAACTGCGGGCACTGTCACAACAGCAACGGCACGCCCGTGCCCGTCGAGCTGACGCTTGCTCAGAGTGTCGTCGATGGCGCGGCAGGCACTGAGCACGTGCTGCGCTCGATGATCGATGCAGGCGGTCGTTTCCGTCCTCACGGCGCGAGTGCAGCGGCCCGGCTCGTCACGCCGGGCAATCCGGACACGAGCGTACTGATCACGCGTGTGCGCTCACGCAATCCCCAGACGCAGATGCCGCCGATCGGCACGCGTCTCATCGACGCCGAAGCGCTCGCATTGCTCGAGCGCTGGATCGCTCAGAAGTCGTCATCCACAGCAGAGGAGTTGAAGCCATGAACCGATCGATCCTGTTCATTCTCGCCGCGATGAGTTTGCATCCGGCGTTCGCAGCCGACGGCGATGCAACCCAGGTCGCGCGCGGCAAGTATCTCGTCACCACGAGCGGCTGCAATGACTGCCATACACCGTGGCACCTCGGACCTTCAGGTCCCGAGCCGGACATGAGCCGCATGCTGTCCGGTCATCCCGAGAGCCGGGTGATCGAGCATGCGCCGACGCTCCCGCCCGGACCCTGGATCGCGGCCGCCACCGACACGAACACGGCACACTTCGGCCCGTGGGGCGTGAGCTTCACCGCGAACCTGACGCCCGATCCCGAGACCGGTCTCGGCAAGTGGACGCTGGCGACCTTCACGCAGACGATCCGCACCGGCCGTCACCTGGGCCGCGGCCGCAAGATCCTGCCGCCGATGCCGATCCCGATGTACCGGAATTTCACGGACGAGGATCTCGCCGCGATCTTCACTTACTTGCAGAGCATCCCGGCGGTGAAGAATCGCGTGCCCGAGCCGTTGCCGCCGGTCGTGGCCGCCACGGAGGCAGCCCGATGAAACTCTATTTTCACCCGGTCTCGACGACCAGCCGTCCGGTCGCGCTGTTTGCCGCCGATCACGGCATCGAGCTCGAATACCAGCTCGTCGATCTGTTCGCGGGCGAGCACGTGCAACCGGCGTTCACTGCGATCAATCCGCATCAAGCGGTGCCCGTGCTCGAGGATGGCGACTTCCGGCTGACCGAGAGCTCCGCAATCCTCAAGTATCTTGCGGACAAGAGCGGCTCGCCGGCGTATCCACGCGATCCGCAACAGCGCGCGCGCGTCAACGAGCGCATGGATTGGTTCAACACCAGCTTGTCGCGCGAGCTGTGTTACGGGTTCTTGTATCCGCAGCTGATGCCGACGCATAAGCGCGAGAGCGAGCATGCTCAGCGACAGACACTCGAATGGGCGCGGCGCAATGCCGTGAGGTGGCTCGGTCTTCTCAACGACCATTGGCTCGGCGGGGATCACCGCTATGTGTGCGGTGAGCGCATCACGATTGCCGATTACCTTGGCATCGCGCAGATCACGGTGGGAGAAGCCGTCGGTCAGGACTACTCGCGCTGGCCGAATCTCGCGCGCTGGATTGCGCGCATGAAGGACCGGCCGACGTGGGCGCGAGTGAACGAAGCGTTCTACGTGAATCTGGTCCAGCCCAACGAACGGCGGGCATTCGCGGAACTGGCATCCGCATAGCGGTCGGGGCGGCGCGCGGGGATCGGGGCGGCAAGGAGATAGCGATCGCCGAGCCACGACACCGCGCTTTGCAGCGCCAGGCCGTAGTCATGCAGCGGAAGCTGTGGATGCAGGTCGTTCGGGCGTTTCATGGCAGATCCTTGAGCGGTTCTGGTGAAGCGAATCTTCACCGGAACGCCGGGGCCGAAAAAGCGGCTACCGGGACCGGCACTGTTTCCGGTACGTCAGCAGTGCCAGGAACAGCGCGAGCACCCAGTGGAAAGCAACGGGAATCGCGCCGTTGAGGTAGAAATCGCGGCCATATCGGTGCACACAAACCACGAGCCGCCCGGCCATTGCGAGGAAGTAGAGGAGAGCAATCGCGCGCCAGACTTTGGCGACGCGGGTCGATGCGACGATGGCGCTTGGGTCCCGTGGCCGCGTTCGAACCACGAGTGCACACATCAGCACCAGCAGGGCAATCTGCGCCGGCAACAGAATCGGATAGGGCAGCAGCCCGGAATACCAAGCCGACATCGGTGGCAGCCAGTCCGGCGCCAGCAGCAGGACTTCGATCTGGCCGACGACACGCGCGAAAAACAGCGCGATGCAGATCCACAGCACGCGCTACACCTGCGAGACGACGTGCTGGTACCAGTCGCTCCGGAACACGCCCGCCGGATCCAGGCGCCGCTTGGCCGCGAGGAAGTCGCCGATTCCCGGGTGGCAGGCGAGCAGTTGATCGCTGCGTGCGAAGCGGTGATAGGTGAGGTAATAGCTGCCGCCGTGCATGCGCGCGTAGTCGATCAGGCGCGTGAACGCCAGGCGGGCCGCCTGGATGCTTTGCGGCAGATGGTCGATGTGCAGATTGAATATCACGCAGGCGTAGCGATCGCGCGCCCAGGGAAGCGCGCTTTCGGTGTCCTGCTCGATCAGGCGGATCGTGCCGTACACGAAGTCCACGTCGTTCACGATGAAGTCGCGACGCACGTCATCCATGAAAGCCGTCAGATGTCGTCGCGGCACGTAGAGCTCGGTGATCATTTCGCTGCCGCAGACGCTGGCGCCGAGGCGCTGATCGAGCGACGCGTGGTAGCTCTCCAGGTACAGATTGAGCTGATGCGTGTCGCTCCAGTAGAGCTGGCCGGAAGTCGCCAGGTAGAAGGCGCAGAACTCCTCGAAGGCTCGTCCTTTGTCCCGATGCGCAAGCTCCAGCAGGCGATTCCAGTCCGCCTGGGACAGCCGGCGCTGCTGCGGCGGAACCGGTCGCAGGCGCTCCGTCGGTCGATAGCACGAGAGCACTCCCGTGCGCAGAAATCCGCTGTGGCCCGGATCGGTGGCGAACTGAAAATCGCCATACAGATAGCCCTGCGCGATTCGCTCATCGAACGTCTCGATCAGTTGCTCGACGTCGAGAAGCGTGACCACGCGCTCGACCTGCTGTCGCGGCACGAGCCGCAGGGTCGCTGCAACGACCACGCCGAACAGTCCGTAGCCGCCGATCACGTGCCGGAAGAGCTCCGGCCGCTCGGTGCGGCTGCAAGTCACGACCTCGCCGTCGCTGGTGACGACTTCGAGCGACTCGACATCGTCGATGAACGGGCGCGCGTTGAGGCAGCGGCCGTGAATGTTCGCGGCGACGGCTCCGCCGATTGTGAGTCGATCCGCGCCGGTCTGCTTCTGGCGGATGCCCCACGGCGATATTGCCGCGTCCGCGCGAATCAGGTAGCCGCGGATCACGTCGGGCCAGGTGATGCCTGCCTCTACGCGAAGCAGCCCGCGTCCTTCATCCAGGCCGAGCGTGCGATTGAGCCGCCGCATGTCCAGCAGAGTCGCGCCCGCGAGGAACTGCTGTCCGCCCATCGCGTGTCGGCCGCCCGAGACCGCGATTGCGTGGCCGCAGCTGCGCGCCTGACGCACGGCGTGGACTACATCGTCGACGCAGTGCGGCTCGATCGTGCGTGCAACCTGCGTGCGGTTCAGTGCCGAGTGCGTGTCGTTGACTTCCATCGTGCGTCCAAGAATACGGACGCGCAGGTCGCGGGCAATACGATGCGTTGAAGTCTCGGATTGTGATACCGCCGGGTCAGCTACTCGACGCTCGCGAACGTCACGATCACTTTGCTTCGCTGGTACGCGCGATTGTCCTTGTCGGCAGATGCGTCGATTTCCAAGGTGTGCGCAGCGGGCGTGAGCGCGTTGAGCTTCGCGCCCCGCACGTTCTCGATCTTCCACGGCGTGCGCAGCTCGAAGCGCGCCGGCTCAGAAGCCCGGTGGTCGATCTCGATTTCATACACACGATCCTTCAGGCTCACGCCGACGACCTTCATCGCACGGCTCACCTCTCCGACCAGCGGACGTGGCGTCGCGGGCACGATCGCGACGCCGCCGCTATAGCTGATGCGCAGTACGGTTTCGCCGCTTGGCAGATCGAACTCGACTCGTGCATGAGAGTCCTGCGGATGCTGCACGGGAGTCGCTGCGATCTCGCGCTCACCGAGCCGCGCGCTCTGCACTTTGGCTCCGAGCGGCAGTTCCGGGTCGAAGGACATCCTGACCGGAGCGCCCTCATTATTAATATGTAGCGCCACTTCGCCGGCGGCCTGCGTCAGTTCGAGCGCGATCCTGGAGTCGCCGACACGGATACGTTTCAGAGTGACCTTGCTCCAGGCGGCGGGCAGATGCGGTGCGAAGTTGAGCTGACGCGTCACGCCATCCACGCGCAATCCCAGCAATCCGCCAGCGGCTGCAGTCAAGAACGCTGCGGACGACCACGTCTGCTCCGGAACCGACTCCACTTCCTCGTGATAGAAGTCTCCGGCCAGCACTTCGTGCAGGTGTCCCGGAGAGTCGAGCGTGTTCCAGGGAACGAGCGCGCTCCAGATCGGCAGGGCAGTTGCGGGGCGATGCTCGGCCCAGAACGCACTGGCGACTCCCGCAGTGCCGAGTGCCCACACGCTCCCGCTGGCGTACAGGTTTGGATCGTAGGTGGGATCGCTCTCGGCCTTGCTGCGCGTGCCCCAGTCCGACTGAAAGTCAGCGGATGCGATCTGATCGAGCACGACGCGCCGCTGCTCCGCGGAGAACAGGGATTCCTGCACCACACCCATGGGACGAATGTCGCGGTCCATCACGGGGGCGCCGGAACGCGTGTGGCCGCTGATCCAGAAGCTGCGGCGGTCATCCCAGTATCTTTCGCCCACGGCCTGTCGCGCTCGCTTGCTCGTCTCCAGAGCCGCTCGTGCCACTGACTTTCGTCCCGTGGCGGTGGCGAGAGCTGCGTACGCTTCCGCAGCGGCGACCCAGCCCGCGGACAGCGTCAACTCGTCGCTGAGCGGGTCCTGTTCGTTGCTGCCTTGTTTGCCGCTTGGAATGCGCGGCAGGCCATCTTTGGGATCGAGCAGCGACTGGCAGTATCGATAGGCGGCTTGCAGCGCGTCCCAGTTCTTTTTCAGGAATTGCAGATCGCCGGTGACTGAATAGTACTCGGCGACGCTGGCGAGGAAGTCGTGGCTCAGCTCGACGTGCACGAACATGTACGGATACTTGTGCCACTCGAGCGCCGCTGCGCTCTGCGACAGCTCGTGCCAGATCATGCCGGTCTTGCGATCCTGAAACTTGAGAATGAGCTCGAGCTCCTCGCGTGCACGCTCATAACGCCCGGCCGCAAGCAGGGCATGCGTCGCAACCATGCCGTCGCCCGCGAAAAACCAGTCGTACTGCGGGCGCCGCGCTTTGCGCGACGGCCCATAGCCCGCGACTTGCCCGCATCCGAGATCGGGATTGCAGACCCAGGCCTGATCGAGCGCGATCTGCGACCACGCCAGCGCGCGATCGACTTGCGGATCCGGGGTGTCGATCTCCAATCCCTGCGTCAACAGTTCCTCGTAGTGCTTCCCGGCAGCGCTCTCCAGCGCGGCTCGATCGCCGAGCAATTTCTTTGCCAAGGGCGCCGGATCTTCTCCGGCAAGCCCTGCGGCCATGACGACCACTGCCGCGCGATCCTTGCTCGCGCGAATCGTGAATGCCAGGCCCGGCTCAGCGCCGACCCGCCGCGTCGCGTTCGGTGTCTCGTCGTGCGCGACCATGTCGGGAGATGAGATGAGCGCCGTGTAGCGATGCAGAGGCTCGGAAAGCAGGTAACCGGAGGCCGCGGCATTCCACGCCGCCTCCTGTCCGCCGATGCCGGCGGGCCACATCAGATTCAGCACGGGTGTGAAGCGGACGACGATGTCGACGGCGCGCGTTCCGTCCACTTCGTAGCTCACGATCGCGCCGGGAGCATCGAGCGGCACGAACAGTTTTTCACGCACGACGAAATCGGGACCGACGTAGAGGCGCGTGACGGATTCGGGGCGGTACTCGATGCGTCGCAAGACTGTGCGCCCGTCGATGGCCGTGGTCCCGTGCTGCGGACGAAAGGCGACGCCGAAGGAATCGGCCAGCTGCAGTGGATAGGCCCAGACCTCCAGCCCGTTCTCGGAGTAGCCGAACAGCGCCGAACGGCGCCCGTGAACGGCAACGAATCGTGCCGGCTGCGCGGAATCGACGTTCCAGGTCAGCGGCTGCGCGGCGCGTGAAGGGACAGCACCGAGCAGAGCGCATACAACGAGGAGTGTAATTCCTGCAGCGTGATCGTGGCGCATAGGGTCGACGGACAGTGCTCGCGGCCCTGCGTGCACGCAAGGTCGCGAAAGCTCTCAGCGTAACTCGCTTGCCAGGGCGGCGACGAGATCCGCAGCCGGCTTCGCTCGCGCGAGTGGCGCGCCCTGGCCGGCCCACTGCGCGCCGTACCGCGAATCGCCGGCTGCTTTGGCTGCGGCGTTGAGCGCCTTGCCGGCATCGTAGGCGATCGGGTACGCAGGAATCCGCCGCGGCGAAACGTGCGCACCCAGCGTCGTGAATTCATTCCTCAGGCAACGGGCAGGCCGGCCGGAGATGGCGCGAGTCATCACGGTGTGGTGAGCGGCGTCGCTCATCAATGCCGCTCGGTATCCAGCATCCGCTTCCGACTCGGGACAGGCGATGAAGGCGGTGCCGAGTTGTGCAGCAGCGGCGCCAAGTCGCAGCACGGCTGCAATGCCGGCGCCATCCATGATTCCGCCCGCTGCGATGACCGGAATAGTCAGCTCGCGCACCAGGAGGCGAGTCAGTGCGACGGTTCCCAGACAGTCATCCGGCGCGTCCGGATCGAACGCACCGCGGTGACCGCCGGCCTCGTAACCTTGCGCCACGACTGCGTGGACTCCGGCGCCGGCAGCCGCTCGACCTTCGGCAACGTTCGTCGCGGACGCGAGCAGTACGATGCCCCTGTCGCGTAGCGTACGGATGCGCTCGGCGGCAGGCAGTCCGAAGTGGAAGCTCACGACGCGCGGTTTCTCGGCCACCAGCGCGGCCAGCATCGCATCGTCTTCAAGGAAGCTGCGATAGATCTCCCTGAGTGCCGGAGGAGGGCGGGCACCGAACCGTTCGAAGCGCGGCCGCAGATGTTCCAGCCAGCCGGCTTCGACGATTGCATCCGCTTGCGGCGGCCGATGACAGAACACGTTCACGTGGAGGGAACGATTGGAGCGCTCGCGGACTGCCGCGATCATCTTGCGCGCACCTTCGGCATTCGTCGCGCCGACGCCGATCGAGCCGAGCGCGCCGGCGTTGGCGACCGCTGCGGCCAGCGCCGGCGAGGAGACACCCGCCATCGGTGCCTGAACGATCGGCAGATCGATCCCCAGTGTTTCGAGCAGCATCATGGCGGACTCAATCTCGGGTCCACAGCGGACTGCGCCAGCTCGCGAGCGCCTGCAGGAACGCAGTCAGCCGCAGCGGCAGGAATTTCCGGCTCGGGTAGACGACGAACACCGGGACCGGCGGCGACTGCCATTTCGGCAGCAGCCGCACGAGCCGGCCTGCGGCAATTTCGGCGTCGCAGTAGGTCGAGGGCAGCAGTCCGATCCCGTGTCCGCGATAGACGAACGTGCTGACGGTATTGAAATCGCGGCTCGAGACCGGCCCGGCAACGCGCACGCGCACCTTCCTGCGGCCGCTGATGAGATCCCAGTCGGCCTCGTTGTTCTTCGCGTGGAGCATCACGCAGTCATGCTGCTGCAGGTCCGCGGGCTCGGCGGGAACGGGGCGGCCCTTCAGGTATCCCGGGGTCGCCACGAGATAGCGAAGGTTCGTGCCGATGCGGGCGGCGACCACGCTCGAGTCGCGCAACTCGCCGAAGCGGATCGCGACGTCGACGTTCTCGGCGATGAGGTCGAGGAACGTGTTGGTGATGAAGAGATCGATGCGGATCTGCGGTTGCGCCTTCAGGAACGTGGAGAGGAACTGCAGAAACGCCTGCTGACCGAGGGCGACCGGCACCGAGAGCCGCAGCAACCCCTCGGGCTTCTTCTGCGCCTCCGTGAGCACCCGCTCGGCCTCCTGCAGCAGGCTGAGCGGCTCCTGGCACTGGTTGAAGTACGCACGGCCCTGCGCGGTCAGGCTGACGCGCCGCGTGGTGCGCCGGAGCAGCGTCGCGCCGAGCTGCGATTCCAGCACCGACAACCGGCGGCTCACGGTCGAGATCGGCATCCCGAGCGAGCGGGCGGCGCGGCTGATGCTCTCGTACTGCGCCACTTTCACGAAGATCGCGATGTTGTCCAGGTCCGCCATGGGCCCACTTTGCCATCGATGGAAATCAGATTACAGAGTTTCCCATCTAATCAATCCGGCTGCGCGCCCCGAGAATTCGCTGCACACGCACTTCTCGTCAAGGAGCTTCGCATGGCAACGCAACGCAAGACCGTCATCGTGACGGGCGCATCTCAGGGCATCGGCGCCGCCGTCGCCAACCTGTTCATCGAGCGCGGCTACAACGTCGTGGCCAACTCGCGCCGCATCAGCAAGAAGAACGAGCTGCAGCGCTCGGACAACGTCGCACTCGTCGATGGCGACATCGCACTGCCCGCCACGGCCGACAAGCTCGTCGCCGCCGCGCTCGAGCGGTTCGGCTCGGTCGATGCACTCGTGAACAACGCAGGCATTTTCTTCGCGAAGCCTTTCACCGACTACACCGTGGAGGACTTTCGCGCGCTCTCGGCCACCAACCTCGACGGCTTCATCCACATCAGCCAACGCGTCATCAGGCAGATGCTCGCGCAGAAGCGTGGCGGCAGCCTGGTGAGCATCACCGCTTCCATTGCCGATCGCCCGCGCGCGACTCTGCCCGCGACCGTGCCGATGATCACGAAGGGCGGCCTCAACGCGATCACGCGAAGCCTCGCCCTGGAGTATGCGAAGCAGGGCATCCGGGTGAATGCGGTCGCGCCGGGCGCCGTGGATACGCCGCTGCTCGCCGGCGCCGCGCAGGATTTCCTGGAGGCGCTGTCTCCGATGGGACAGGTCGGCACGTCCAGGGATATCGCCGAAGCGGTGCTGTATCTGGCGGAGGCGAGCAATGTCACCGGAGTCGTGCTGCCCGTGGATGGAGGCTCGCACCTGTGAACACCGACATCACTCTGCCGACGCCGCCGCAGCCGCTCGGCGCCTACGTCGAGGCGGTGCAGGTCGGGAAGCTGCTGTTCCTGAGCGGGACGCTGCCAATGGCAAACGGCGTGCCGAAATTCGTCGGGAGGATCGGTGCAGAGTTGAGCATCGAGGACGGGCGCAGCGCGGCGCACCTTGCCGCGCTCAATGCGCTGGCGTTGGCGAAACAGCATCTCGGATCGCTGGACAAGGTGGCGCGTCCCGTTCGTCTCACGGTGTCGCTCGCGACGACGCCCGAGTTTCGCGATCACCCCAAGGTCGCGGACGCGGCCTCGGAGGTGTTGGCGAGCGTGTTCGGGCCAGACAAGCTTTCGACGCGCATGGTCAGGGGCGTGGTGAGCCTGCCAGCGGGCGCAGCCGTCGCGGTCGAGATTATTTTCGCGCTGACGCGATCTGACGATGAAGCGCCTTGAGCGCGCCGAGGTAGATCTCGGAGAAAGTCGGGAACGGCTGGATCGTGTCGAGCAGAACGTCGAGCGGCACGCGCGCGCGGATTGCAAGAGTGGCTTGCTGCAGCCACTCGCCCGCTTCCGGGCCGAGCGCATACGCGCCGGTGAGGTGCGCTCCGTCGCTCAGAAGTGTCATGAATCCGTTCGACTTGTCGTATGCGCGCGTGTAGGTCGCAGTCTTCGCGACTTCGGCAACGCGCGCCGTCCCACTGAAGGTTGCGTGAGTCGCACCCGCGGCCGCCGCCTGCGGATCGGTGAAAACCACGCGCGGCACGGCGTCGTAGTTCGCTGCGCGGGGCTCGCCGAGAATATTCGCCGCGACGACCCGGCCCTGGTACTTGCCGACGTGAGTCAGCTGCCAGATGCCGTTGATATCGCCGATGGCCCACAGGCGCTCGCCGGCGCGCAGGTGCGAATCGACTGCAATGCCGCGGCTCGTGGGCTTGATGCCGACGGTCTCGAGTCCGATGTCATGCACGCGCGGACGCCGGCCGGTGGCAACCAGCAGCCGATCGCCATTTACTTTGCGGCCGTCGCCCAGCTCCAGTACGTACTGTTCGCTCTCGCGTCGGGCGGCGGTTGCCTGCGCGCCGAACACGACCTCGACGCCGTCCTGTCGCAAGACCTCGCCGAGCGCTTCGCCCAGCGGACGCGGCTCTCGAGGGAGTACATGTGCGCCGTTCACGACGAGCACGACTTCGCCGCCCAGGCGACGCACGGCCTGCGCCATCTCGACGCCGACCGCTCCAGCGCCGAGCACGAGCAGTCGGCGAGGGACGGCCTTCATGCCGGTCACCTCGCGGTTCGTCCATAGGCCCTCGAGACCTTGCAGGCCCGGCACGGGCGGGATGATCGGGTCGGAGCCGTTTGCCAGGACAACGTGGTTCGCGGTGTGGCGAACGCCGTCGACGTCGACCACGCCGACGCCGGCGAGCCGCCCGCGACCGCGCAGCAGCGTGATGCCGTTATCAGCGAGCCATCGCTGTTGGCCGGCGTCGGAGTAATTCGAAACCATGAAGTCGCGCCAGGCGAGAGCCGCCTCGACATCGACCTGCGCTTTGGCCGCGGCGTTGTTCGCACCATGCACGGCTTCGCCCGGGCGCAGCAGAGTCTTGGAAGGAACGCACGCCCAGTAGGAACATTCGCCGCCGACGAGCTCGCGCTCGACGATCGCAACGCGTACGCCGCCCTCCGCGAGCGCACCCGCGCAGTGTTGGCCCGGCGCGCCGCCGCCGATGATGATGACGTCGAAATCGTTGCTCATATCGGTAGTCCGGTAACTGCCTGCGGAGGCAAGCCCCGGCGAAGCATAGCGCCACTCAGCGCCAGAAGTTGAGAAAACCGGTGATGATCAGCGCGTTCGTGAAATCGACGAAGAAGGCGCCGACCAACGGCGCGACGAGGAACGCGCGCGGCGCGGGCCCGTAGCGCTCGACCAGCGTTCGCATGACGGCGACCGCGTTCGCAGTCGTGCCCAGCATGAAGCCGGCGAAGCCGCCGCTCACCACCGCCGATTCGTAGTCGCGCCCCATCATCGGAAATACCGGCCACCAGCAGGCGACCGCGATCAACAGCACCTGGACGATGAGGATCGTGAGCAGCGGCAGCGCCAGCGCTGCCAGGTTCGACAGATCGAGCGTCATCATCGCCATGACGAGGAACAACGAGAGCGCGACCGCACCGACGTTCTCGACGGTCCGTTGCGACAAGCCGATCCAGTGGGTCGCATCGTCGAGATTCCTGATCGCCGCGCCGCCGAGCATGGCGCCGATCGTCGCGGGCAGGGTCAGTCCGAGCGCGGCGCAGCCTTTGCTGACCCAAGAGCCGGCCCACATCGCGACGAGGATGACGACGATGCTCTTCAGCGCAGCGTGTTCTGCATTGCTTTCGCCGGGGACGACTGGCGCGGGCTGCACGGGGGCCGCTCCGGCGCGCGGCGCGGATCTGAAGAGTCCATGACGTTCGATGAGAAACGTACTCACCGGTCCGCCGATCAGGCCGCCGGAGACGATGCCGGCCATGGCCATTGCGATTGCAATCGAGCCCGCCCCACCGATACCCGCTTCCTCGAAGAGCGGCGCGAACGCGAGTCCAGTGGCCGGTCCGCCGGTCAGCGTGACGGATCCCGCGAGGACACCGAACAGCGGCGGCAGTCCGAACAACGCGGCCAACGCGACGCCGACGACGTTCTGCATGAGCGCGAAGGCTGTCGCGATCGCGAACAGCAGCATCACCTGCGGACCGCCGATGCGCAGCAACGACAAGCTGGCGCTCAGTCCGACGCACGTAAAGAAGGCGATCATCAGCGGGCTCTGCAGAGCCGTGTCGAACTGAAACAGTGTCAGACCCTGATCGCGAGCGACCAGCGCAGCGACGGCGACCAGCAGGCCGCCGATGATCGGCGAGGGCAGGTTATAGCGACCGAGGATCGGAATCGCGCGGCACAGGCCATGGCCAGCGAACAGGACCATGCCGCCGAAGGCGAGCGTCTGAATCAGATCGAGCTGCAGCATGCACAGTCGAGCCTAGCGCGGCTGCGCCGGCGGATATTGAAGGAATGTTGCGTTACGCCCGGCGCAGCAGCCGGCGAGGCGTAGCTCCGATCGTGCTGCGCATCGATCGGCAAAAGTGGCTCTGATCCGCAAATCCCGCGCTGTGCGCAGCGCCAGCGATGCTCTGGCCGGAAGCGATTGCCGCAATCGCCAGGTTCAACATCGCACTTCGCCGGAACGAGCTCGGTGGGATGCCGAACCAATGCTGAAACGCACGCGCGAAATGCGCGCGATGCACGCCCGCTGCTCGTGCCAGCATCTCGATGCGAGTGCCCGCTGGATCGTTCGACAATTGCTCGCGCGCACGCATGAGCCAAAGCGGCGGCCGCCCTCGCAACGACTCCGTCTCGATGCCGGCGAGCAGATCCTGAATGCAGTCGCCGACGTCCCGTGCGCTGGCCGCGCCCTCGGTCAGCACCCAATGCAGGAGCGTGCGTTGCGCTGAAGTGAGATTGCGATGAACCCAGCCCTTGGTCGCTGCACGCGCCAGGCGATCTTCCACGTCCACCGAGAGTATCAGCGCGCCCTGCCGCCCGAAGTCGACCTCGTGCCTGATTTCGTGCGGGCGCAGTGTCAGCGACGACGCAAAACCGAACTCATCGCGGCCGGCGCTGCGTTCGCGAATGGCGCCGGCGACGACGATCGAGATGTGCGCCTGCTCATGTGAGTGGGCAGGCTGCCGCAATCCGGGCGGATAGAACGACAGCCGGGCTCGCGTCCCCGCTGCGGCGAGCAGCAGGCGTTGCGTCGAAGTCGATCTTCGCTGGGCCGGCACGGCTATGTCATCGTGAGGGTGCTTGCGGATCATGGGCGTAATGCAACATTCGTTCAATATCGGGCGGCGCTGCCGTTCTCGGAGCATGCGTTGCGCACAAGCCGCGTCCTGCTCCTCGCGAGCTGACGCTGGCGAGTGAATCGATTCCGCCGTCGAGCGCACCACCGCCGAAACTGCCTTCTATATAGCGTCATCCACGAAGTCCATGACTGCCTTGGCGTTCACCTCCCTGCATACGCGCGGCGTACTGGTTCTGGATGCGACTCTCGCCTCGATTGCCGGCGCCCACGCTTCGCCACCGAAGCCGGCGCAGGTCGGCATCGATGTGACGGGCATTCACGGCTTCGACTTTCTCGTCGGCGAATGGCGCGTGCATCACCGGCGCATCAGCGCGGTCAGCAGGAAGTGGGTCGAGTTCGACGGCACGCTCAGCTTGCGTCTGTTGATGGCAGGCGCGGCGAACATGGAGGAGCATTGGCTGAATTCGCCGGACGGCGTCTATCGCGCTGTCGGGCTGCGCTCGTACGACAGCAAGAACGACCAGTGGTCGATCTGGTGGCTCGACAGTCGCTATCCCGCACGCCCGCTCGATCCGCCGGCGCAGGGCAGATTCGCAAACGGAATCGGCTCGTTCTATGCGAGCTACGAGGTGGACGGCAAGAAGATCATCGGCAGGCTGCAATGGTCGGCCATGACGAAGACGTCCGCCCACTGGGAGCAGGCGAACAGCGACGACGGCGGCAAGACCTGGCAGCCGAACTGGATCATGGAGCTGCAGCGCGTCCAGTAGCGCTGCCTGCTGCCCGCACTTGCTCCCACGCAATGCGGCAGCGGTTGTGCATGTGCAGCTCGACTTCGCGCTCCGGCATCCGAAACGACAGGTCGAAGCCGATCTCGTCCTGCTTCACGAGAACCTGGCACACGCAGCAGCGCTCCCCACGACCTGAGCCAGCCCAGGTGGCGAGAGGCTCGCCGGATGGCAGGCGTCCCGACGCCAACAGCCCGCTCGCACGCTGGCGCAGCTCGGCTTGATTGAGATCTGCACTAGTCATGGCAGCCCCCGTACGCTCTTACGGGAACAGTACGAATCAGCAGGCTGATTTATTCCATCCAAGGTTGCGAATCGCGCCGCCGCACGATCTTGCAGCTCATAGCTTCATGCGCTGCGTCAGTGACGCGAACCGCTCATCGGAGCGCAGCGGATCCCATTTCTTCTCGATCTTCAGGAACGTGAGCCTGACGTCCCGATCCGCGTACGCCTTCTCGAGCCAGGCGAACGTGTTGTCCACATCGCCGAGACCGTTGTAGAGCATCGCGACGTTGAAAGGCGGGACGTAGTGCTCCGTGCCTCTGCTCAACAATTCTGCCAGCGTCGCTTGCGCGCCCTTGCGGTCGCCCATGAGTGCGAGCGTGTAGCCGATCATCGACACAGCTTCTGAGTTCGCTGCCGACAGGGCTCGTGCTTTCTCGAACTCGGCGAGCGCTTCCTGCGGTTCGTTGCGGGCGAGATGCACCTTGCCGAGAAACAGGTGCGGGATCCAGAAGTTCGCGTCCAGTTCCAGCGTCGCGCGCAATTGGGTTGCAGCCTCGACGTCGCGGCCAGCGTAGTGCAGCACGTGGCCTTCGATGGCATTCGTGATCAGCGCCAGCGGATCGAGCTCGGAAGCTCGTCGCGCCTCGGCGATCGCCTGCTCATGCCGTCCCAGGTCGGACAGCAGGACGGCGTAGGCGCGGTGGCCGTCGGCGCCGTTCGGATTGATCTCGATCGCGCGCCGGCACGAGCGCTCGGCCGCGGACCAGTCCCAGTCCCACCAGATCTGGATGAAACAGAGCGATGCCCAGGCGGAATCGAGGCGGTCGTCGAGCTCGATCGCGCGCAGCGCCGCGGCCTTGCCGCGCGGCATGACTTCGCTGGGCTTCTCATCGCCGGTGATCGTGAGCGACCGATAGGCTTCCGCCAGTCCCTCGTAGGGCAGCGCGTACTGCGGATCCTGCTCGATCGCGCGGTTGAAGTATTCGATGCTCTTGTCGATTTCCGAGGGAATGAGCTTGAGAAAGTGATAGCGGCCGAGAAGGTAGGACCGATATGCAGCGCCGTTCTGCGTGTGGCGACGGGTGAGTTGCCGTCGCTCCTCATTCGATAGCCGCAGCGCCAGCGCCGCGGCCACCTGCTCGGCGAGCTTGTCCTGCATGTCGAAGAGCGTGGTCCACGGCTGGTCGACCTTGTCGGCCCAGATCGACGAGCCGTCGCTGACTCGCAGCAAACGCGTCGTCACGCGCAGGACGTCGCCGCTGCGTTGAATGCTTCCCTCGAGCACGGCGTCGACACCGAGCTCGCGGCCCGCGTCGAGCGCGTCTTGGTCGAGCGGCGTGTACTTGCGCACGGAGCTGAGCGGGCGAACGACAAGGCCGCCGCTGTTCCCGAGGCGCGCGATGAGCGTATCGGCCATGCCGAGCTCGAGCGCCGGATCGCCGGAATCGCGCACGAGCGGTTTGAAAGGCAATACGGCGATCGAATGGATCTGCGGCTTGGTTTCGAATCGTCCGCTGAGCAGCACCGCGCCGCCGATGGCGGCGGCCAGTCCTGCGGCCGCGATGGCGATGAGAGTTCGTCGGGACCAACGCTTGGGCGCGGCGGCTACGGTTGCAGGCGCACCAGGTGCATGCGCGCCGGACTCGACCCCCGCGATGAAGCGGTACCCGCGCCCAGGCACGGTGACGATATAGCGATGCTCGTCCGGCCGCTCGCCGAGCAGCTGACGCAGCGTCGAGATCGTCTGCGTGAGGTTGTTCTCCTCGACGACCGCATCGCCCCACACTGCGTCCATGAGCTCGCGCTTGGTGACGAGCCGGCCCGGGTTGCGGACCAGGTGCAGCAGCGTGTCGAACACGCGGCCAGTAATGGCAACCGGACCCTGACTGCGGTGCGACAACAGCCGGCGGCCGGCATCGAGCTGGAAGTCCCCGAAGGCATAAAGCGTCTCGTCAGGCAAGCGCGGCTCCTTGCCGCGTATTTTCACGGTTTTTCATGGGGCGTTGGGGATTTTTCAGGCCCCGGCGCGCCAGCGTCGCCTCCGCCAGCGCGGTGCTGGCTACGCAGGAGACGACCATGACGACTTCGATTCTCAGGAAGGTTCTGCTCGTTGGCTTGATTGCCGCGCTGCCGGCAACGACTTTCGGGGGCGACGCGCAGACGTCGTTCCACGCAGCGCGGCCGTCGATCGAGGGAGTTTGGGACTCGACGGTGACGTTGCAGGTGTGCGGCTCGGGACCGGTCATCCGCACGTTCCGTGCGATCAATCTGTTCGAGGACGATGGCTCGCTCGTCGCCACCAGCGAGGCAGTCCCGCCGCCCTCGCTCGGCCGGTGGCGCTGGACCGGCGGCCGCACCTACCGCGCGCAGTTTCAGTTCATGCGTCTCGGCGCGGGCGGCGTCTTCGAAGGGATGACCCGGGTGACGCGTGCGATTCAGATGGCGCCGGACGGCAAGTCGTTCACGAGCGTCGTGTCGACGCGGATGTTCGACATCACCGACACGTTGTTCGCGGAAGGCTGCGGCAAGGAGTGGGCAACACGCGTCTTTTGAGCAAGGCACGGAAGGTTGGAATAGTTCCGGCGCAGGGGTGCGCCGGGACTACTCGCGCTAGCCTCGGCGGCGCGGTTCGCCCGCGAGCAATCGATCGAAGATCGGCGCGAGCACCCTGATCAGCGCTTTCGAGTCGGCCTTCGCCAGCGCCGGCAACTCCAGCATCTGGCGCATCAGTTGCAAGCCGGCGATGAGCGCGAGCATCACGCCGGCGCGCTGTGCGGCGAGCTCTCCTTTGAGGGCTGCGGCGATGCGCTTCTGGTGGTGACGCTCGATCAGTTTGCGACCGATGCGCGCAGCCGGCTCACTGGACGCGGAGCGCAGCAGGATCTGGAATCCCTCGAGCGGCGTGTCGTCCGCTTGCGTGATGCCGACGAGAACGGCAGCAAGCGCGTCGCCCGACGCGCCGGCCTGCGCGATCTGCGGGCCGAGCACGCTGGTGGTCGCCATGGACTGCGTCACGGCCTCGGCGAACAGCCGTTCTTTCGAGCCGAAGTAGCGATTGACCAGCATCGCGGTGACGCCGGCGCCGCCGGCGATCTCACGGACGCCCGCGCCGGCGTAGCCGGCCTTCGCGAACGCCTTGCGCGCCGATTGCAGGATCGCCGCGCGGGTCGCCGCGGCATTGCGCTGCCGCGCGGGGCGGGATTGGGTACGGGCCATCGATCACGTCCTCATCAGGTATACGAATGTAGACTTAAGCGCATGAAGTGACTAAAGTCTACAGCTGACAACTTGTAGTGCAAGCCGAGGAATGTGCAGTGGCCGAGACAGTGCTCGTGACGGGCGGAACCGGATTCATCGCCGGCTGGTGCATCGTCCAGTTGCTGGAGCGCGGCTACAGCGTGCGCACGACGGTGCGGGATTCGGCGAAGGAGCAGCGTGTGCGTGCTGCAGTCGCCGGCGCGCAGGCTGCAGCTGATCGTCTCGGCTTCGTCGCCGCGGATCTGAACAGTGACGCAGGCTGGGATGCCGCCGTCGCCGGCTGCCAGTACGTGTTGCACGTCGCCTCGCCACTCGGCGGCGGCACCCCGGGAGATCGGAATGCGCTGATCGCGCCGGCGCGTGACGGCACATTGCGCGTCCTGCGCGCGGCTGCGAAGGCGGGCGTGAGACGCGTGGTCATGACTTCCGCCGCGGCCGCCGCGCGCCCGCCGCTGACCACGGACCGGATGAGCGACGAGTCGGTCTGGTCCGAGCCGGACGATCCGCAGTTCGACGCCTATCGCGTCTCGAAGATTCTCGCGGAGCGCGCGGCCTGGGACTTCATGGGTCGCGAAGGCGCAGCGACTCAGCTGACGACGATTCTCCCCGGCGCAGTGTTCGGTCCGATCCTCACCGCGGAGAACCTCGGCTCGGTGCAGATCATCCAGGGGATGCTGAAAGGCAAGCCTGGCGCGCTGCCGCGGCTCGGCTTCTGGATCGTCGACGTGCGCGACCTCGCGGATCTGCACATTCGCGCAATGACGGCCGCGGCCGCGGCCGGGCAGCGCTTCATCGCAGCCGGGGAGTACATGTGGATGGAAGACATCGCGCGCACGCTGCGCAAGGAGCTCGGCGCGGCCGCAGCGAAGACGCCGACGCGGCGCTTGCCGGATTTCGTCGTGCGCATGCTACTGCCATTCGCCCCGAACCTGCGTTCGCTCGCGCCGCTCCTCGGCCGTCGGTTCCCGCTGACGTCGGACAAGGCCCGGCAAACACTCGGCTTCGCGCCCCGGCCGGCAGCAATGACCGTCGTCGACTGCGCGAGGAGTCTGCTGCCGGTGTAGCATGCGCGGCGGAGGAATACATCATGACGATCAAGCGCATCAAGCCCGGTCCCCGCATGAGCCAGGCCGTGGTTCACGGCAATGTCGTGTATCTCGCCGGCCAGGTGTGTCCGGCGGACGCGGGCGCCACGACCGTGGCGGCGCAGGCGAAGGTGATCCTCGGGCAGATCGATGCCTTGCTCGCCGAAGCGGGCACGAGCAAGCAGAATCTGTTGTCCGCGAACATCTGGCTGAAGGACATCGGCACGTTCAACGAGATGAACGAAGTGTGGGACAAGTGGGTGGTGCCGGGTTCCACACCGGCGCGCGCGACAGTGGAGGCGCGGCTGGCCGGACCTCAGTACCTGATCGAGATCGCGGTGATCGCCGCCATCGGCTGAGCTTCAGCTCCGCTCGATGTCGGCGGCAACTTCAGAGAGATCGTTGCCGAACTGGTGGCCGCGCCCGTCGAAGGTGCGAATGATCGCGCGCGGCAGCCTGGCCGCGTGCAGCGCCAGGTGCGCGAACGGAACGATCTCGTCGTCGCGGCTGTGATAGAAGATGAGTGGCCATTCGCCGGCGAGCTTCGCGGCTGCGTCCGCGGGCAACATCGCATCGTTCCACTGCCAGCCCTCATCCATGCCCCAGTACGGCGCGGCGACTACGAATAGCCCGGCGATGCGCGCCGCGGGTCGACGTTCGCATAGATATTTCAACAGCACCGACCCGCCCACGGAATGGCCAACCAGCGCGACCAGCCCGCTCGCAGTTGCGAGCCTCGCGTCGATCTCCGCATTCCACAGCGGAAGCGGAACGTTCTCTTCGTCGGGCATCTGCGGGCATTGAACGTCATAGCCTGCGCCGAGTGCGCGTTGCAGGGAATCGGCCAGGAGCCGATCTTCCGTGTAGGCGCCGGTTCCGGCGCCATGGATGAAAAGCACGAGCATGTTGCGATCTCAGGAACGATGAGCGGTGACGATCCACGCGCGCGAGTCGAACCATATGCCGTCCGCGCGCTGAGGCCCCGGGAGCGAGGGACTCCTGGATCGCGACGGCCGCAGCATCAACCTGCGCGAGGTCATCCTGCGTCATGGCGGCGAAGCAGAGAAATCGCGCAACGCGTTCGCGGCGTTGCCGGAGATAGGGAAGCTCGCGATGTTCGAGTTCCTGAATTCGCTCGTGCTGTTCCCGCCCGACGATACGGCCTCGAACCTCGACCCCGGCAACCCGAGCTCGCCCGACTACCCGCAGCACGGACACGGCAGCATCAGCTTGTCGGTGCTGTTCAACTCGCCGACGGATCTCGAATGATCAGCTCTTCCACTTGATGTTGCAGCCGAGGCTCGGCTGCTGCCGAGCCGGCAGGGCGGCGCCGCTCAGCAACGCGTCGCACGCGGCGCGCAGATCGTTGCCAGTCGGCGTGCCGCGGCCCGGCCGGCTGTCGTCGAACTGGCCGCGATAGACGAGCTTGCGCTGCGCGTCGAACAGGTACAGATCCGGCGTGCACGCTGCGTCGTAGGCCTTGGCGACGCTCTGAGTCGCGTCGAGCAGATAGGGAAACGTGTAGCCGGCGCTGCGCGCTTCCTCGGCCATGCCCTCGGGCCCGTCCTGCGGATACGCGCTCGTGTCGTTGGAGCAGATGGCGACGACTGAGATTCCCTTCGCCTGGTAGTCGCGCGCGAAACGCGCGAACTCGTTGCGCATGTGTTTCACGTACGGGCAATGGTTGCAGATGAACGCCACGACCAGCCCGCGCGCGGCGGCGAAGTCTTCGAGCGAGCTCACCTTGCCGTTGAAATCGGCAAGACGGAAAGCGGGCGCCGGCGTGCCGAGCGCGAGCATGGTGGATTCTATAGCGGCCATGCACGGGATATTACTCCCGTCGACGAACAACAGCAGCTGGGGCCGGCTCGCCCGCGCCTCGAGCTACTTGGTCGGGTCGAGCTCCGCTCCGTGTGCGGTCTTACCTGCCGACGAAGAACTGGCATCGCGTGGCGGCACGATCGGCAACAGCACGTAGGAGGCTCGTTCGCCGCCGATGTGAATGCTGTTGTTCCCCAGGTGATACGCGGCGAAGTAGTGCTGGCCATCGTGTGGCTGCACATCGAGGCGGATGCGCGTGCCTTTCTCGTACACCATGCTGGTCGGCCAGATCTCGACTTCCACTTGCACGATTTCGCCCGGCCGCAGCTTCTGCTCGACATCGTGCGTGTGATAGGGCTGCGACGGCGTCGAGCGCGCAGGATCGAGCTTGCGATGCGACACCTTGAGAATGCCGCGAGTTGCAGTCTGCACGGTGCCGTCCGGCATCGTCTTGCGCAGGTACGCGAACACATCCATATCGTCCGTGGCCGATGACACCCACATCACCAGGTTGATCGGACCGGTGATCTCGGTGTCGGCAGTCAGCGGCTCGGTGGAGAACGAGACCGTGGGCAGGCCTCGCTCGGCGCGTGCATCGGAGGCCGGCCCGGCGTCGTAGGTGAGTGTCGCCGCCTTGGCGGGCGCATCGGTGAGCATCTTCACGTCGTGGATTGCGTCTTTCACGGCGCCGGTGTGCTCCGCCGTGAGATAGAAGCGTGTGTAGCGCGTGCGCGCGAGGGGCCATTCGTTCTCGAAACGCCATGTGCAATCCCGCACCGAAGTGCGGATGCACAGCTTCACCGGCGGCTCGCTCATGATTGCGGTGTCGATGCCTTTCAGCCAGTAGTCGTACCAGCGCAGCTGCTCGTCGCGGCCTTCGGCATCGTAGAAGTAGTCGGTGTGGCCGCCGATGTGGACCTGCAATTTCTTGGTTTGCGCCGCGGCGCGCGTGAACGCCTCCAGGTTGCCGCGCAGGTGATGATTCCATCCGCCCCAGTTGCCGGAGCTGTAGAACGGCACCGTGATCTTCTCCATCTGCGCGCGCGCCTTGCTCTCGTCCCACCAGCGGCTGTCGGTCGGATGGCGCAGGTACTCGAGGATCAGGTTCTCGTTCATGCCGTCGGGGCCGTCGGCGACCGTGGTTTCGAGCAGCTGTTTGCCCATGACGTCGAGCCACCAGTTGCCGTAGAAGGCCTGGTTGAACAGCCCGCCGTGGAATACCGAGTCGCGATACAGATCGGCCCAGCCCTCCCACGGCAGGATCGTCGTCAGATGCGGCGGCTGCAGGCTCGCCACGTTCCATTGCGTGATCGCGTAGTAGGAGACGCCGCTCAGCCCCACTTTGCCGCTCGACCAGGGCTGCGCCGCTGCCCACTCGATGGCGTCGTAATAGTCGCGCGCTTCCTGCATCGACCAGATGTCGGTGCGCCCTGGCGACTTGCCGGTGCCGCGCGTGTCGACGAACACCAGAATGTAACCTCGTGCCACCCACCAGTCCGGTTCCGGGCGTTCCTGGTGCGTGAACGGCGCCGCGTGCGGCAGATGCTGTAACTCCTTGAGATACGCACTCATGCTCATGAGGACTGGAAATTTTTCAGCTGCAGCGGCGCGCGGTCGGTAGACGTCCGCCACCAGGTACGCGCCGTCGCGCAGTGGAATGCGCACATCCTTCTGCACGTCGATCTGGTAGCGTGGTTGCGAGCCCGCTGCCGGCGCAGCGGCCACGGCCCACTCGACGTTGCAAACGATTGCAGCTAGGATCAAAAAAAGGGCGGCGCGGCGCCGCAGGCGGCCCGGCTCCCATTTGCGCAGCATCATCGACATGTCGTTTCCCCGATCAACGAACGCCACTACAGCGCGCGCGACGATAGCCGGCGCCGGCGTGGATTGGAAGCACCGCGGCAGGGCGTGATGATCACGCTGCACGTAAATGGGCGCCCGCGCGCGGTCGATGACGATCCGCAGACACCGCTCCTCTACGTATTACGCGACACTCTCGAGCTCAACGCAGCGAAGTTCGGTTGCGGCCTCGCGCAGTGCGGCTCGTGCATGGTTCTCGTTGACGACGAAGCCGTGCCTTCCTGCGTGATGCCGATAGCGGCGCTCGAAGGCAAGAAGATCACGACGCTCGAGGGTCTTGGCAGCGGTGCCGCAATCGGCGCGCTGCAGCGGGCATTCGTCGCAGAGCAGGCTGCGCAGTGCGGCTACTGTACGTCCGGCATGATCGTTCGCGCACACGCGCTGCTGTCGCGCAATCCGACACCGACGGATGCGCAGATCCGCGAGCACATGGAAACGAATCTGTGCCGTTGCGGCGTGCACTTGCGGGTCCTGCGCGCCGTGCGTCGCGCCAGTGACGAATTGCAGAAGAATCGCGAGGCGAGCGCGTCGGGGGCGCAGGCATGAGTGCCTCCGCGGACAAGATTTCGCGGCGCGCTGTCCTTGCTGGCGGCGGTCTGGTCCTCGGCTTTTCACTGCTGCCCGCCCTACGCCTGCGCTCTGCGGAAAGCAGTGGCTTGCCGGGCAGCCTCGACCGCGCGCCGATGCTGGACGCATGGATCCGTATCGACGAGCACGGCAAGGTCACGGTGTTCACGGGCAAAGCCGAGCTCGGGCAAGGAATGAAGACCGCGTTGCGACAGATCGCAGCCGAAGAGCTGTTCGTGACGCCGCCAAGCATCGAGCTGATCACGGCGGACACCGAGCGCACGGCGAACGAGGGTTACACCGCCGGCAGTCACACGATCATGGACAGCGGCACCGCGATCCTGCATGCCGCTGCGCAAGTGCGGACGATCCTGCTGAACGCCGCCGCGCAGAAATGGTCGGTGCCGGAGAGTCGTCTGCGAGCTGACAACGGCTCCATCCTGAGCGATGACGGCAAGCGCATCGGTTACGGTGAGATCGTTGCGCAACGTCTGCACGTCGCCGCAAGCGCGAAGTCCAACCTGACCTTGCCGGGCAACTATCGATACATCGGCAAGTCGCTGCCGCGCGTGGACATCCCGGCCAAGGTCAGCGGCGGCGCCGCGTACGTTCACGATATGCGTCTGCCCAACATGGTGCATGCACGTGTCGTGCGGCCGCCGGGTTATGGCGCGCGCTTGCGTGAGATCGACGTCTCCAAGGTCGAGCACATGCCGGGCGTCGTGAAAGTCGTCCGTGACGGCAGCTTCCTCGCCGTGGCCGCCGAACGGGAATACCAGGCGATTGCGGCCATGACCGCACTTGCCGCCGCGTCGCAGTGGGATCAGACGGCGCCGTTACCGGAGCAGCGCGATGTGTTCACGCACCTGCTGCAGCAGCCGGCGCAGACGAGCACGATTCTCGAGCGCGGCACGATGGCAGCGGATTCCGAGGTCGCATTCGAAGCGACCTTCCGCCGCAGTTATCAGATGCACGCTTCCATCGGTCCGTCGTGCGCCGTCGCGCAGTCGCAGGACGGGCTCATGACGGTGTGGACACACACGCAAGGCGTGTTCCCGCTGCGCGGCGCGATCGCACAGATGCTCGGTGTCGATCAGGAGCGCGTGCGCTGCGTTCACGTGGAAGGCTCGGGCTGCTACGGCCACAACGGTGCGGACGACGTTGCGGCGGACGCTGCGCTGATCGCTGCGGCGCTGCCAGGTCGACCGGTTCGCGTGCAGTGGATGCGCGAGCAGGAGCATTCCTGGGAGCCGTACGGATCGGCGATGGTCACGAAGGTACGCGCGGCGGTGAAAGATGGCCGAGTGTCATCGTGGCACTACGACGTGTGGAGCAGCACGCATTCGACGCGGCCGAGTGGCAACGCCGGCAACCTGATCGCCGCGCAACACCTCGCGAAGCCGCATCAACAACCGCCACCTCGCTCGATCCCGTTGCCCGACGGCGGCGGCGATCGCAACGCCATTCCGCTCTACACGTTCCCGAACGCCAAAGTCGTTCACCATTTCATTCCCGCGATGCCGCTGCGCGTGTCGTCGCTGCGCTCGCTCGGCGCGTACATGAATGTGTTCACGACTGAGAGCGTCATGGAGGAACTTGCGGGCCAGGCGCGCATCGACCCCGTCGAGTTCCGGTTGCGCCACCTCGACGACCCGCGTGCACGTGCCGTCGTCGAGACCGCTGCCGACAAGTTCGGCTGGACCCGCCGAGCCCAGGCGGCCGGTCGTGGTTGCGGCTTCGCCTATGCTCGCTACAAGAACCAGTCGACTTACGTTGCGATGGCGGTCGAAGCCAGCGTCGACCGCTCGAGCGGCCGCATTCAATTGGTGCGCGCGGTCGCTGCCGTGGATTGCGGTCAGGCCGTCAATCCCGATGGCATCCGCAACCAGATCGAAGGCGGTTTCATCCAGGCCGCGAGCTGGACGTTGTTCGAAGCCGTCGGGTTCGATCGCTCGGGCATCACCAGCCGCGACTGGAGCAGCTACCCGATCCTGCGTTTCTCGGCTGCGCCTCACAGCGTCGAGGTGCACATCATCGATCGTCCGGGGCAGCCGTTTCTCGGCGCGGGCGAAGGCGCGCAAGGACCCGCGGGCGCGGCGATCGCCAACGCGGTCGCTGCGGCAGCGGGTCGACGGATCCGCGAGCTGCCGCTGCAGAGGGCGCTGACCGCGGCGGTCAGCGGCTCATCGTGAATTTCTGAATCCCTCGTCCCATATCGGTTCTCATCTGCACGTTTCCGCAAGAACTCCTTACCTATCATGTAGACGACGGAACCGGCGGCGACCCCAGCGATCACACACAACTCGCAGCGTGCTGAGGTCGCAGCCGCTGATGTCGTCTTGCAGTGTGGAGGCCCCGTGATCGTTGCACGCAGACCGCTGTTTTTGGCCGCCGCCGTCGCCGTGCTGGCGCTCGTTGCCGCCGGCTGGTGGCTCACGCGCGCCCCCATGGAGGCGCGCGCGCCGGCAGCAGTGCCCGTGCGTACTGTCGCAGTGACTCGCCAGGACGTCCACGACGTAATACGTGCAATCGGCACTGTGCGCTCACAACGCAGCGTCATCATCCGGCCGCAAGTCGATGGCGAGCTGGTCGAGCTCGCCATTCGCGAAGGTCAACTCGTCAAACGCGGCGACCTGCTGGCGCGCATCGACGATCGTGCGATCCGCGCCGCGCTCGAGCAGGCTCGCGCGCAGCTCGAAGTGAGCGAGGCGCAGCTGAAGGCCGCGACCCTCGATCTCGATCGATTCGGGCGGCTGCGCGACGATCATGTCATCTCGATTCAGCAGATCGATCAGCAGCAGGCGCAGGTCGACCAGCTGCATGCGATGGTGCGCACCAATCGCGCAGCAATCGCCGCTCGCGAGGTGCAGCTTTCGTACACCCGCATCTATTCGCCGACCGATGGCCGCGTCGGCATCCGCAACTTCGACGAAGGCAGCTTCGTGCGCGCCGCGGATACCGAAGGCCTGTTCTCGGTCGTGCAGCTCGACCCGATCAGCGTCGAGATTTCGTTGCCGCAGAGCATGCTGCCGGCCGTGCAGGCGTTGTTGCACGATGCCGGGGCAAAGCCGCCGAGCGTGCTGGCATACGACAGCGACGGCGGAACGTTGCTCGGCGAAGGCGGCCTGGTCCTGATCGACAATCGCGTGACGACCGCGACCGGCACGATTCGGGTCAAGGCCGAGTTCGCGAACACCCAGGGCAGGCTGTGGCCGGATCAGACCGTTGCGGTCGCGGTGCAGTCGCGCACGCTGCGCGATGCGTTGATCGTGCCGCAGGTCGCGATCCAACGCGGCCCGGACAGCGACGTCGTGTATCGCGTGCGCGATGAGCGCGCCGAGTTGGTGCCGGTGCGCGTGCTGTATTCGGACGAGAAGATTGCAGCGCTCACTGGCGTCGAGGCCGGCGACCTGATCGTCATCGACGGGCAATCGCGCCTGCGCTCCGGTGCACGCGTCAAGGTGCAAGCGGACGCACAGTCCAGCGAGCAGGCCCGGAAAGAACCGGTCGGCCAGCCGGCGCGACGGAGCGAGTCATGAACGTCGGTCGCGGCATTCCGGCCTGGTGCATGGCGCATCCGGTCGGCACGACGCTGCTCGCCATCGCGCTGATGTTGCTGGGCGCGTTCGCCTTTCCCCAGATCGCAGTCGCTCCGCTCCCCGCCGCCGATTTCCCGACGCTGCAGATCAACGCCACTCTGCCCGGCGCCAGCGCGGAGACGATGGCTTCCTCGGTCGCGACACCGCTGGAAGTGCAGTTCAGCTCGGTGCCCGGCGTGCGCCAGATGACTTCGTCGAGCGCGTTCGGCACGACGCAGATCACGCTGCAGTTCGAGCTCGACAAAGGCATCGATACCGCGGTCCAGGAAGTGCAGGCGGCGATCAATACCGCTTCCTCGCGCTTGCCGGCGGCAATGCCGAGCCTGCCGACCTGGCGCAAAGTGAATCCTGGCGACAGCCCGATCCTGATGATCTCGATGACGTCCGATACGCTGCCGCTGACCGAGGTCAGCGATTACGCGGAGACGCTGATCGCGCGGCAGATCAGCCAGATCGACGGCGTCGGGCAGGCGGGCATCATTGGCCAGAAGCGCCCCGCAATCCGCATCCAGGCCGCATCCGAGAAACTGACGGCGGCAGGACTGACGCTCGCCGACGTCCGCGCAGTCATCCAGCGTGCGAGCATCAATCAGCCGAAAGGCGCGCTGTTCGGCAGCAACCGCATGTCGACGATCGCGGCCAACGATCAGCTGACGACGCCGAATGAGTATGCAGACCTCGTCGTTGCGTATCACAACGGCGCGCCGGTCTACCTGCGGGACGTGGCCACGACGCGCTTCGGCGCGGAGAACGACTACGTGCACGCATGGGCGCAGGGCAAGCCCGGCGTCATCATTACCGTGCAGCGCGAGCCTGACGCCAATGTCGTGGCGACCGGCGATCGAGTGAAGGAGGCGTTGCCGCGATTGCGCGCCGCGCTGCCGGCGAGCGTCGACCTCGAGATCCTCAACGACCGTACGCGGACGATCCGCGCGTCGCTGCACGAGGTCGAGGTCACGTTGGCGATTGCAATCGTCCTCGTGATCGGCGTGATGGCGCTGTTCCTGCGGCAGCTGGCGGCAACCGCGATCGTGACGGCAGTTCTGAGCGTCACGTTGATTGCCGTGTGCGGCGCGATGTACATCGCAGGGTTCACGCTCAACAATCTGACGCTCGTCGCCATCATCATCTCGGTGGGCTTCATCGTCGACGATGCCATCGTCGTGATCGAGAACATTCATCGGCATATCGAGGACGGCATGTCACGATGGCAGGCGGCGCTGCAAGGCGTGAACGAGATCGCCACCACCGTGCTGACGATCGGTGTGTCGCTGATCGCCGCATTCATCCCGCTGCTGTTCATGCCGGGTTTCATCGGCAGGTTGTTCCGTGAGTTCGCGCTGACCGCCGCCGCGGCAATCGTCATTTCCGCGGCCGTGTCCCTGACGCTCGGACCGACGCTCGCGGCGTTGTTCATGAAATCGGCCGGCCATTCCGCGCAGTCGCGATTTGCGCTGCTGCGCTACTACGACCGCGGGCTGACCTGGGCGCTGGCCCATCGGCGCGCGACACTCGCGGTCTTCGGCGGGACCGTGCTCGTCGCCGTGCTTGGCTTCATCATGGTTCCAAAGGGATTCTTCCCGTTGCAGGACATCGGCTTCCTGTCCGGCACGACTCAGGCGCGACCTGACATCTCGTTCGACGAGATGACGCAGAAGCATCGCGAAATGGAGCGCATCGTCGCTGCGGATCCAGCCGTGGCCGGCTACGCGCACGCAGTCGGTCCGACCGCCCAGAACCAGCTGAACTCGGGCGGCCGGCTGTGGGTCGTGCTGAAGGAGCCGGGCGATCGTGACGCGGACGCCGGTGAGATCATCGATCGGCTGCGCCCGAAGTTCGCGCAGATTCCCGACTTCCAGGTGGTGCTGCGCGCACAGCAGGACATCAACCTGACTGCCGGCATGCCACGCGCGCAATATCTGTACGTGCTGCGCGCGCAGGACAGCGAGCAGCTCAATGAATGGACGCAGCAGCTGACGGATCAACTCAAGGATTCAGCGAAATTCACCGACGTGTCGAACGATCTGATCCTCGGGGCCAGCGTCACGCGCGTGTCGATCGACCGCTCGGCTGCTGCACGCTTCGGCCTGACCGCGAGCGACATCGACAATGCCCTCTACGACGCGTTCGGTCAGCGCCAGATCAACGAGATCCAGACCGAGACCAATCAGTACAAGATCATCCTGGAGCTGAGCACCGAGCAACGGGGCGACGCAGCGAGCCTTGCGTACTTCCGGCTGCGTGCGCCGGTCACCGGAGAGCTGGTGCCGCTTGCCGCGGTCGCGACGGTGCAGCCTCGCGAGACCGGACTCCTGTCGATCGCGCACGATGGCATGCAGCCGGCGGCGAACATCTCCTTCAACCTCGCGCCCGGCGTCGCGCTCGGCGACGCCGTGAATACCCTCAATGCCATGCGCGCGCAGATGCGCATGCCTGCTGCGGTCATCGGCACGTTCCAGGGCGCTGCGCGCGCGTTCGAGGATTCGCTGTCTTCGCAGCCACTGCTGATTCTCGCTGCATTGCTCGCCGTCTACATCATTCTCGGCGTGCTGTACGAAAGTTTCGTGCACCCGCTGACGATCCTCTCGACGCTGCCCTCGGCCGCCACCGGTGCGATCCTGCTGCTGTGGGTGAGCGGCCACGACTTCTCGATCATGGCGCTGATCGGCGTGATTCTGCTGATCGGCATCGTCAAAAAGAACGGCATCCTGATGATCGACTTCGCGCTGAACGCGCAGCGTGAGCGCGGCCTGACCCCGGAGGCGGCGATCCACGAAGCGTGCCTGACGCGCTTCCGGCCGATCATGATGACGACCCTGGCGGCGCTGTTCGGCGCGGTGCCGCTGACGCTCGGACTCGGCGCCGGCGCGGAGCTGCGCCAGCCGCTCGGTCTGGCGATCGTCGGCGGCCTGATCCTGAGCCAGATGCTGACGCTGTTCACGACGCCGGTCGTGTATCTGACGCTCGACCGCCTGCTGCAGCGGCGCGCCGCTTCCGTGCAAACGATTGCAAGCGGCGAATTGCCGGTGTAGGCTGCTCCCCGATGCCTGCCAGCCGTCGCCCGCGCCTGCGCGCGGGCGGCGCAAATCATTACGAATCTTGCGGGGGATCTGCCATGGCTCGGATAACGACCTGCTTTGCGCTGTTCGCAATGGCTTGCGCCGGCGCGGCTCTGGCTGCCGACAGCACGCCGGCGCCGCAGACATCGCGGCCGCACTGTGAGGCGAACGAAACATTCGACGTGCACACCGGCAGCTGCCGCCCGCAATCGCACACCGCGGAGCTCAAGAGTCAGAAGGACCGCCCGTACCTGACGATGTCCCGCAAGATTCCGACTTCGGGCACGCCGTACGACCTGTACCTGGTCGAGACGCGCGACGAAATTTACGTGCCGGTCGGCGTGCGCAAGCCTGCGGGCAAGGGCCCGTTCCCGGCGGTGCTGGTCGGCTCCGGCAACGGCGTCGGCGGCTTTTCGCGCATCGAGACGGCCATGTACCGGCTCGAGCCGATGATGGACGAGATGCTGAAGCGCGGCTACGTCGTCGCTTTCGCGAACTATCGCAACGAGATTCCGGAGGCGTACAACAGCGCCAGCCGCGCCAAGAACATGGAGGACACGATCAGCGGCGGCGCGCGCGTGCTGAAGTCGACCGCGACGCTCGATTCCGACGACTACATCGCGCTGATCGAGCAGCTGCAGAGCCTGCCGTTCGTGCGCCGCCAGGACGTCGGCACGATCGGCGTGTCGCACTCGGGCGAGTTGCAGGCGAAGGCCGCCTCCGAAATCACCTGGGGCGGCGGCGTGCTGATCGAGGGCGCTTCCTACGAGTTCCTCGCCGTCGACACGAGCAAGGCACCGCGCCAGGACGGCGTGATGCAATTGCAGGATCCGGCGCTGGTCAAGAAGATTGCGAACAAGCAGAAGGCGATGGAGCGCATCCATCGCATGAAGACGCCGTTCCTGCATCTCGGCCGCGACCGCGACCATCTGCAGGGCGTGTTCCGCACGCTGTACGACTGGATGACCGAAGCGGGCGTCAAGGACCAGACCTGGATCTCGGCCGATCACGAAACCCACGGCTACGGTCTGCTGTATCGCAAGGAAGACGGCTCGTACGCGCCCGATGCGATGCAGAAGAAGTCGTTCGATGAGTGGATGACGTTCTTCGACAAGCATCTGCACAACACTGCGCAGCGCTGAAGCTTGCAGGCAGTCAGGGCAGGGCGGCGCGCAACGCGCCGACTGCCTTGGCGATGTACTTCTCCACCATGCTCTTCGAGACGCGCAACGTCGCCGCGATCTCTTCGTGACTGAGGCCGTCGATGCGCTGCATGAGCAGCGCCCGCCGGCATTTCGTGGGCAAGCGTTCGATCGCCGTCGCGATCGAGCGAAGTGACTGCTGGGCCGCGAGCACATCATCGAGCGCGGCATCCCCGCACGCTGCATCCGCCGCATCTTCGAAGTGCACCGCGACTCCCAGGCGTCGCAGATCGCGCCGGCGGCGCGCGTGCTGGCGCGCGCGATCGGTCAGCAGATTGACGGCGACACGGAACAGGAACGCCTTCGGGTCGCGCAGCGCCAGCAGGTGCTCGTAGCGCTGCAGGCGCAGGTAGCATTCCTGCGCGACGTCGTCCGCTTCCGTGACCGGCAGGCGTGCGCCCAGGAAGCGCAGCAACTCGGCATGCGCGACGCCGCGCAGCTGCACGATGCAAGCCCAGCGCAGCGGCGTGTTTGCAAACGATTGCATCGAGGAATTACAGCAGCCGCGTGCGCGGCCTGTCAACGCGCCGGCGTGCTTGCCAGTGGACCGGGCGGGGTTGTAAGGTACGTTTCGCCGCGCAAACGTTTGCAGCGCGGCGCACTTCCGGCGCGGCGCGCGCGAGGCCCAAGATGGTTGCCCGAGTATCCGAACGCAAGACGATCAGCCCCGCGGACATCGACCCGCGCCACGACTGGACGCGGCCGCTGGGCGCGCCGGGAGTGATGAACGTCGACTTCGAGGAGCGCGTCGATTTCCGCCGCCTGCATCGGTATCGGCTCGGACGCGCGCGCCAGGCGCTGCAGAAGTCCGAGCTCGGCGCGTTGCTGGTGTTCGACAACAACAACATTCGCTATCTCACCAGCACCGCGATCGGCGAGTGGGCGCGCGACAAGATGTGCCGCTTCGCGGTGCTGGCCGGCGACGGCGAGCCGCACCTGTGGGACTTCGGCTCGGCGGCGGCGCACCACCGCATCTACGCGCCGTGGCTGCAGCCGATCTGTTGCCACGCTGGCATGGTCGGGCTGCGCGGCACCGTGCCGCCCGACGCCGGCCTGGTCAAGCGAGCCGCGCTCGAGATCAAAGCAGTGCTGGACGAGAACGGCGTCAGCAACATGCCGCTGGGTGTCGACGTGGTCGAGCCGCCGATGCTGTTCGAGCTGCAACGCCTCGGCATCGAGGTGCGCGACGGCCAGCAGACGCTGCTCGACGCGCGCGAGATCAAGAGTCGCGACGAAATCATGCTGTTGAACACCGCGGCCTCGATGGTCGACGGCGCCTACCAGATGATCTACGAGCAGCTGAAGCCCGGCGTGCGCGAATCGGACATCGTCGCGCGCGTCAACAAGATGCTCTACGAGATGGGCTCGGATGACGTCGAAGCCGTGAACGCCGTCGCCGGCGAGCGCTGCAGCCCGCATCCGCACAACTTCACGGACCGCATCGTGCGCCCGGGCGACCAGGCGTTCTTCGACATCATCCAGGCATACATGGGCTATCGCACCTGCTACTACCGCACGTTCAGCGTCGGCAAGGCGACCCCGCCGCAGCACGCTGCGTATCGCAGGGCGCGCGAATGGATGGATGCCGCGATCGAGCTCGTGCGCCCGGGCGTCGGCACCGACCAGATCGCTGCCGTGTTCCCCAAGGCGCAGGAATTCGGCTTCCCGGACGAGATGGAAGCGTTCGCGTTGCAGTTCGGGCACGGCCTCGGCGTCGCGCTGCACGAACGGCCGATCATCAGCCGCCTCGTCTCCTTCGACAAACCGTACGAGATCAAGGCCGGCATGGTGTTCGCGCTCGAGACCTATTGCCCCGCGACCGACGGCCGCTCGGCCGCGCGCATCGAGGAAGAAGTCGTCGTGACCGACAAGGGTTGCGAGATCATCACGCTGTTCCCGGCCCAAGAGCTGCCGATCGCCAACGAATACTGATCCAGGACCCGCATGTCGCGCGTGACCTCTCCTATTCATACCGACCTCTACATCGGCGGCAGTTGGCGCAAGGCGTCCTCCGGTGAGCGCATCCAGGTGCTCGACCCGGCGAGCGGCGCGGTGTTCGCCGAAGTGGCGAGTGCTGGCGTGGACGACGGTCTGAGCGCAGTGGCGAGCGCCGCCGAGGCGTTGCCGGCCTGGAGCCGCACTGCGCCGCGCGAGCGCGCCGAGATTCTGCGTCGGACCTTCGACCTGATGACGCAGCGACAGCAGTCGCTCGCCGAGCTCATCGTGCGCGAGAACGGCAAAGCGATGAGCGACGCTGTCGCCGAAGTGCGCTACGCCGCGGAATTCTTCCGCTGGTACGCTGAGGAAGCGGTGCGTGCGATCGGCGAAGTGTCGCGCGCGCCGAGCGGTGCGAACCGCATCCTCGTGCTGATGCAACCGATCGGCGTCTCCGTCCTGATCACCCCCTGGAACTTCCCGGCGGCAATGGCCACGCGCAAGATCGGGCCAGCGCTCGCGGCCGGCTGCACCGTAGTGCTCAAGCCGGCTTCGGATACGCCGCTGACCGCGCTTGCGATCGCGGCAGTGCTCGGAGAAGCCGGTGTGCCGGCGGGTGTCGTCAACGTGATCCCCTCGGCGCGCTCCGGCAAAGTCGTCGGCGCGATGCTGCACGATCCGCGCGTGCGCAAGCTGTCATTCACCGGCTCGACGGAGGTCGGACGCGTTTTGCTGGCGCAAGCGTCCGACTGCGTCGTGAGCAGCTCGATGGAGCTCGGCGGCAACGCTCCGTTCCTGGTTTTCGATGATGCCGACGTCGAGGCTGCCGTCGCGGGCGCGATGATCGCCAAGATGCGCAATGGCGGGCAGGCGTGTACCGCGGCCAATCGCTTTCTCGTGCAGAAGGGCATCGCACCGGCGTTCGTGCAGCGCTTCACCGAAGCGATGCGTGCAGTCAAAATCGGCAACGGCCTGGAGAGCGGCGTCGGGCTCGGTCCGCTGATCAACGCCGCCGCCGTCAACAGCGTGCAGGAGCTCGTCGATGAGACGATCGGTGCGGGCGCGCGGGCGCTGACCGGCGGGCGTCGCCTCGATGGCCATGGCTATTTCTATCCGCCGACGGTGCTCGATCGCGTGCCGCGCTCGGCCCGCATCCTGACCCAGGAAATCTTCGGTCCGGTGGCGCCGATCGTCGAATTCGGGGACGAGGACGAGGCCATCGAGCTCGCCAACGACACCGAGTACGGGCTCATCTCTTATCTATACACCGGCGATCTGCGGCGCGGACTGCGCGTCGCGGAGCGGCTCGAAGCCGGCATGGTCGGCCTCAACCGCGGGGTCGTGTCCGATCCCGCGGCGCCGTTCGGCGGCGTCAAGCAGAGCGGCCTCGGGCGCGAGGGTGCGCACGACGGCCTGCTGGAATTCCTCGAGAAAAAATACGTCGCCGTGGAGTGGTGAGAAAGGAAAAGTGACGAGGTTACGAACGTGACGGAGTGACGCGTTCAGTTCGTCACTTCCGTCACTTCGTCACTCCGTCACTCTTTCATCTTGCGATTGAAGAAGTCGATTGCCTGACCGATTGCCTTGAGCTGAATCTCGTCCGGCTGGTACTTGCCGCTCGCGTCCTGCTTCACGCGCAGCACGTAGCCGTGCACGTTGTGATCGTAGGAGACGTGCTCGGGATTGAGCCCGGCTTCCTTCGCCCACTCGTACGAGGTCTCGAACAGCCCCTGCATGTGGTCGTGATCGCGGTTCATGAACATGAGCGGCACCTTGATGCGCCGCAAGCGCTCCAGCGCCACCTTCTTGTTCACGTGCGGCAGCACCTTGTCCATCGTCTGCAGCTGCGCTTCCTCGACGTCGAACACTTTCGGATCGAGCTGCAGGAATTCGCTGGCGTCGGGCTCGGAGACGATCGCCGCAGCGACGTCCAGCCCCTCGGCGCCCGCCTTGAGAATCATGCCGCCGGCGTGACTGTTGCCGATCAGGCCGACGCGCCGCGCATCCACGAACGGCAGGCGGCGCACGTCCTCGATGATGCTGATCAGATCGTTGTATTCGAGCGCCGGCCGGTTGAGCACCTGGTTCGCCTCATGATGCGAGACCTTGAGCGGCGGCGCCGTCTCATACGCAAACCACGCTTCGGCGCGATAGGTGATCCAGGCGACGGCGTAGCCCGCATCGAGAAAGCGCGACATCGTGTAGCCCGCAGGGCCGTGCACATAGTTGCGGACTGCGGGAATCCCTGCACCGCCGTTACCGCTGAACAGCAGGACGATCGGAAAAGGGCCGGCGCCGTGGGGCTTACGCAGCCCGATCGGCGTCAGCAGCCCGTCGACTGTTTCCATCAGCATGATGTCGACGGGAATGTCCGAGCCTGCGACCGGTTCGGTCATCACGATGCTGTCGTAGGGCGCCGTGACCGTTGGCGGGCCGTAGGGGACCTGCTGCGCGGACGCGCCGCTGGCAACGCTCGCGAGCAATGCGACCGCGGTCAGTGTTCTCGGATTCATGGGGACCTCTTGCTGTTGTGACCGCGTGGCATGGGCGCCGGGCGCGGCAGGTGCGCACTCTAACGCCGCGATGGGCGCGCACGCCATGCATATGCAAACGATTGCACTCACCAAAACGCCGGTGTAATCTCCGCGCTACCAGAACAGGAAGGTGTCGAAGCTCGGGCGCGACCTGGCGCCTGCGCACTCGAATCGGCCGACGCCGCAGCGCGACGTCGAGCGGTCTGTGAGCTGCAGTCGGGGGAAGTAATGCGTCGAATACCGGGCTCGCTCGTGTCTGCGCCGCCGTCACAGTACGGCGAGCCGCGCGTGCGGGGCCGGCGCGAGTTTCTCGGCTGTCTCGCCGGCACTGCGCTCGCCGCGGTACTACCGGTCGCTCACGCGCAGACAGCAGCGCGCCGCGAAGTACGCATTGGCGGCAAGCGGGCGAAGGTCATCGACTTTCACGCGCACTGCGCGATCGCCGAAGTGGCCGAGCTCGTGAAGGGCACGCCGCTTGCGCGCGAGATCCCGGGCATGATGTTGCTCGGACCGAAGCGCATCGCGGCGATGGACGCACGCGGCATCGACGTCCAGGCGCTCAGCATCAATCAATACTGGTGGTACGACGCGGAGCGCGAGCTCGCCGAGAAGATCGTGCGCACGCACGACGAAGCGCTCGCCGCATGGTGCAAACAGCATCCGGACCGTTTCGTCGCGCTCAGCTCGGTGGCGCTGCAGTTTCCCGATCTCGCTGCCGCACAGCTCGAGCATGCCGTGCGCAAGCTCGGTCTGCGCGGCGCATCGGTCGGCGGTCATGTGAAAGGCGAAGTGCCGTCGGGACCCAAGTACGACGCCTTCTGGGCGAAGGCGCAGGAGCTCGACGTGCCGGTGTTCATGCACCCGGGCGGCGCCGAGAACATCGTGCGCGACGGCGCGTGGGACGGCAAGGGCGACCTCGGCAACATCATCGGCAACCCGCTCGAGACTACGTTCTTCCTGTCGCACCTGATTTTCGACGGCACGCTCGATCGCTTCCCACGCCTGAAGATCGGCGCGGCGCACGCGGGCGGCTACCTGCCCTCGTACCTCGGTCGCAGCGAGGTCGCGTGCAAGGTTCGCAAGAGCGCCGCCTGCGCCAATACGCGCAATCCGAGCGAATACTTTCGCAGCCAGATCATCGTCGACTCGATGATCTTCTCCGCCGAAGGGCTGCGTCATCTCGTCGCCGAGGTGGGCCCGGGACAGGTCGTGTACGGCTCCGACATCCCGTACGACTGGCCCGATGCAATCGATCTGATCGTCGCCGAAAGCTCGCTCAAGGACGCGGACAAGCTCGCGATCCTCGGCGGCAATCTGGCGCGCCTGTTGCGGATCTCGACCTGAGTCCGCCCGATTCAAATGAACTGATCGAATGACTTGAGAGCAAGGGGGATACGTTGATGAAGCGCACTCGCAGATCCAAATCCACGGTGACCGGGCTCGTCGTAGTCTCAGGTCTCATGGTGGGGCTCGACGCGACCCCCGCAGCAGCGCAGAACGCCGGCGCGAACGCCGAGACGGCCCGGGAGGGCGTGCTGCAGGAAGTCGTGGTGTCGGCCCGCCGCGAAGAGGAGTCCGTGCAGGACATTCCGACGTCGATCACTGCATTCACGCCGGAGGCGCTCGAGCAGCATCAGGTCACGAGCACGCAGGATCTCGAGGAGTTCACGCCGAACCTGCGCATCGAGATCGGCGCGCGCGCGGTCAATGCGGACTTCTCGATCCGCGGCGTCACGCCACAGGGCGCCGGTGGCGCGCCGACGACGAACCCGGCGGTCGGCCAGTACATCAACGGCGTCTACAATGGCTCGCGCATCGTCAACGTGATGTCGACGCTCGACATCGAGCGCATCGAAGTGCTGCGCGGCCCGCAAGGCACGCTGTTCGGCAAGAACACCACCGCGGGCGCCGTCAACATCGTCACGCACCGGCCGACCAAGGAGGCGGAGGGCGAGGTACAGCTGCGCACCGGCAGCCACAATCGCCAGGACGCCCGCCTGATCGTGAACGCGCCGATCGGCGAAACCTTGTTCGCACGCGCCGCGATCGGCCAGGACAAGGACGACGGCTACTACACGAACCTCACCTACAACGACAATGCCAGCGACCGCAACGTGAAGACCTACCAGGCGTCGCTGCGCTGGCTCCCGACCGACGACCTGACGCTCGATGCGACCTGGTCGTACATGGACCAGAACGAGAACAATCGCGGCGGCGATTGCCGCTTCGTGCAGGAGGTCGGCTTCCAGAGACTGTACAACCAGCTGTCCGGCGACAACTTCGAAGCGCGCTGCCGCGAGAGCGAGGCCGCCGGCCGTTTCAAGTTCTACGCGGACGAGCGGCAGTTCCTGCGCGCCACGTCGGAGTCGATCGTCGGCGAAGCCGCATGGGAAGGCGGCGAGATGGGCATCTTCGACGACCTCGGCGTCAAGCTGAGCGTCGGCCGGCGCACGTTCGGCTACCGCTTCACGGTCGACGTCGACATGACGAATGCGCCGATCGAGACGCGCGGGCACTTCGGCCCCGCGACCTATCCGCAGGGCGGCGAGTCGTTCACCAGCGAAATCGTCGGCCACGCGCGGATTGGCATCGCCGACATCATCCTCGGCTACAGCTACATCGACGAGGCCGGCCACGAGGGCGGGCCGAAGAGTCAGTGCTGGGCGCAGTACGCCAGCGTCGTGGGCACCGGGCAGAGCGTGACCTGCACCGGCGCATCCGGCTTCTATTTCGGCAACAACCCGCTCAACACGACCGGCTCCGGCGCCTCGCCGTTCGTGACGCACGAGAGCGGCTCGTCGATTGCGCAGGGCATCTTCACGCACATCAAGTGGCAATTCCTGCCCTGGTTCCGCCTCGAGACCGGCGCGCGCTACACGAAGGACAAGAAGGATTTCTTCAACGTCGAGGGCTCGGTCACGCCGACCAATGACTTCCGCGGCTTCACCTGGGTGCTGAACGACGACACCGTCGACCTGTTCGGCACCGGCTCGACCGAGTTCAGCAAGACCACGCCGACCGTGTCGCTGAACTTCATGACGCCGCAGCCGATCGGCTTTCTCGACGACGGCCTCATGTACCTGCTGTGGTCGCAGGGCTTCCAGAGCGGCGGCTTCAACACCGAGCTGGAAGTGTCGCGCATTCCGCAGCTCGCCCCGTTGCTGGTGTTCAAGCCCGAGACGCTCGACAACTACGAGATCGGCTTCAAGACCACCCTGTTCGACCGTCACCTGCGTGTGAACCTGGCGCTGTTCCAGATGGAGTACAAGGACAAGCAGGAAGCGATCAACATCGACAACGCCAACGGCGAGTTCGGTCCGAACACCGCGATCGAGGTGATCCAGAACGCCGCGGAGGCGACGATCAAAGGCTATGAGCTCGAGTTCCAGGCGCTGCTCGGCGCCGGCTTCTCGATCGACGGCGGCCTGGCGCGCCAGAAGCCGGAGTATACGGACTACACCGTGTTCGATCCGGAGACCGGCGCTCTGGTCGACCTGACCGGTACACCGGTCAACACGCAGCCGGAGAACACCTTCACCGGCAACGTCAACTGGATGACGGAGCTCAGCAACGGCAGCGAGTTTTCGGCGCGCGTCGGCCTGTATTGGCAGGACGAGACCGACACCGGCGTCACGACGGCGGCGCAGATCGCCGCCGGCGCGCAGACGCAGTGTCATCAGGACAGCTACACGACGTTCAACGCGCGCATCGGCTGGACCGACCCGAGCGACCGCTGGACCGTCGCGGTGTCGGGCCGCAACCTGACGGACGAAATCGTGCTGGATGCGTGCACGCTGTCGATCGCCACTCGCGGCGTGTGGCACCCGATCTACCAGGATGAGCGCACTTGGGCGCTCGAGGCGAACTACCGCTTCGGAATGTGACCTGTCGGAGCGGTACGAGAGGGGCTCGCGCGGCTTCGCGAGCCCCTCTCTTCTTATTCGCGGAACTCGCGCCAGAACGAGATGAAGCCGTCGACCTCGGCGGCGAACTGCCGCGGATGCTCGCGGTACGGGAAGTGACCCGCCTCGTTCATGATGACGAGCTTCACTCGGCCCTCGTGGCCGCCGAGGATGTCGAACATCGCCAGCTCCGAACGCATCATCGCGTACGGATCGCCGACCTCCCACGACAGCGTGTCCTGCTTGCCGACCACCAGCATCACCGGCATGCGCATGCCGTCACGCCGCGCGGCATCCCACATGCGCTGGCGATACTCGAGCGTGAGCTGACCGCTCGGCAGCGCCGCGGCACGCAAGCCCGCGTATTTCTCGCGCGCGACCTTCGACTTCGGCTGATCCGCCATCCAGGCGTCGGCCAGCAATGACGGCTCGTCCCACGTGCGCGGCGTATGTCCCAGCAGCCGCAGCCGGCAAGCGCGTCCGGCATAGGTCGCCTGCGAGTCCTTGCACTGCTCCTTTTCCGCGGCGTCGTGTTTCGTCTGCTTGTCGAGCGCGGGCATCTCCGGGCCGTGCGCGACGATCGTCAGCGTCTTGACGACCTCAGGGTGCTCGATCGCGAGATAGAAGGCGACTGCGCCCCCGGAGGAATGACCGACGATGTGCGAGGGGCCGAGCTTCAGCGCCTGAATGAGGTTGTAGGCGTGCTTGACCTCGCCCTGGTAGCTGAGGTCGGCGTCGTCTTTCGGGTTGTCGGTCATGCCCGCGGCGCTCTTGTCGAAAGCGATCACGTGATAGCGCTGCGCGAGCAGCAAAATGACCGGCGAGAAGTTGTTGGCTGACGACGTCGTGCCGCGCCCGCCACCGTGTATCAGCAGGAGCGGCTCGCCCTGCCCGTACTCGTAGTAGCGCGTGCGCTGGCCGGCGACGTCTGCGAATTTCGCTTTGAGGCCATCGACTTCCGCCGACGGTGCGGGATCGTAGCCGGTGGTCGCGGCGTGTGCAGCGCCGAGGCACAGTGCGCTCGACGCCAGCGTTGCCGCAATGATCAAACGGAGCGCCGTGCGGCGCGAATTCGATTCGCTCATGTTCGAACCTCGATGGGGATGTCAGCGGGAAATCGGTGCGGTGTGGCAGTGATCGCACGTATCGGTCAGCGCGCGCAGCGTCGCAACGTCGCGCGCCGGTGCCTGCGGCAGCAGTGCCGAATGACATTCGTTGCATGGCCATTCGCGGCGCAGCACGCTGCGATGGACCTGCTCGAAATGCCAATAGCCGTCGCGCGAGGTCTTCAATGATTCCTCGAGCTGCGCTGCGCTCATCGTCGGAGACCACGGCGCGCGCAGCGCGAGCGGCTGCTCGGCGGTCGCAGGCTGCGCGGCGGGCACGGCAGCGCTGCCTACGACCTGTGCCGCCGCGGACTGTCCCGCGATTCGACCGATGAGGATCGAGGGACCGGTGAACGTGCCGTCGAGGCCCGCCATGCCATTGATGCCGGCCGAGCCCGTGATCTCGCCGCCGGCGTACAGGCCGGGAATCGGCTTGTGCTTCTTGTCGAGCACGCGTGCGCGCATGTCGATCGCGACACCGCCCATGTTCTTGTGCGCCATCGGAAAGAATTGCACCGCATAGAA
>DATEML010000252.1:0-9952 GCA_035275585.1 Steroidobacteraceae bacterium | reverse complement strand
TCGGCTTCTCGTAGAATTCGCGCCGCCGCAGCTCGGTCAGCACTCCCGCCTTCTCGCAGGCGCGCTTGAAGCGCCGCAGGGCGGCATCGAAATACTCGTTTTCTCGGACGCGAACGCTCGGCATCGCTACCTCTATGAATTCCCGTGAAATTGCCCGTCCCCGATCGTCGGCCCGGCGTTGCCTGAGGGCCCGGACAGGCTTTCGAGAGCGCGCCAGTGTAATGATGCGGCCGGTGAAAATCAAAGCAGGAACGGCAACTTGAGAGTTCAACTGATATGAGGGTGCTGGGCGTCGAAACCTCCTGCGACGAGACCGCGGCGGCCGTGTACGACAGCCGGGCGGGCCTGCTGTCGCACTGCCTGCACAGCCAGGTGCAGATGCATGCCGAGTACGGCGGCGTCGTACCCGAGCTGGCGTCGCGGGACCACGTACGCCGGCTCCTGCCGCTGATCGACACGGCACTGGCGGAGGCCGCCACACGACCGGAACAGCTCGACGGCGTCGCCTACACGGCCGGGCCGGGGCTCGTCGGTGCGCTGCTAGTCGGCGGCGCGGTCGCGCGCAGCCTCGCATTCGCCTGGGGACGGCCCGCCCTCGGCGTGCATCACCTTGAAGGTCATCTGCTGGCGCCGATGCTCGAAGCGACACCGCCCGAATTCCCATTCCTGGCGCTGCTCGTGTCGGGCGGCCATACCCTGTTGGCCGTCGTGCGCGGACTGGGCGACTACCGGATCATCGGCTCGTCGCTCGATGACGCCGCGGGCGAAGCCTTCGACAAGACCGCGAAGCTGCTCGGATTGCCGTACCCGGGTGGCCCGGCGCTCGCCGCGCTCGCGCGCAGCGGTAGACCCGGCAAGTTCAAGTTTCCGCGGCCGATGCTCGACCGCCCGGGGCTCGATTTCAGCTTCAGCGGGCTCAAGACCGCAGTCGTCGTGGCGACGCGCGACGTCGTGCTGGATGAGCAGACGCGCGCCGACGTCGCGCGCGAGTTCCAGCAAGCCGTCGTGGAAACGCTCGTCGCGAAGTGCGCGCGCGCAGCGGCGCAGACCGGCATGTCGACGCTCGTCGTCGCCGGCGGCGTCGGGGCGAACGAGCAACTGCGCAGCGAGCTCGGTGCGCTCGGCCGGCGTGCGGGCCTGAAAATCCTCTATCCGCGGCCGGAGTTCTGTACGGACAACGCGGCGATGATCGCGTACGCTGGCTACCGCCGGCTGGCCGGCGGCGAGCACGACGAGCTGAAGATCCGCGCCAGCGCGCGCTGGCCGCTGGATACTCTGCGGCCGCCGCCGCACGGTTCCTGAGAATCCAAAGAGAATGGACAAGATTTTCCTCAGCGCACTCACCGTCGAATGCATCGTCGGCATCTGGGACTGGGAGCGGCGGGTCAAGCAGACGGTCATCATCGACCTGGAGATGGCCACCGATATCCGCCGGGCGGCGGCCAGCGATCGCATCGAGGACACGATCGATTACAAGAGAGTCGCCAAGCGACTGCTGGCATTCGTCGGCGAGTCGCAGTTCAACCTGGTCGAAACGCTCGCCGAGCAGATCGCGCGCGTCGTCGTAACCGAGTTCGGCGTGAGCTGGGTGAAGGTGCGGCTCAACAAGCAGGGTGCGATCCGCGGCGCGCGTGACGTCGGCATCGAGATCGAGCGGCGCACGGCGGACTATGGCTGAGGTCTACGTCGCCGCGGGCAGCAACGTCGAGCCGGAAACGCATCTCGCGCGCGCGCTCGACGAACTGGAGCAGGTGTTCGGCGATCTCGCTATCTCTCCTGCCTACCGCAATCCCGCAGTCGGCTTTGCAGGCGCGGACTTCGTCAATCTCGTCGTCGGCTTCCGTACGGCCGACTCCGCCGCAAAGGTGAAGCAGACGCTGGAGCGGATCGAAGCGCTGTGTGGACGGCCGCCTGGCGCGCCCAAATGGGCGCCGCGCACGATGGACCTGGACATCCTGATGTACGACCAGGTCGTGAGCGACGAACCTGGACTGCTCCTGCCGCGGCCGGACCTGCTGCACCGGGCGTTCATGCTGAAGCCGCTCGCCGACCTTGCGCCCGGGCTGCGGCATCCGACGCAACACCGCACGATCGGCGAGCTGTGGGCGGAGTTCCCGCACGCAGATCACGCGCTTGTGGCGGTCACCATCCCACGCTCCGGCCACCGTCGACCGCCAGGATCTGCCCGGTGACGTACGGCGCATCCTTGACGAAGAACAAGGCGGCGCGCACGACGTCCTCGGGCGAGCCGCTGCGCTTCAACAGTGTCTTTGCGACGATCTCTTTCTGCAGCTGGGGATCCAGGCCCGCTTCGGGCCACAGGATCGGACCCGGTGCGATGCCGTTGACGCGTACGTCCGGACCCAGCTCGCGCGCGAGCGCTCGCGTCATCATCGCCAACCCGGCCTTGGCGGTCGAGTAGACCGGATGCCGCGGCAGAGGACGCTGAGCGTGAATGTCGATCATGTTCACGATCGCGCCCTTGGTACTGCGCAGCTGCGGCGCTGCCGCCTGCGCCAGGAAAAACGGCGCGCGCAAGTTCGTGCCCATGAGATCGTCCCACTGCGCCGGCGACACGCTGCCGAGCGGCGTCGGATAGAAGGAGGACGCGTTGTTGATGAGCGCATCCAGTCGCCCGAACGCACTCACTGCGCCCGCGACGACGCCCGGCAGGGCCGCGAGATCGAGCAGATTCGCCGTGACGACGGCGGCCGAGCGCGCACGCTTGCCATTGAGCTCATCACGCAACCGTTCCGCTTCGCCGACAGATTGGTGACAATGAATACAGATGTCGGCGCCATGCGCGTGAAAGCCGCGGGCCAGCGCGGCGCCGATGCGCCGGGCAGCCCCCGTGATCAGGACGGTGCGGCCGGCCAGAGTGTGGGGATCCATGTTGGACATGTTCGCTGAACTACGCACCGAAGCAAATCCGGCGCGGCGCTCCGCCTGGAAGGCAGTCGCGTGAGCACGGCTCTACCGCTCCCGCCGCTGACCGCCGACGAGGCCGCGCACAGCCGCCGCCTGGTGAACCGCATCTGGGAGGAGATCGATGTGCGCGGCGGCTGGCTCAGCTTCGAGCGCTTCATGGAGATGGCGCTCTACGAGCCCGGGCTCGGCTATTACAGCGCAGGCGCGATCAAGCTCGGCGCCGGCGGCGACTTCGTCACAGCGCCGGAAGTCTCGCCGCTGTTCAGCCGCTGCCTCGCAACCCAGTGCGGTGAAATCCTGCAGCACGTGAGCGGCGGCGCGATCCTCGAGCTCGGCGCGGGCTCGGGTGTGATGGCAGCCGACTTGCTCAACGAGCTGGCCGCGCAGCGCGCGTTGCCGGAACGCTATCTCATTCTCGAGGTGAGCGCGGACTTGCGGGAACGCCAGCGCGCGCTCGTCCAGGAACGGGCGCCGGCACACGCGGCGCGCGTCGAATGGCTCGATCGCCTGCCGGAAGAATTCCGCGGGGTCATGCTGGCGAACGAAGTTCTGGACGCGCTGCCGGTGCAGCGCTTCCGCATCCGTGGCGACCAGGTCAACTCGCTCGGCGTCACCTGGCAGCTCGGCCGTCTCGACTGGTCCGAAACTCACGCAGACGCGGAGCTCGAAGCGGCCGTACGGCGCATCGAGGCGAACACGGACGAGCGGCTGCCTGACGGCTACACGTCGGAGATCAACATGCGGCTGGCGCCGTGGATCGCTGGCGTCGGGACGGCGCTGCGCGAAGGCGTAGTGCTCTTCATCGACTATGGTCTGCCGCAGCGCCAGTACTATCGCAGCGAGCGTCGCGAGGGCACGTTGCTGTGCCACTTTCGCCAGCGTTTCCACGACGATCCGCTGATCAACGTCGGCGTGCAGGATATCGGCGCGTGGGTCGACTTCACCGCGGTGGCGGAAGCAGCGGTCGCCGCGGGCCTGGCTGTTGCGGGCTTCGCGACGCAGGCGCATTTCCTGATCGGCAACGGACTCGAGCGGCTGCTCGCGCCGGCGGAAGAGCAGGAGCTTGCGTCGCGCGTGCAGCTGGCTCGCCAGGCGATGCTGCTGACGCTGCCGGGCGAGATGGGCGAACGGTTCAAAGTGATCGGGTTGAGCCGCGGTTTCGAGCCGCCGCTGCGCGGCTTCGCGGTCCGCGATCTGGCAGCTAGCCTGTAGTTACTTGCGAAGCTGCGCCAGCGCAGCGAGCCGCGCCCGCCGCAGCTTTTCCGCGATCTGTGGTCCATTCAGTCCGTCGCGTTCCACGGGCTCGAGCGTTACGCCCGCTGCCGCGGCGCGTGCCCGTCGCAAGTGATCCGCTTGCGGGTAGTCGCGGTTCTCCAGGCCTTTTCTCCCGCGCGCATCCGCTTCGCAGGCCAGCACGAACTGCTCGAAACGCGCGGCGCGCCGGAAGGCGTCCACGTGTTCCAGCAAGTCGAGCAGCGTGCTGTCGCGCAGCTCTGCGACACGATGCGCGTCGAGGTGGTATCGCGACACGAGGACCGCGAGCTCGCGATACGCGTTGGGAATCCGCAAGCGATCGCACAGTCCCTCGACCAGCGCGACGCCGCGCTGCTCGTGCGCGATGTGGCGCGGCCACTGCTCCGGCGGGGTCGTGCCCTTGCCGAGGTCGTGTGTCAGCGCTGCGAACCGCACCACCGGATCCTCGCTCAGCTTCGCCGCCTGCTCCAGCACCATCAGCGTGTGCACGCCCGAGTCGATCTCGGGATGCCAGCGCTCGGGCTGCGGCACGCCGAACAGCGCATGCAGCTCCGGGAAGATCGCGGGCAATGCGTTCGCCGCGCGCAGCACTTCGAAGAATCGCGCCGGCGCGGGCATCTCGAGCGCGCGCTGCGTTTCCTGCCAGACGCGCTCGCTGACCAGCGCGTCGAGCTCGCCACGGGCGGCGATTTCGCGCATCACCGCCAGCGTCTCGGGCGCAACGCTGAATCCGAGCGGCGCAAACCGCGCGGCGAAGCGCGCGACGCGCAGCACGCGCACCGGGTCTTCGACGAACGCCGGCGAGACGTGCCGCAACGAGCGATCGCGCAGGTCGCGCTGACCGCCGAACGGATCGATCAGCGCGCCGCTGTCCGGATCCCTGGCGATCGCGTTGATCGTCAGGTCGCGGCGCTCCAGGTCCTGCTCGAGTGTGACGTCGGGCGCGAACAGCGTCTCGAAGCCGCGGTAGCCCGGCGCGGTCTTGCGCTCGGTGCGGGCCAGCGCGTATTCCTCACCGGTCTGCGGATGCAGGAACACCGGGAAGTCCTTGCCGACGGGCTTGAAGCCTTGCGCCAGCAGCTCCTCGGGACGCGCGCCGACGACCACCCAGTCCCGCTCCCGCGCCGGCAGACCGAGCAGCTCATCGCGCACTGCGCCGCCAACGAGATAAATTCGCATAGCCATGTCACTGTATCGAATTGCCCGATTGCTGACGATTGCTGCCGCCGTGCTGCCGCTCACGGGCTGCTACCTGATACAGGCCGCCGGCGGACAGATGGCGATCGCCGCCAAGCGCGAACCGATCGCCGAGGTGCTGGCCGACGCGAGCACGCCGCCGGAGCTGCGCACCCGGCTGGAGTACGTCGCGGCCGCCCGCGACTTCGCGTCGCGCGAGCTAGGCCTGCCCGACAACGAGTCGTACCGCAGCTACGCGGACCTCGGCCGTCCCTATGTCGTGTGGAACGTCTTCGCCGCGCCCGAGTTCTCGGTCGAGCCGCGCCGCTGGTGTTTCCCGATCGCCGGTTGCGTCGTATATCGCGGCTACTTCAACGAAGCGGCCGCGCAGCGCTACGCCCGCGGCTTGCGCCGCCGCGGCGACGATGTCGCGGTCGGCGGCGTCGCGGCCTACTCGACGCTCGGTCATTTCAAGGACCCGGTGCTGAACACGATGCTCGGCTGGAGCGACGCACAGCTCGCCGCGACGTTGTTTCACGAGCTGGCCCACCAAGTCGTCTACGTGCCGGGCGATTCGGAGTTCAACGAATCCTTCGCTACGGTCGTCGAGGAAGCCGGCCTCGAGCGTTGGCTGGCTGCACGACACCGCAACCAGGACCTGGCCACGTGGCAGGAGCAGCGTGAGCGCCAGGGGCAATTCATCGCGCTGCTGCTCAAGGCGCGCGACAAGTTACGCACGCTGTATGAATCGGTTCTGCCGGACGACGAGAAGCGCAGCCGCAAGCAATACGAGTTCGGCGAGCTCAAGCTGGACTACGCGCAGCTCAGGCAACAGTGGCACGGCTATTCGGGTTACGACCGCTGGTTCGATCGCACCCTGACGAACGCGCACCTCGTCTCGGCGGCAACGTACTACGGGTGCGTGCCGGGGCTGCAGCGCGTGTTGAGCGAATCGGGCGGCGATCTGCCGCGCTTCTACGAGGCCGCAAAACAGCTGGCGCGCCTGGACAAGAATGCGCGCGCCCTGGCCGTGTGCGGGCCGGTCAGCCCACCGGGAATACCAGCCGCGAGCGACCGCGCTGGATCGTGATCGCGAACGAGTTGACGCCCTTCAGCACGGCGCGCAGCTGCTCGACGTTCGCGATCCGCTCCCGGCCGATTTGCAGGATGACGTCGTTCGCACGCAGCCCGCTCTGCGCAGCCGGGCTGCCGGCCGCGACCGACTGCACCAGCACGCCGCCGCCGTCAGCGTTGCTGAACGCTGCGCCCTCGAAGGCCGAATGAATCTGCGCTGCCGCGTCAGCGTCGGTACCCGAGCGCTCGCCGATGACCGCGGTCACGCGTCGCGGCTTGCCCTCGCGCAGCAGGCCGATCTCGACTTTTTCGCCGATCCGCAGCACGCCGATGCTGTTACGCAGCTCCGCGGCGTTGGCGATCGTGCGGCCATTGATCGACGTGATCACGTCGCCGGCCTTGATGCCCGCCTTGTCGGCCGAGCCGCCTTCGACGACTTCCGAAACCAGCGCGCCATGCGCGTTGTCCAGACCGAGGCTCTGCGCGATGTCGGGCGTGAACTGGTTCGCCAGCTGCACACCGAGCATGCCGCGCTTCACCTCGCCGTACTGCACGAGCTGCGTCATCACTGCCTTGACCATGTTCGACGGGATGGCGAAGCCGATGCCGATGTTGCCGCCGCTGCCGGAGAAGATCGCGCTATTGATGCCGACGAGCTGGCCCCGCAGGTCGACGAGCGCGCCGCCGGAGTTGCCCGGGTTGATCGGCGCGTCCGTCTGAATGAAATCCTGGTAGGAATCGGCGCTGCCGTCGGAGCGGCCGAGCGCGCTGATGATCCCGGACGTCACCGTATGGCTGAGCGCGAACGGATTGCCGATGGCGAGCACGAAGTCACCGACTTCGGCCTTGCTCGAGTCCGCGAGCGGCATCTCGACCAGGTTGTTCGCGGTGATCTTCAGCAGCGCCACGTCCGAGGGCTTGTCGGCGCCGATCACCTTCGCCTTGAACTGACGGTCGTCGAGCAGCGTGACGGTAATTTCGTCCGCGTTCTCGACCACGTGCGCGTTGGTGATGATGTAACCCTGGCGCGCGTCGACGATGACGCCGGAGCCGGCGCTCTGGAATTGCCGCTCGCGCGGCACCAGGTCGGGCGCGTCGAAGAAGCGGCGGAAGAAAGGATCCTCGAGCAGCGGATTGCGTCGCTGGTCGCGCAGCGTGCCGCGCGTCGCGATGTTGACCACGGCCGGGGAGGCCTTCTTCACGATCGGCGCGAGCGAGGGCAGCGGTGTGTCGCCGACTTTCTCCGGCAGTTGTGCGCCGACATCGGCGCTCAGCGCCAGGCTTGCCACGGCGCTTGTGATCGCCAGGGCCTTGATCGCCAGTACTCTCATGCACATATCCTGATCTGGACTCACGTGAATTCGGGTGGCGCGTGGCCACCGCAAGTGCGTCGATTCTAGCCGTAAGCTCGACCGCTGCCGTTCGCGCCTCGCGGCGCCTGCGGACAACCTGTGAGGAGGACAGTGAGCATCATGTGCATAACCTGTGGGATTGCAGGGGACACAAGATCTTGTGTGTAGTCTCTACACAGGCAATTTTCTTCGACCAAAAAGTCGCAGTGGAAAATCGTCAGCATATTCTCGTAACCTGCTGAAATGTATTTGAATAATAGAACCGTTTTATGGCTTTGGATTTCTTGACGGGTTGCTGTTGCCGGGCATAGGCTTGCAGCCCTGACACAATATGTTGTGTTTCGCGATGTACAAAAATGGCTGCGGCCCGACCGCGGACTTCCATCGCAGAAGCGCAGCCGCTCATTGGTCAGGTGGGCTGCCGAGGCAGCGTCAGGGGCTCGCGACCCGGCGCTGTCGGGCAGGAGTCGAATGGGGACCGCCCGATCGAAATCGCAGAGAGTCAATCCGGCATGAAGACCGCTATTCCAGTTCAATTTGAGCCCATGGACGTCAACAGCATTCCCTTTCAGGAGGCCTCGCTCGATATCTGGGACAAGAAGTACCGATTGAGCGCCAAAGACGGCACGCCGATCGACCGTTCGATGGACGAGACCTATAAACGCGTCGCGCGCGCGCTCGCCGACGTCGAGCGCGAGAACGTGCGCGACCAGTGGTACGAGCAGTTTCTGTGGGCCCTGCGCAAGGGCACGATCCCGGCGGGCCGCATCATCTCGAACGCCGGCGCGCAGGAGCACAAGCCGTCGACCTCGACGATCAACTGCACGGTCTCCGGCACGATTCACGATTCGATGGACGACATCCTCGCCAAGGTGCACGAGGCGGGGCTGACGCTGAAGGCCGGCTGCGGCATCGGCTACGAATTCTCGACGCTGCGGCCGCGCGGCGCGTATGTCTCCGGTGCCGGCGCGTACACGTCCGGGCCGCTCTCCTTCATGGATATCTACGACAAGATGTGTTTCACGGTGTCGTCGGCCGGCGGTCGCCGCGGCGCGCAGATGGGCACGTTCGACATCGGCCATCCGGACGCGATGGATTTCATCCGCGCCAAGCGCGAGGCCGGCCGGCTGCGCCAGTTCAATCTGTCGCTGCTCGTGACCGACGAGTTCATGCAGGCGGTCAAGGCGAACACGGACTGGACGCTGGCGTTTCCGGTCACGGCGCGCGAAGCGGAAGGCGAGGATCTGCAGGACCCGACGAAGTACGTGTGGCGCGAGTGGCCCACGGTGCGCAACTACGTCGCGAACGAGTCGGGTCTGGTCTGCTGCAAGGTCTATAAGACCCTGCCGGCGCGGCGCCTGTGGGACGTGATCATGTCCTCCACCTACGACTTCGCCGAGCCCGGCTTCGTGCTGATCGACCGCGTCAACGAAATGAACAACAACTGGTGGTGCGAGAACATCCGCGCCACCAATCCCTGCGGCGAGCAACCGCTGCCGCCGTACGGCTCGTGCCTGCTCGGCTCGGTCAACCTCACGCGCTTCGTCGTCGATCCGTTCACCGACCACGCGCGCTTCGACTGGGAAGAGTTCCGCAAGGTCGTGAAGGTGTTCACGCGCATGCTCGACAACGTGGTCGAGATCAACGGCCTGCCGCTCGGTCAGCAGCGCGACGAGATCCTCAGCAAGCGCCGCCACGGCATGGGATTCCTCGGCCTCGGCTCGGCCATCACCATGCAATGCATGAAGTACGGCTCGCGCAAGTCGGTCGCGTTCACGCAGAACGTGTCGCGCGAGATGGCGCTCGCCGGCTGGGAAGCCGCGCTGGAGCTGGCGAAGGAGAAGGGCCCCGCGCCGATCATGCTCGAGGAATTCCCGGTCACCGCCGAGATGTTGCGCAAGCGGCCGGAGATGACGCGCGACGGCTGGCGGGTCGGGCAGAAGGTGCCAGGCCGCATCCTGCACGCGAAGTACAGCCGCTACATGCAGCGCGTCGCCGAAGCGGCGCCGGAGCTGGTCGATGAGCTGGCCGAAGTCGGCGGCCGCTTCACGCACCACAGCTCGATCGCGCCGACCGGCACGATCTCGCTGTCGCTGGCGAACAATGCCTCGAACGGCATCGAGCCGTCGTTCGCGCATCACTACTTCCGCAACGTGATCCGCGAGGGC